>SBBC01000030.1 GCA_005239865.1 Candidatus Microgenomatus auricola
ATCGAACTGCGGAGAGCCTACGAAGCACGCCGGTTGGCCCGGCAGGTCATCCGCACTCAGTGGTGGCAGCTCGTCGAGGATGAGGACCTCTACGTCGTAGACAGCGACTACCTCTTCAAGTTCGAATGTGCCCGGGACCTCGGAAGGAGACTCCACCTCAAACTGGTTGAGCTGGCCGACGAATCAGATCGCCGTGCCCACTGGCAACCAGAGTCGGACTACTCCAAGGTGGTCCGTTGGTCCCACGCGATCACGGCGCCCGTTCTGTGCACATTCCCGTTCTTCCTTACGACCAGCAGGCGGGGGGCCTGGGGTGTCGTGCAGTATGGTCGGCAAACACGCCTCGGACTTCTGGGGAGGACCGCACTCTTTACGGGACTCGTCAGCCACGGCAAAGCCGATCGAATCGAATCCTCGGCCGTGCTGAGCCTCATCGAGCGCGGCGACGTCTGGGCCGGCCTGGAACTCGGTTCACGCCTGATAGTCAACACCGTACCGCCAGAAGACGCGGCTTGGTTCTTCCGCGGGAGCGAGAAGAAAAAACGCCGTCGTTAAGGTCTGGCGGTCATTCTGGGACTTCGGGCGCTAAGCGATTCTACTGGATGGTATAGGTCGCTTTCTTTTTGCCGACAGTCACAACATCGCCGGTTTTCAGCTTCGTGCGCCAGTTCTGTACGACCGTGCCGTTGACCTTGACGCCGCCCTGTTCAATCGTCCGTTGCGCTTCGCTCTTGCTCTTTGTAATCCGGGAAATCGTTAACAATTCAATCAGCGATTGTTCCGGAACGTCCTTCAGCCGGACCGACCCCGCTGGCACGGTCCCTTTTACGAAATCGTTCCAGCGGCGCAGCGCTGCTTGCGACGCCCGTTCGCCGTGATACTGCTCAACGATTTTCCGCGCCAAGAACATCTTCGTATTCCGCGCTTCTGTCCCTGACCATTTCATTTTGTCAAAATCTGCCATGGGCACGTCCGTGGCTAGCTCGAAGTAGTCATGCAATACCGTGTCCGGCATGCTCATAATTTTACCGAACATCTCAAACGGCTCCTCTTCGAGGGCGATGAAATTGTTCAATGACTTGCCCATTTTTTGCCCGTCGGTACCAACCAAGTATTTTGTTAACACCACATCCTGCGGCGGCAGGCCGTGGGCTTTCATGAGCTCACGGCCAGTCAGCAGGTTAAACTTCTGATCAAGCCCCCCAAATTCAACGTCTGCCTCCACCGCCACTGAATCGTACGCCTGGACGAGTGGGTAGAGAAGTTCATGCATGGCAAGCGGCTGCCCCTTTTTCATGCGACTCCGGAACGTCTCGTGCGAGAGGATCCAGCCAGCCGAAAGCTTTGCTGCCTCCCGAATCACCTCGCGCAAATTGAACGTATCAAACCACTCCGATTGCCAGCGCACCTCGACGTTTTTGTGATCGAGGATTTTGAGCGCTTGGCGTTCGTAGGTGGCGAAGTTCTGCTCGATTTCTTCCGGCTTGAGCGGCGGGCGGGTGGCCGTTCTCCCTGACGGGTCGCCGATCCGGGCAGTGAAGTCGCCAATGATCAGGACCACGGTGTGCCCGAGGTCCTGAAACCGCCGGAGGACGCGCAGGGGAACGGCGTGTCCGAGGTGCAGTCGGCTACCGGTCGGATCGATGCCGAACTTTAAGCGCAATCGCCTGCCTGCCAGCAGCTGCCGGCGGAGATGGTTTTCATCAATGACCTCGATCGCGCCACGCGAGAGCAGTTCGTCGAGTTGTTGCTCTAACGGTTTCGCCATGGGATTGGAATTGGCGTTGAAATTATAGCATGTTTTTGCTATGCTCGGGTGGCTATGTTGCAGCTACATGCGGTTCTTGCCGTAGCGCCTCGGCTAGCCCCGGTCGCGTCCGCTGTGTTGGCGGCTCTTTGAGTGTCTGGTCAAATCTCCGCCCAGCATGCCGATTCCTCACCTCCAGAGAAAGCGTGACGCGGGCGATCAAGAGCGTCCGCGTTTTAACCGTTCGTGGCGCGACCTCCGTGACGTTGGCGGGGGGCGCGCGGGAAACCGCCTCGGCTCGTTCCTCGTGTTCCCCCCGATCCTGGTGCGCCGCCTGCTCCAGCGCGTTCGAGGGGCGCTCAAGAAACGATCCACCCAAGAACGCCTGGTTTCGTTCTGGCTGCCGGCCGCGATTATTGCGGTCTTGTTCTTTGTTTTTTCGGTGGTGGTCGTGTTTGCTTGGTTTTCTCGGGATCTCCCGAATCCGGACAAAATTTCCGAACGCAGCGTGGCTCAGTCGACGCGGATCTACGCCCGCGACGGCACGACCTTGTTGTACGAAATTCACGGCGACGAGCGTCGCACCGTCGTCGGGCTCGAGGACATCGCCCCGGATGTCATCAACGCCACGATCGCGATCGAGGACAAGGATTTTTACAAACACCAGGGGTTCTCCTTGGCCGGTATCCTCCGCGCCCTCTGGCGGGACGTCACCACCGGGTCGTCACAGGGCGGCTCGACGATCACCCAACAGTTCGTGAAGAACGCGATCCTGACCCGTGAGAAAAAACTGACGCGAAAGGTTCGGGAGCTTGTCCTGGCCTACCAAATCGAGCGGCGGTTTACCAAGGAACAGATCCTCAAGCTCTACTTCAACGAGATTCCTTACGGTGCGAACGCCTACGGCGTCGAGGCGGCGGCCGAAACGTTCTTTGGAAAACCGGCAAAGGCCTTGACGCTCGCGGAGTCGGCGGTTCTGGCCGCCCTGCCGCAGGCACCGACCTTCTATTCGCCGTATGGCAACCATACCGACAAGCTCGTCGGTCGATCGCACTACATTCTCGACCTGATGGTCGAACAGGGATACATCACCAGCGCGCAGGCGGAGGAGGCCAAGGCAATTGACGTCTTGGGCGGCATCAAGCCGAAGCGCGAAACCATCATCGCGCCGCATTTCGTCTTCTTTGTGCGCGAGTTGTTAACTCAAAAGTATGGCGAGAAAGAGGTTGAGCGGGGCGGCCTTCGCGTCACGACCACCCTCGACATTGACAAGCAGCTGGCCGCCGAGCAGGCGATTGCCGACCAGGCCAAGAAAAACGAGTCTTTCGGCGCCACGAATGCCGCCTTGGTTGCAATCGACCCGAAAACCGGGCAGCTCCTGGCGATGGTCGGTTCGCGCGATTACTTCAATACCGATATTGACGGCAACGTCAACGTTGCGCTGACCCTCCAGCAGCCGGGTTCCTCGATCAAACCGATTGTCTACGCGACTGCGTTCAGTCGGGGTTTCACGCCGAACACCGTTCTCTTCGACCTGAAAACGAACTTTGCGGTGCCAGGCAGCAAGGCGTACGTCCCACAGAACTACGACGGGCGGGAGCATGGACCGATCACGATGCGGCGTGCGCTGGCCGGCTCACTGAACGTCCCGGCGGTCAAAACCCTCTACCTGGCCGGGCTTGATCGCGTCGTCGACCAGGCCCAGAAGATGGGTTATACCACTTGGGAAGACCGCTCGCGTCTCGGCCTGTCGCTGGTCCTCGGGGGGGCCGACGTGACGCTGCTTGAACACACCGCTGCTTTCGGCGCGCTGGCCGCCGAGGGGGTGCTCCACCGCACCTCGCCGATCCTCAGGGTCGAGGACGAGCGCGGTCAGGTGCTGGAAGAATTCAAAGATCAAGAAACGCGCGTCCTCGAGGAAAACGTGGCCCGCATGGTGACCGATATTTTAAGTGATAATGACGCCCGAAGTTTCATCTTTGGGTCGCGGAACTTCCTAACGCTCCCCGATCGTCCCGTCGCCGCCAAGACCGGAACGACGCAGGAGTTTCGCGACGCCTGGGCGCTTGGTTTCACGCCCGGCCTGGTGGCCGGAGTTTGGACCGGCGAAACGAAAAATAAACCGATGAAGCGCGGGGCGGACGGGTCGGTCGTGGCGGCGCCGATCTGGAACGCCTTCATGCGAAAGGCGGTTGCGAAGACCAAGCCCGAGCAATTTAAGAAAGCGAAAATTCCAAAGACTGGTAAGCCCATTCTTGACGGGAAAATTGAGGGCGAGGCGCCGGCCAAGATCGATCGCGTGACCGGAAAGGAGATTCCCGCCGCCTGTCTCGAGCGGTGGCCAGCGGAGTTTGTGACCGAAAAGACCGTCCGGGCGGTCCACGACATTCTGTACTTCGTCGATCCAGAAGACCCGCGCGGTCCGCCGCCGATTAACCCAGCCAGCGACCCGCAGTTTGGGTCGTGGGAGGAAGCGGTCCAACGCTGGGCCAAGGAGCATGGCTATATTGAACAGCGCCCGCCGCTCGAGTCGTGCGACCTGCGAACACAACCGCCATCTGTGAGTATTGTCTCGCCGATTCCCGGCGCCACCATCAGCGACGTCGCGGTGACGGTGTCGGTTTCTGTCGCCTCGGCGCGGACGATTGCCTCAACCGAATTCTTCCTCGATGATCAGCCCGTGCTCTCAAGCGCCGGGCCGCTTGCCACGGCCAGCATCAGCCTGGCCGCTGCGTCAAACGGCTTCCATACTCTCACCGTCGTGGTGAAGGACGACGTCGAGAATTCCGTCAGCGCCAGCGTCGATATTAACGTCCTCCGCGACCTCTCCGCTGCCACCGTCTACTTTATTGCCCCCAGCCAGAACAGCGAGGCGGCGGCTTCGACAACCCTACTGCTCCGCGCCTTCGCCTATGATCCAGCGGGCGTTAGCGCCGTGACGTTCGCCGTGGTTGACCCCCGCAACCAGACCGCCGAGATCGCGACGGCCAGCGTGGGGCCGGATTCAACCGCGTCTGCGCCGTGGGCGGTTCCGTCCGAGGGCGGCGCATATCGCCTGTTTTTTCGTGCGGCCAGCCCTGGCCGGACGCTCCAAAGCGACTACCTCTCGGTGGTTGTCCGGTAGTCTTTTCGTCCCCGTGCCGTCGGGATGGTCGTTAGCCGCTCAATTTTTGTGCCCGGAAACTTTTTGCGCAGTTCGGCCAGAAGGCGTTGTTCGTGTTGATGAAGCTCGACGCTCGCGATCGGGGCGCTGACGCGGAACCGAAGCTCGCCCTGGGAGAAAGCGGTCGGATAAATTAAGCGGGCGGCGTCGGGTCCGAGCGTTTTGCGCACCACCCGCAGCGCCTCGTCCACAATTCTGGCTGCCAATACCTGTTGGCTTATGCCGCCGCGTTCGAGGGCTCCCCCGAGCAGGTTGCGAACGTGCGTGCTCATCCCCTACTGCCGGATCGGCATGATGATGTAGAGGTAGCCGGTGCTTTTTTCCGGTCGGAGTACGCCCGGGCTGACGTTGTCACTCACGCCGATTGACGCGCTGGCGCTTTTGAGATTGGCGAGCCCCTCGAGCAGGTAGCGGTAGTTGAAGACGACCGTGTTGTGAGCGCCCTGGACTGGCGCCGAGATCTCGCCGCGGTGTTCGCCCAGCTCGGCGTTCGCCGCTGAACAGACGATGGTTTTCTTCTCCGGCAGAAATTCCAGGGTCACGTCGTTGATGCCGGGCTTACAGAACAAGCTGGCGGTTCTGACGAGCTTTGAGAATGGCTCGATATCAACCCGTGCTTCGGAAGTGGACGACCTTGGGATTATTTGTTTGTAGTCGGGATATTGTCCCTCGATCAGGCGCGTGGTCAGTTCGGCGCTGTCGACGAGGAACAACGCCTGGCTTTCGCTGAAGTGTGCTTCGACCGACCCCTCGTCCGGCAGGATCCGAACGAGCTCGTTGAGGGCGCGGGCCGGCACGATGGTTGTCTTCATGGCGGTCGTGCCGTCCTCAATCTTCATCGTCCGCTCGGCCAGGCGATAGCTGTCGGTTGCCGCCAGTGTCAGTTGCCCTTCCGCGACGGCCAAATAAATTCCGCTTATCTCCGGTCGGGCAACATCCTGCGCGGCCGCAAACAACACCTGGGAAAGGGCCTCCCGGAAGGCCGGTGCGGACAATTTTATTCCGTCCTCGCGGGGAACGCCCGGGATGATTGGGAAGTCGTCAGCCGGAATCCCGCGAATTGTCGTTTTTGAGGACGCGCTCGCGACATGAAGTGTCGCCCCCTCTGCGTCCAGGTCAATTTTTTCGTGTTCCAAGAGACTTACAAACTCTGTCAGGAGGCGCGCCTGAACTGTCAGCGTGCCGTCACGAGAGACCTTGGCGCGGACGCGGGCAGTCACACCGACCTCAAGATTTGTCGCGCTAAGGTGCAGGACGCCCTTTTCGGCTCGGAGGAGGATGTTTCCCAAAATTGGCAGCGTCATGTTCTTGCTGGCGACCCGCCCGACCACGGCCAGTCCGCTCTGGAGATTTTCTTTTGTGCAGGAGAGTTTCATATACAGGAATTAGGAGTAATAAGGGCTGTGGGTTTGTGGAGGAAGCACAACGGGCTGATTGTCGAGTAAGGGATTTAGGGGTCGGCGAGAGTGTGGTGCGCGCGGCAACTGTGAACGGTCTGGGGAGTGGGGTGGGGAGCAATTAGGGAAAGGCGGCGTCCGGGACCCCGGGCCCCTGGAAAACCCGGAAGGGTTCTTCACAGCCACTTCACGCGACTTCAGGGGTTTTCCAGAGCAGCCCGCCTAGACACCAACAAACCGTCCCAAGGAAGATCACATATTGTACAGCCGTTGTCGCAGGAGGGCTATATCCTGCCGGATTTTTTCATCG
>SBBC01000055.1 GCA_005239865.1 Candidatus Microgenomatus auricola
AAAGTGCTTTGGGAGATCAGAAATCAGCACCGTTTCGAGCTTCTTCGATTCGTAAATCTCGAAGAGCAGATGCTCCATCCCCGGCCGGTGATGCCCGAATGTCTCACCGTCCATAGCCGTCAAAAGATATTCGTGTTGATTGAGTCGGTCGCCCAGACCGTTGATCAGGAGATTGCCCGTGCCGAGCTGACCGGACAGGATCTTGTAACTCATCCGGCGTTCCCGGAAGTAGAGCTGGAGGTGGACGTGGTTTTTGAGCGTATAGATTTTGCGGTAATCGATTTTCTCCGGCCCCCGATCGTAAGAGAGTTCGTCAACGACCGTCCATGCAAAGCCCTGCCTGGCCACAACCTCGGCCACCGGTCGAGAAATTCCCATTTCCGGCGGGAAAAAACCGCGCGGCTGGTAGAGGTCGCCGAAGTATTTTCGGTGAGTGGCCGTGTTGAGCTCGATTTGACGGATGATCTCGGGGTCGGGGAGGCGTGGTAAGAGAGGATGAAACTTGGCCGAGCCGGTCAGCTCAATCTGCCCGTTCTTCAGAAGCTGCCGAACGAGGTCGATCACGTCGGTCAGCCCGTTTTCCTCCCAGAGCTCTACCAGGATCGAGCTGATGTTCATCGTCGTTCGCGAGTTCGGGTGGTCGAGCATGCCGCGAAGAATCGGCCGGTACGACTCGTCGGTAATCCGTTTTACCCAGTACGGTTTCTGGGTTGGCGGTTGGTAGAAGTGGAGAAAGTTAGCCCAGAGCATAGGGTCGCAAGGATGAATGGATGTCTTTAGTCTACACGTTCACCGCCGAGGTAGCGAGGGCTGTGTTGCTGCTCGAGAAACAACCGCGCGTGGCGCTGCGCCACGCCGGACTGGTGCCAGGCGCGGCCGGTTTTTTCAATTTTTTCAGCCAGCGCCTGAACGCGCTTGAGAATCTTGGCGGATGGATGGAGTGAGGTTGCTACCGCCACGAATTTCTGTGCCGCCCGCACGACGATATCAACGTCCCACCACGGCTCACGCGAGGCCCACCAGAACCAGTCGCTCGAGAGCGCCTGATCGAATGCCCGGCGGGTCGCGGACGACTTCCAGCCCGACTGTTCGCGTTGATTGACCAGACGCTGAACGATCGCCAGGAGTTGCCATTGTAGTCGGTGCAGATCGTTCTCCGGGTTCCGCCAGAGACCAAAGGGAACGCCGCGTCGAAGTTCGCGGCCGGTGCTCGACCAGCTGGCCGGGCGCGGGACAATGGTGGTGTGGTCATGGAGTGAAGCCAGAAGTTCAGATAGCGTGACCGTTTCGATATCGCGTCGTTGGACGAGACGCTGCCAAACGTCCTTTGCGGCCGGGCGATGGTGCCCGAGATTTTCTCCGTCGAGAGCAGTGATCAGGACGTTGGTTTGCCCATTCCAGCGACGAACGATGGACGGGAACTGCGGAATGTCAGTCGTGTGTGCCGAGAAGGCCAGGTAGTCGCTGAGATAACGGTTGCGGAAGACCGCCGAGAGACCGGTGCCCCGGATATGATATGCTCGTTCGTAGTTGACGAAGTTTGGATGGCTGATGCTGTCGAGCACGATCCAACGGTAGCCGAGGGTATGAAGAACCCGGCCGAGCTTTTGATTGTAGGCCATCTCGGGCGGGAAAAATCCAGAGGGACGATAGGCTGCACCGAACCATCGTCGGTTCGTTCGGTCGTTGAGACGGATCTGCCGGATAATTTCACGTTTCGGCAGGAGCGGGAGAATGGCGTGGTACATGGCCGACCCGGTGAGTTCGATGTGTTGACGCGCGACAAGCTCTCGGATTCCGAGGAGGACGGACCGGTGTCGTGACCGGGCGAGCTGTTCAGTCAACGAACCGCTGATGTTGAGTGTCAGCCGGATCCCCGGGTGGGCGCGGAGAAACGAAAACAGCGGTCGGTAGCTCTCTTTGACGACCCTGGTGATGACCGCCGGTGACCAACCCGGCGGCTGGTAGACGTGGAGGAGGTTGGCCCACCTCATCGGCGGCTACCCCGTGGTTCGAAGTTGCTCATGGATGCGGAGGGTGCGACGGTAGAGCTGGACATATTTCTCGGCTGGGATGTCCCAGGAGTACGACTCCTGCATCGCCTGCCACGTCAGGTGCTCCCAAATTTGCGGGTACTTATAGGTTTCGAGGGCGCGCACCATGGCGATCAGGAGGTCCTCAACGGTATAGCGCGAAAACACAAAGCCCGTGCCATTGCCGGTTCGCGGGTCGAAGTCAACGACGGTGTCGGACAACCCGCCGGTTTCATGGACGATCGGGATTGAGCCGTAACGCAAGCTGATGAGCTGGGAAATACCGCACGGTTCGTAGCGTGACGGCATGAGGAACATGTCGGAGCCGGCATACACGCGGGCGCTTAATTCGTCATTGATGTCACTGCCGATCGGGGGGGTGAAGATGCTGATTTTCTTCGGGTATTTCTTGGCCGCCTTTTTGAAGGCAGCAATGTAGTCGCGTTCGCCAGTGCCGACGATGAGCATCTGGAGGGAGAGGCGCATGAGGACGGGAAGCGCCTGCTTAATGAGTTCGAATCCTTTCTGCTCGGTCAGGCGGTGGACGAGGCCGACGAGCGGGATGTCGTTGCTCTGCTCGAGACCAACGATTTTTTGGAGCTCCCGCTTATTTTTGTGCTTGCGGTCGAGCGAATTCCAATCGTATCTGCGCCAGATGTGGGGATCGAACTGCGGGTTGTAGACGGCGTAATCAATGCCGTTGATGATGCCGAAGACGTCTTTTTCGCGCCGCCGCAGCAAGCGGTCGAGACCCTGACCGAACTCCGGCGTCAGGATTTCTTTGGCGTACCGGACACTCACGGTATTGATCGCGTCGGCGTACATAATGCCCCGCCGCGTAAAGTTCAGCCAGCGGATTGCTCGTGGATCATCAGTGGGCAGGCCGCGCCCATCGTCGCGCTTGTCCTCCGGCACGTCCCACCAGTTCCCCTGCATTTGAAAGGGCAGATTGTGGATGGTGAAGAGGGTTGAGGTTTTGACAAAACGCTCGTCGCGGCCGCGCTCAAGGCTCCAAAAATTGGGGGTCAGTCCGGTATGCCAGTCGTGACAGTGGATGATATCAGGAACCCAGCGCTGTCGTTCATAGAGGAGATCAATCAGGACGAGGACCGCGCGATCGAAGACGTAAAAACGGACGGCGTCGTTCGTGTGCCCGTACATATAGACCTGGTAGTGGCCGAAGAGCTCGTCATTGCAAACAAAGTAAACCTCGAGGTGCTCACGAGGACGCGAGACCTTAAACTTCAGCGTATAAGAGTGATCGCCAACCTGGACCTTCCCCTCACCGATGTCTTCCTGTGGGATTTCCTGGTTTTTCATGAAGCCGTAGAACGGGGTGACTACGATCACGCGGTGGCCGAACTTGGCCAGCGTTTTTGGCAGGGCGGCCGCCACGTCACCGAGCCCGCCGCTCTTCGAGTACGGCGAGACTTCGGCGCTGACACTAATGAGGTTCAGGGGTTTCATGTGGATAGCGACAGTCCGAGTTCGTCGGCCGCCAGTACGAACATGGCGTGACTCCAGACCAGCGGCGAGATTCCGATCCGGAAGTCAGCGAAGAGCTGCTCCGGGATGTATTTCTCAACCCGATCAACCACCCAGGTGAAGTAGGCCTCGGCTTTCTCCCGATCACCCATGCGGTTGAGCACGATCGCCATCCAGCAATTGAGAATTGGCCAGGCGCCGCCGCCCTCCCAGGCCGACCCCTCGGAGTCGAAGTAGTCGAACTGAAAGCGATGGACGCCGCCGCCTATGACCAGATGGCGCTCGATGGCCTCGATCGTCGTAATCATCCGCTCGTCGTTTGGCTCAACGACTTCGAAGGGCCAGACCAGGCCGAGGACCGAGGCGTCAATGTTGGGGTCGTCAATTTTGCCGTGATTTCGTAAAAAGTATCCGCGCTTGGCGTCATACGCCTCATTTACTTTTTTGATCATCTGCAAGGCGGCTTGTTTCCAGAGCTTGTTCGGGAAGAGCTCGTCGGCGAGCAGCAGGCCCCGACCACAAGCGGCAATCGAGTAGGTAAAATTGTTTTCAACCCGCGAGGAGGTTTGACGAAAGGCGTCTTCCCAGACGTCGACGGTGTTTGGTAAAAAATAGGTTTTGTTCCAAGTCGCGAGCAGTCCGTCGCACAGGCGCTCGATCAGCTCTTTGAAGGGGAGGGCGCGTTCCCGACTTCCTCCAACAAAGGCGTGAATCGCCCACAGCACAGTTCCCATCTGGTCGGGTTGGAACGCGCGGCCCATGCTGCCGATCCGACCGTTGGTCGAATAATTGGAGAAGAGCAGGCGATCTTTCCGAAAATCCTCCGGTTTTTCCGTGAGCCACCGGAACAGCCGCCAAGCCACGGTCAGGCCAAGTTTTTCTCCGGCCACCGCCGAAAAGCAGGCGTCCCGGGGCCAGACATAGCGATAGTTCGCCGCCTCTCGTGGGTAATAGGGTTTATCGGTGTTGGCCGCCACGATCGCGCCGTTCTCGAGCGCTGCGTCACCGATGATCTCGCGAGACGCCCGAAGGAGCGCCTGGATTTTTTCGGCGCGTTCGATCATGTCAAGATGTGCTGGGCGCCGCAGACGGCCAGGGCGATCGCATCGGCGGCATCGTCGGG
>SBBC01000009.1 GCA_005239865.1 Candidatus Microgenomatus auricola
GCGTCAAGGCGCCGAAGAAGCGGAACGTCCCGCCGGAGAAGACGGCCAGCCAGAAGATCATCCGCGACCCCGAGGGTCGGATCTGCCTCCGCGACGACCACCTCTACGGGTGCCTCGTCAGCGCCGGTCGCTCGGTCGACTACCAGACGCGGAAGAAGATCACCCCGTCCACGCCCGGCATGCCGACCAAGCTCTTTTCCATCCTGAAGATCCAGGAGAAGTTCCTGCCGCTCTTCGATGGTCAGCCGGGGAAGGAGCCGGCCTGGGAGGTGGACGAGCGCCTGACCCTGGCGAGCTCGGCTCGCGGCGGCGGCCAGCAGCGGGTCATGCAGATCCGTCCGCTGTTCCCGAGCTGGGGGCTCGAGTGCACGATCATCGTCGACGACTCCATCGCCAGCCTCGAGACCGTCCGCGAGCTCTTCGACATCGCGGGCACGATCGGTCTCGGTTCGTACCGCGGCCGCTACGGCCTGTTCCGGGTCGAGAAGTGGGAGGTCCTGAACTAGGGCCACGCAGTTTGACGGGCGGGAGCACTTCGGTGTTCCCGCTTTTTCTTGACGTCCTCATCAATTCAGTTTATATTGGCTGAGCTTGGTTGAGTGCGGTTTCCTGGGGTTCGGTCTGGCGCTGGCTTAGGTCTCGTCAGGTTCGTTCGGGTAGGGCAAAGTTATGGCGGAGATGCATGTCTTGATCTCCGCTTTTTCTTGACATGATTGAGATGAGAGCCTACGACTCTGATATCCTAATTGGCTCGGTTCGGTAAGGTGAAGCACGGCGCAGGAGTGTAGGGTAAAGTCCTTTGGGCTTAGGTTGGGTAACGGGCGGGAATTCGAAAGAGTTCCCGCTTCTTTCCTTTTTTGAGATTATTGCTAGAATGCTAAAACGGTAATGTTCTGTTCGGTCAGGTAAGGTTCGAAAGAGCTCCGTCAGGTAGGGTGCAGTCATGGGCGTGGAAACTCTTCAGAGCTTCCACGCCGTTTTTTCGGTCTTGTTAAGTTACGGTTAGGTTTCGCTAGGTTCGTTCCGGCAGGGTACAGCCATGGGCGGAGGCACCTTCGGGAGTCTCCGCTATTGTATTTGACCTTGCTGTTGAAACGAGGTATAGTGTTGTTGAGAACCATTCTCAACTACGAATGGTTACGAATTATCGCGAATGATATGAAACTACGAACGCTACGGATCAATTTCAGACTACGAATCTACGAATTGTGCGAAAATTTCGAATGAGAGGTGTAACTTTTCGGCATACTCCTCAGCGGATGTTGGTGCTACGGGCGGTAAAGACCAGCCGCGAGTTTCGGACGGTGGAGGAGATTTTTCAGGCGGTCAAGCGGCAGCTTCCGGCCATCGGTATTGCCACCGTCTACCGGAATCTTGAAGTACTGCGCGAGCGCGGCGAAATTTTTTCGTTCGAGGGAAGCGACCGCATCAAGCGTTACGCTGGCTTCGTATTCCACGCTGCGGTCTTCACCTGTCAGAAATGCGGCAAAATCGAAGCGCTAGCGATGAAGAAACTGGCAGAGACGGTTGAACGTGCGGCCAAAGGAAAAACGGTGTTCTTCTCGCGACTTGATGTGCGGGGGTTGTGCCCTGATCATTCACCGCGATTTCAGCGATGAAATCTCCGACCGCTAAGAAACCGGCCGTCGGCAAGCTTGCGCCGACTTTCATGCTCCGCGACGAGACTGGGACGATGCACGACCTGACCTTGTATCGCGGAAAGCAGAACGTCGTGTTGGTGTTTTATCCCGGCGACGATACGCCCGGATGCACCATGCAACTCTGCGCCATCAGAGACCAGATTGACGGGTTTACGTCGCGGCAGGCGGTCGTGTTCGGGATCAATCACGCCGACGCCGAATCCCATCGCCGGTTCATTGAGAAGTACGGGCTGAAAAACAATCTCCTGGTTGATGAGGGGCGGGCGGTGGCCCGGCAGTACGGGGCGGTCGGCTCGATTTTTGGCCACGAGACGACCAAGCGGACGGTCGCGTTCGTCGATCGCCGCGGCGTCCTGCAGTATTACCAGCGCGGGATGCCGTCGAACGGCGAGCTGTTTGAGGTATTGGATTGGGTGAATAAGCAGACGGTGGAGGTTGGGTGAGGAGAGCGAATCACGAATCACGAATTACGAATGATGGGATGACGCAGGCGACTTTGGTGTTCGTTTTTCGAGACAACAGTGTACTGTTGGCAATGAAGAAACGTGGTTTTGGCAACGGACGGTGGAATGGCCTTGGCGGTAAAGTGCACGATGGCGAGACGCTTATGCAAGCGGTGGTACGCGAGGCCAAAGAAGAAGCAGGTATTGACGTTGTCGTTAGTAAACCGCTTGGCACCGCGACATTTTATGATTCTTCAAAGGGCGATTGGGTCGTACATATTTTTGCGACCGAGCAATTTTCAGGCGAGCCGGTCGAGACCGAGGAAATGAAGCCGCAGTGGTTTAAGGTGAACGAGATTCCCTACGATCAAATGTGGGATGACGACAAACTGTGGTATCCGCTTCTGTTCAAGCGTCAGCCGTTCCGAGCTGGGTTCTGGTTTGGGCCGGGTGAGAAAGTGGTCCGTCATGAGATTAGGACATTATGATAGATCTTGAGATACAAAACTTACACGTCAGCATTGAGGGCGCTCCCACCACCCCGGCACTTCGTGCCACCCCTCCTCAAAGAGGAGGGGAGATTCTGAAGGGCGTGACCCTGTCCGTGAGACAAGGCGAAGTGCATGCTTTGATGGGACCTAACGGTTCGGGCAAGAGCACGCTGGCGCACGTGTTATTAGGGCATCCGCGGTATGAGGTGACCGGGGGAAGTATTACGTATAAAGGGGTTAGTATTATGGGTTTGTCGCCGGAACAACGCGCCAAACTCGGTTTGTTTCTGTCATTTCAGTATCCAATGGAAGTCCCGGGCGTATCGTTAACAAATTTTCTGCGCACGGCGTACAACAATACGCGGCGCGGGAAGGACAATCCGATTTCAGCCGTGGATTTTGTGAAGCTGCTTCGTGAAAAAGCAGAATGGTTGGGCTTGAAAGAAGAGTTTTTCCGGCGACCAGTGAACGAGGGCTTCTCGGGCGGCGAGAAAAAACGCAGCGAGATTTTTCAGTTGGCGGTGCTGGAGCCGAGCATGGCCGTGCTGGACGAGACGGATTCGGGCTTGGATATTGATGCGCTGCGGGTGGTGGCAGACGGCATCAACAAGCTCCGCGCAAATCGCCGGTCAGGGGACCGGCGTTCTGGACCGGGGATTTTGCTCATCACGCATTATCAGCGGATTTTGAATTACGTGCAGCCGGATTTCGTGCATGTGCTGGTTGATGGAAAAATTGTGGCCTCGGGCGATCGGACGCTGGCAATGCGGCTCGATGAAAAAGGATACGGGTGGGTCTCCTACCCCTCTGGCACTACGCGCCATACTTCCTCCACGAGGAGGGGTCCGTGACCACACGAGCAAAGGCCACAATAGTTAAACAACTCGATACCGCTGGTACGTTGGATAAAAAGAAAAGGGGCGGCTTGCTTGCGCTTACCGCCCCCGTGAATCCGCGATGTGCCGGAATCGAACCGGTATCTCCACTTTCGTGGTGCCTTATCCATTAGAAGACGATCGTCACGGATCCACAATGCAAGGAGAACCTGCTGACAGGATTCGAACCTGTCTTACTCCCACCCTGCTTGTTTCAATTTTGGGGCTTTAAGGGCCGTGGAGTTTTGCACTCCCAGCTCGGGTGCTTAGGCAGGTCCTCCAAAGAGCAATAAACACCTTAATCCAAGATTAGAATATTGTCAAGGGCTATGTCTACGAAGGCGCAAACACTTGCAAAGCAATTCTCTTCCTACCCCTTCGGCTTTTCCATGCCCGAGCGGGCGGTGTTCAAGACGCCGAAAGGCCTGAACGAGGACGTGGTGCGGGCTATTTCGCGGTACAAGAAAGAGCCAGAGTGGATGACGGCATTTCGGCTGAAGGCGTATAGCTTTTTCAAAAGTAAACCGATGCCAACTTGGGGCGCTGATTTGTCTGATATTAACTTTGATGACATTTATTATTACCTGAAGCCGGTCGAAAAGCAGGGCCGGACGTGGGACGACGTGCCGGAGGAAATGAAACGGACATTTGATAGGCTCGGCATTCCCGAAGCCGAAAAAAAGTATTTGGCCGGTGTCGGCGCGCAGTACGACAGCGAGGTTATCTACCACAGCGTGCGTGAGTCATTGAGCAAGCAGGGCGTGATTTTCACGGACATGGACACGGGTTTGCGCGAGAATCCGGAAATCGTGAAGCAGTATTTTGGAAAATTGATACCGCCGGCTGACAATAAGTTTGCCAGTTTGAATTCAGCCGTGTGGTCAGGCGGGTCGTTCGTGTATGTTCCAGCCGGAAAAAAAGTGGAACTGCCGCTGCAGGCGTACTTCCGGATCAATGCCAGGAGCATGGGACAGTTCGAGCGGACGTTGATCATTGCCGAAGAAGGATCGAGCGTGCACTACGTTGAAGGCTGCACTGCGCCGGTGTACGCGACTGACAGTTTGCACGCGGCGGTGGTGGAAATCTTCGTGAAGCCGGGCGCACGCGTGCGGTACACGACCATCCAGAATTGGTCAAAGGATGTTTACAATCTCGTGACCAAGCGGGCGAGAGTCGAGGAAGAAGGCGTGATGGAGTGGATTGACGGCAATCTCGGTTCGAAAATTACGATGAAGTACCCGAGCGTGTACCTGGTCGGTCGAAAAGCGCACGGCGAGGTTTTGTCTTTGGCCTTTGCCGGAGCTGGACAGCACCAAGACGCCGGCGGCAAGGCAATTCACAATGCCCCAGAGACCACGTCATTGATTACGTCCAAATCCATCAGTAAAGACGGCGGCCGGACATCGTACCGTGGCTTGCTGCACGTGGCGAAGAGCGCAGTTCATGCCAAGTCAACAGTGCGATGCGACGCTTTGATTCTTGATCCGCAGTCGCGTTCAGATACTTACCCGACTATGAAGATCCGCGCCAAGAACGTGACGATTGGGCATGAAGCGACGGTCAGCAAGATCGGCGACGAGCAGCTCTTCTACCTGCGTTCGCGTGGGCTGAAAGAAAATGAAGCGAGCGCGATGATTGTAAATGGTTTTGTCGAGCCGATTGTGAAGGAGTTGCCGCTCGAGTACGCGATCGAGCTGAATCGACTGATTAATTTGGAGATGGAGGGGTCAGTAGGGTAATGGTCTGTCATTCTGAGCAAGCCGAGGGCGCAGCGAAGAATCTCCAAGCAATACAGCGCGCTGATTCTCGTGGAGATTCTTCGCTTCACTGCGTTCGCTCAGAATGACAGAGTAGTAAGAGTAACATGTCGTACTATGTCTACATTATGACCAATAAGTGGCACACGGTTCTCTATACTGGTGTAACTGGGCGGTTGGGAGAACGCATGCGGCAACACAAAAGCAAAGAGATCGAGGGATTTACCAAGCGCTATAACGTTACCAAGTTGGTATACGCGGAGGAATTCAAGTACGTGAACGATGCACTGGCGGCTGAGAAACATATTAAGGGGTGGACGAGGAAAAAGAAAGTCGAGTTGATCGAATCAATGAATCCTGAGTGGAAGGACTTAGATCCGAGTGGAGATGCTTCGCCTTCGTTGCACTCGGCTCAGCGTGACAGAGGGGAGGGGAGCGTTGGCTAAACTTCTGCCAGAACATGAATATCTGAAGAGTTTGCCTCGTAAGCGTGCGGCTGCCGGCGTTTTATTTTTCAATGGCAAACAAGATCTTCTTTTGGTCAGGCCGGTCTATGCTGATCATTGGAAAATCGTTGGCGGCACGGTTGATGCTTACGAGTCGCCGCTAGCGACGTGTATTAGAGAAACCCAGGAAGAGCTGGGGCTGGTAGTGGATCCGCCGCGCTTTTTGGGCGTTGCCTACAAGTGGGAACAGTCGAAACAAGACGAGAACTTAATATTCTATTTTTACCAAGTGTTGTCGGACGAGCAAATTGGCAAGATCATCATACCGAAAGACGAACTGCGCGAGTATTGTTTTTTCAGCCGGGGCGAGGCCATGAAGGTTGTGAGTGACGGATCGAGGCAGAGTTTTCCATTCTGTTATGATGCGATGGAAAGCGGCAAGGCGTTTTACATGGATCGAGAGGGTGGGACGGTAGCGTGAGAGGGTACAGTCAGGAAAGCTGATGTATGATTATCTGTGAATTGAATCAGAACCAACCAAACCGCGAACTGGTGATTGACCAGGCAGGTGACGTGGAAGTGTTCGTGCCGATTCTGGGCACAATCAATGGTGATTTCAGCTTGCGTGTAGTACTACGCCGCGAGGGTGCGAGCGCCAAAGTATACGGAGCAGGAGTGTTGTCTGGTGATCAAAAACTCAAGCTGACGGTGGATACAATCCACGAAGCGCCGAACACGACCGGCTCGACGTTGGTGAAGGCGGTGCTGAAGGACAGGGCGGAATTCGATTTTGCCGGCATGATTAAGATTTTGAAACCAGCGCAGGGTTCGAATGACTTTTTGCAGCAGGATTCTCTGCTGCTGTCTGACGAAGCCAGTGCCAATGCCGTGCCTGGGCTTGAAATCGAGGCGAATGAGGTGAAAGCGTCACACGCCGCCACAGCCGCGCCGGTGAACCAGGACCAACTTTTCTATTTGCGGTCGCGCGGAATTCCTGAGACAATTGCTATACAGTTGGTGGCTGAAGCATTTCTGGCGCCGGCGGTAAAAGGCGTCGACAACGTTTGGCGCAACAAGGTAATGCATGCTCTGAAGTCGTGATTCGCACAAATATCAGAGACGATTTCTTCCCCCTCCTGGCCTCCCCTCAGGCAGGGGAGGGATCACTTTACGATGATTTCTTCTCGAATTAGAAAAGACTTTCCTATTCTCGGTCGCCGCATTCATGGCAAGCGTTTTGCGTATCTGGACTCCACAGCCACTACGCAAAAACCGTTGTCAGTGATTCAGGCAATGGATGAATTCCAGCGAAAATATAATTCCAACATCCATCGCGGGATTTATACAATTAGCGAGGAAGCTACGGCCCTGTACGAAGGCGCGCGGAAAAAGGTGGCTGACTTCATTCATGCCTGGAGCGAGCGCGAAATTGTGTTTACGCGGAATGCTACCGAAGCCATTAATCTGGTGGCCTATACTTGGGGCCGGCAGAATGTGAGAAAAGACGACAATGTTGTAATTTCAATCATGGAGCATCATTCGAAC
>SBBC01000052.1 GCA_005239865.1 Candidatus Microgenomatus auricola
CGCTGCCAGATCGCGGCCAGCTCGTCAGTGTACGTCTGAATTTCTTTCCCGGCGTTTTTCGCTGCTTCTACCGTTTTCTGCGCGTTCTCGTCAGTGCCGGTCGAGAACCACACTTTGTCGTTCCCGAATTTTTTTCGGTAATACCGCGCGAGAATATCAGCCGCGAATGTCGAATAGGCATGCCCGATGTGGGGAACATCGTTCACATAATAAATCGGCGTTGTAATGGCAATTTTTTCCATAACTAGGAGTGGTCGATGCCTGCCCCGTGCCATGACACGGGGTGCGGGACGTCATTCACATAATATATGGGTGTCGTTACTGAAAAACGTCTCATATTATTCAGGGCGAGCCTGCCCCGAGCAAAGGTCTGCGCAGCAGACCTGAGTCGAGGGGTAGTAGATCGGGGTTGTAACTGAGAATCGTTCCATAGCTACCGTAATGGAATTGTTTGAGCCCGTGGTTTCACGAATTGACGTAAATCTGCTTCTGTAAATGTCCTTTGAATGTCTGAATTTACAATCATGGTGGGGAGCGGCCTTGTATTATCCATCAATGGCGACGGGTCGGGTATCGAAAATCCAACGTATTCGATTTTTTTATACTTACGTTTTCTGACCCAATCTATTGCGGGGATGAGATCCGCATCTGAACTGACCACTATCGCCGTATCATACTTATCATCTACCGCTCCAACAATGAGATCAGTTGCCAATTTCACGTCAATGCCTTTTTCCCTGACCCGCGCAATGATAATCTCTTTCACCCCCTTCTTTAGTATGCTTCGGTGACCCTCAACACTATTATCAATAATGATACGTTCCCGGCGGGTTCGTAATTTACTTGTTTTTATTTCCCAATGAGTAGATTGCAGTCCCATAAATAACGCGGTTTGTTTCGACATTGCCCGTACCGAACTCGCGTCTCCAAACTTCTCACGCACAGAACCCTGATAAAACCTTTTCCCCTGCGGAACAATCTGTCTTCCCTGACCGAGGAGTACCGAAAATGCCTCGTAATCAAAATCGAGGTCTTTCACTCCCATCTTCTTCAAGACAAGATGATAAAAATTGCCTCCATCTAAATAGATTTGAACCCTGTCAGTAGACATGCTACCAGTCTACCAAAGTATTGCAAAAAAATCCTGCACACTACCTTTCGGCAGGCGCAGGAGACTTAACATACCCATTGTATACTATAGGTAAATATTGGTCAATAGTCCCTAGTCCACGGGCTAATTTGCTTTATCAGATCCCACTACCACCACAAACTCCCCCCTCACCTTTCCTGGATTATCCTTGAAGACATCAAACACATACCCCGCGCTTCCCCGCACTGTTTCTTCAAACACCTTCGTCAGCTCGCGACACACAACCACCGTACGATCACTCGACAGTAAGTCCTTCAACCGCTCCAGCGTCTTCATCAACCGATGCGGCGATTCATAGAACACAACGGTTTCTTCTGCATCGCTGATTTCATGAAACATGGTTTCCCGGCCTTTTTTGTGCGGCAAGAAACCAAGAAACTGAAATCTGTCAGTTGGCAAACCGCTGACCGAGAGCGCGGCTGTGACCGCTGATGGGCCAGGCACGGCCACCACTTTTATCCCGGCAGCGTAAGCTGCGACGACCAGCAAACCACCCGGATCAGACACTCCGGGTGTCCCGGCGTCAGTCACCACAGCCACCTTTTTACCCTGACGCAGCTCGTCAATCACGACTTGGATCTTTCGATCCGGACTGTGTTGGTGCACGCTCAACGTCGGCGTGGCCAGACCATAACGGTCAAGCAACTTCTTCGTCACCCGCGTATCTTCGCAGACCACCAGGTCAGCGCTCCGGAGCGTCTCGAGCGCGCGGCGGCTGACATCGTCAAGGTTGCCGATCGGCGTGGCCACCACCGTCAGTGATCCTGGCGCGACGTTAGAATTCTGTCGGCGGTGGTTCGCCAGATGAGGACCGGGCATCGGATTCCTGGAAAAAATCCTCGAAGAAAGCGTAAATGATCAACGTAATGGGAATCGCCAGGAGGACGCCCACGAATCCGGCCAGGGTGGCGCCGATGAGCACCGCCACAATCGTCACAATCGGGTTCAGCCCGGTGAACCGCTGCATCACCTTCGGCACGATGAGGTTGTTCTCCAACTGCTGAATGACGAGATAGAGCAGCGCCACCAATGCCGCCAGCAGGGGCGACTCGCTGAAAGCCACTAGGACCGCTGGGACTGCACCGATGATTGGACCAGCCACTGGCACGAGTTCGGACAGTCCGGCTATGAGCGCCAAGGAGAACGCGTAGTCGACGCCGAGAATCGTCAGGCCGAGAAAACTCATCGCCCCGATAATCACGCTCAACATCAATTGACCGCGAAACCAGCCGCCGAGCCGAAGCTGGATCCGGTCGATGAGTTGGGTCAGGTACGGAATGTACGTCGCCGGCGCAATCGCGTTGATGAATCGCTTTACGCCGTCCTCCTGAAGAACGGTGTAGAACGTCAGGACTAGAATGCCGACGAACGAGAAGAAACCGCCGAACAAGCTGACGGTCCCGGTGATGATCTGGCCGGAAAAACGCAATAGAGACTGACTGACGGACTCGAGCCACCGCTGGACTGCTTCCGGCAGGGTCGAATCAATCGCTTGGGCACCGAGGAAGAAGTCGACCACCCGGCGGTAGAACGACGGGAAGTTCGCGGCCAGTTCGCGCACCTGGTCGCCTAAGAGTTTTCCGAACAGGATAAGAATGACCGTCAGCGCGCCGAGGAAGAGCAGGTACATGAAGGTGATCCCGAGCGCTCGCGGCACGCGCCGCCGGTGGAGCGCATTGACGAACGGCGTAATCGCGGAAGCGAAAATGATGGAGAAGAGAACGATCGCGACGACGTTCCGCACCTGCCAGAGCAACAGGACGAGCAAGACCAACCCGAAGAAGCGCAGGATGCTAGCGTTCGTCAGATCGGCGGTCACGATGTTGCGTTCACGCGGCATCGGTTACCCCCGCTGGTTCGCTCCACTCGCGGACGAAGGCGTCAATGATCGAGGCGACTGGAATGGCGAGGACTAAGCCGAGCATGCCGGCCAGGTCGGCGCCGAGGAGCATGACGAGAATGATGACGACCGGATTCAACCCGACCGCCTTCGACATGACTTTCGGAACGAGGACGTTTCCGACGAGCTGGTAGAGGGCAATCACAAACACCAAGACGATCGTGGCTTTCGTGACTGATACTGTCAGCGCCACGAAGACCGCGGGGATCGCGCCGATCGCCAGACCGACCAAGGGAATGAAGGCGGCCACGCCGGCGATGATCGCGAGGAGCAGGGCATTCGGAATGCCGATGATCGTTAAGACGAGATAACTCAAGGCCGCGATCGCAACGCTGATCGTCAGTTGCCCGCGGAACCAGTTGCCGATTCGCTCTTCTACCAGACGGGTGACCCGAACCAGTCGGTCGCGATACGCCGACGGCACCATCCGAATCCAGAAACGACGAAGGTTCTCCTCGTCCACGGTGAAGTAGAAGGTGATGACGAGCACCAGAAGAAATGAGGCAAATCCGCCAGCGATGTCCTTGAGACCAGCGAACAGTCCGCGGGTGACATTGGTGACCGCGTCTTTGGCGGTCGTCAGCACGCCGCTGTCAACCGCGCCCTTTGACAAGAAAAAATCAGTGAAGCGTTTGTAGTGTTCGGGAAAATTTGCGGCGATGGAGGCGGCTTCCCGCGTAATGGCCGGGACGAGGAGCACGACAATCGCGACGAAGACCGCCAGCAAGGCGGTGTAGACAATCAGGACGCCGACCGGCCGCGGGATCCGGCGGCGGGCCAAGGTCGTGATCCATGGGGAAATCGCGGCCGCCAGGATCATCGACAAGAACAGAAGCAACACGATGTCGATCAACGACCAGACGACCAAAATCGCGAAGGCCACCAAGAGAATTCGCAGGAAGGTCGAGAACGAAACGTTGAGGAAGAGCGTCTGGCGGTTGTCCATGGTCAAGCGAGGTGGGTGATCAATTTTGTGAATTCCTGCCTTGCGCGATACGGGCCGATGAGGGCGAGATTCAAGCGATCCTTACTCATGATAGCACGAGCGGTGCGCTGGATCTCGTCCCGGCTGACCGCAAAGATTTTCGCTATTTTTTGTTCCGGCGTTTCGATCGCGCCCCGCAGGAGGAGCTGCTTCCCGACCCAATCAGCAATATGCTCGGAATCCTCAAGACCGAGAATGATTTTCCCTTTCAGGTATTCTTTCGCCCGCTGGAGTTCTTCCTGGCTCACGCCGGAGCGTTGAACCGACCGCAGCTCCTCCCAGATCCGGCGAATCGCTTCATGGAGTCGCGTCCGTTCGAGCCCGGCCCGGACGAGAAAACTTCCGGTGTCTTGATAGATGCTCGTTTCGGCGCGGATGAAATACGCCAGTCCGAGGCGCTCGCGGATGTTGATGAACAGACGCGAACTCATGTTGCCGCCGAGAATCGTCGCCAGCAGCGACATGGCCAGCAGGCGCGGGTGGTTGTAGCCGTAGGCCGGAAATCCGAGTCCGAGTTGAACCTGCTCGGTCTCGCGGAACTTCACCTCAACGGCCGGACGGCGTTGCCTCGGACGAAATCGGGCGTAGTGCGAGCGGTGCCGCGGCCCGCGGTGATTGCCAAAAAACCGTTTGACGAGCACGGCCGCCGTCTTTTCCTGGAAACGCCCGGCCACCGTCAGCAAGAGATTATGCGGGGTGTAGAACTGCGCCTTATAGGCCATGAGCTGCTGGCGCGTGACCCGACGAATCACGTTGCGCGGACCAGCGATCATCCAGCCGAGTGACGAGCCTCGGAACAACAATTGTTCGAAGATATCGTCGAGGTGCATCATCGGATTGTCCTCATACATGTTGATTTCCTCGATCACCACCCCGCGTTCCCGCTCGATCTCTTTCGGATCGAACAGCGAATTGTAGAGCATGTCACTCAAAATATCGAGCGCCAGTTCGAGTTTATCGGCGCTGACTTTGACGTAGTAGCCAGTGTGGTCTTTGCCGGTGAAGGCGTTGTACTCGGCGCCGACGCCGTCGAGTTCTTTAGAAATCTCCAAAGTCGAGGGGCGGTTCTTTGTCCCTTTGAAAAACAAGTGTTCGAGAAAATGTGAGGCCCCGTTCAAGTTCCTCCGTTCGTGGCGCGAACCAACCGGGAACAAAATCAGGACGGTCACGGCCTTCGTTTCGCGAAGCGGCGCCAGCAACACCCGGGTGCCGTTTTTGAGGGTTAGTTTTTTGGAAACCATATGGTTTATATTGTAGCATGAATTGCGGTGTCCAACAGCGTATGTGATTCCTCTGTCCACAACCAACAGTGATCGAGTGCAGCTTGTCTGAGTTAATGCGTACTTCCATGCCCCAAAAGCCCAAGATATGACTGCAAGGTTTCAATTTTTGCATGCTCACGAATTTTCCGAAACATCCCACGCTTTGTCGTCGTTCGCAAGACGCGATGCGTTGGGAAATTTACCCAGCAGAGAGAACTCATCCGGAACGGCTTGATACTGAGGCCCGTTAGGTAGCTGTTCTTTCTGGATTCTCACTATCAGTTTCCCATCTTTGAGGGTTGCGATGGATATATTCCCGCACATTCTCAATATCACGATCGGTGCGGAGAATGCGCTCATGGAATGATCGTTGCCAGAGTGCCGCACCAGGCGTTCCTCGCAGACAGTTGATGGCGGCAGCAGAGAATGTTTTGAATCCACGAACGATTTCCGTCAGGGGATGTTGTCGCGTCCCATTGCCCCGTAGCTGTGGGTTTAAACCCACAGCTACGGGGTTGGGTAATGGTTCATCAGGAATGATAATGATCCCATGCACGTGGTTTGGCATCACCACGAAC
>SBBC01000010.1 GCA_005239865.1 Candidatus Microgenomatus auricola
CTAACATAATATGCTCCACGACATAATTGTTGAGCGCCTCCTTTTATCAATGCGAGCAAAACATGCAGTATAAATCAGTTGGTGATAAATGCTGCAAACACAATCCAAAATTACCTCCATACCAAAACTCTTGTGTGGTAGCATCATCAGATACAGGCTCCTAGACGGCGCAGGTAATGCTTGTCCATTGAGCTCCCCCAGCTGGACTCGAACCACCAACCTCTCCGTTAACCCCGAACCTCCCCGATCGGGTCGGGGATAGGTTCGGGGCAGGCAGCTCCGCTCCTGCTATCTGCTCCCCCAGCTGGACTCGAACCAGCATCACTGCATTAACAGTGCAGGGTTTTACCGATTAAACTACAGGGGAGCAGATAGAGCGAGCCGTGTTCAGGGAAGTCATGATACGAAAAAGCCGGCGTGCACATCCGCCGGCCAGCAACGCGGAATCAACCGCTAGCCAGCGGGTAAGAAATTATTCTCGTTGTTGGATAAAAAGATCATGGTATGAGAATAATAAAGGTGTCTCGCCGAGGTGTCAATATATTATCTTCAATTACTACCATTCCGGAGCCATGCCTCTTTAGGAATGCCTGACAGCTCGATGATACTGTTCATCGTTCTTGGCTTTAATACTTTCTTCCCGTGAAACTGGACATGAACTAATCTGGGCCTTCCGTTCTTCATCCCAGAATAAAAATAATGGCTCCCTCGTGTCCGAACTAAAGTAAACCCGTTTTGCCGCAGAAATATTACAACGTCATCAAACGTCCAATTGAAAACACCTCGCGGCATGCTCAAGCATATTGTGGCACCACGCCAAAACTAAATACTTGGTTGGGCGCAACTGAGAGCCGTGAAATTTTTTTTGTGGAAACCCTTTCGTTGTTGAGAATCTTCCAGAGCAACCCGTACTCTACGTTCGGCGTTTGATTCAAAACCATGTCTCGTAGCTTGCCGGCTCTTGCCGCTTCAACATAACCCTTGATAGCCTCGTGCAATTCGAACATGGCGGTCTGTTTATCATCTGCCTCGACCACCAAATTGAACTCAAGGGCTACGCCGTACCAGGCATCGTCCTCACGAAAAACAATCCAGCGAACCCTACCTTTTTCAAGGGTATTCCTAGTCTTTGCCATTACACAACTAGTATAACTGAACGAACTGCTTTTTTCAACGCCTCCACTACGTATACCCGTAAACCGCAACCCCTCACGGCATTTTTAGTCGAACTCATCTTATCACATAGTTACATTCCGCGTGGTCCCGGCGACGAAGATGACGATCGCCCAGGCGAGAAGAATGATCATGAGCCCAACCAGGGCCGTGATCAAAACACGGCGAGCGCGTTTTCGGACTACCTCACTGTCGCCCGAACTGACCCAGTTCATGGCGAATCCGATAATCACGAAGGTCAGAGCGACGAGGGCGGCGATGCCCAGAACCCAGGAAATAGCCGCCACGGACGACGCCTTGAGATCAGTCGTGCGTAGGCCAACACTTCCGCCAATATCCTCAATCGTAAATCGCGTTGCTGCCAAGGCTGGAGGAAAGAACCAGCCACCGATCATCCTCGCCGCTCCACCATCGGTTGCGGCGCCGGCACTCCGGTCGCACCGAGTTTCGAGCGCTCGAGAATCTCGGCTTCAACGACGGCGCGCTCGCGGCCGTACTTCAGACGCGAGAGCTCGCGCACGGCCAAGGCAATTTTCGAGTTGCCTTTCGACGGCGGGAAGGTTTCCATGTTGAACGGCTTGGAAACGCTGTTGTCGATGAGCAGGCGAACGTAGGCGTTGAAGCGGTCAATGTTTACCAAGTCAAACGCGCCAAACACCGGGGCGAACTGCTTTTCCAGAATCTCGGCGTCTTCCACGCCGATCCGGAAGGAAATCATTGTCCCGACGTTGCCGAGGACGGCGTCGCGGATTTTCGTATCCTGTCCCTGGACGAGCTGCCCCATGTATTGATGCGCCATGGTCAGGTTCAATTTGTACTTTCGCGCTTCCGAGAGAATCGTGGCGATCGAATCGGTAATGAAGTTTTGGAACTCGTCGATGTAGAGGTAGAAATCGCTGCGCTGATGCTCGGGGACGTCAGCCCGCGAAAGGGCAGCCATTTGCAGTTTAGAAACGATGATGAGACCCAAAAGGTTCGCGTTCACCTCGCCGACCTTGCCTTTTGAAAGATTGACCAACAGGATTTTCTTCTGGTCCATCATCCGCCGGAGGTTGAAGCCGGATGTCGGCTGGCCGATGATATTCCGCATCATCGCGTTCTCGACGAACCGACCGACTTTAGAAATTAAGTACCCGAGCATTTCCGACTTGTGAAAGTCGGTCGTCTTGGCCATCTCCTTCTCCCAGAAGGCGCGGACGACCGGGTCCTTAACCTTCGCCACTTTATACTTCTGGAAAGACGGATCACTGAACATCCGCGGGATTTCTGCGATCGTACCGGGCGACTCCTCATCTTCCATCAAGGTCAACATGACGTTCCGCATGTTGTGCTCGAACATCGGACCAATCATCTCCGGCGGAAAGAGTTTGTAGAAAATCGCGATCATTTCCTGGACCGCAAAGTCGCGCTGCTCCGGGGTGTCTGCCTCGAGCATGTTTAGGCCCAGCGGTCGTTCAACGTCCGATGGGTCAAAAAGAATGACGTCCTCGAGCCGCTCTTTCGGAATCGAGCCAAGAATGTCTTCGACCAACGAGCCGTGCGGATCAACGACGCAGACGCCCTCGCCGTTGCCAATGTCCTGTTTCGCCATTTCTGCCATCAGCACCGATTTTCCGGAACCGGTCGTGCCGATGATGTAGACGTGTCGCCGTCGGTCGTCGGGCTTCATCCGGATGACCGTCTCGCGTCCGCGGAAGATGTTCTTGCCGAGCGTGATCCCGGCCGACGGGACGTTGACCGGCGCCGGTGCTTTCCGGGCCTGCAGCCAAAGGATCGTCGGCGTCTCGGTTGTCGGCAGGGGCAAATGCCAGAGCGAGTTGAGTTCCTCGGTGTTGAGAACGAAACGGTAGAATCCGTGAAAATTTCGAAAGATAAAATCGTGGATGAATGCGGACTTGCGCCAGACCGGCTTCTTGACGATGCCGTTCCCGGACTCCTGGCTGGTGAATTGCGTAAAGGCGTTGATAATGTTCGTGAGGTTCATCCGGGCGCGTGGTCCGTCCGGCGCCGACGAGATAACCCGGAGGTTGACGTCGAACCCCGGTTTCGAGGCTTTCTCCTCAAGTGATTTAACCAATTCCTGCTCCATCGGCGTCAGGTACGGAATCCGTTGCGACTGTTCAGGCGACGGTCCTTTGGCAAAGCTCGAAGTGGTTACTTGAGCCGCGCTCTTGAGGGCGCCGGCCACGCCCGGCTGACCAAGGATGTCTTTGAGCCTCTTTCCGTGTTGCAATTTAGTGGCCACCTCCTGACCGGCTTTCTGCCACCCCGGCTTGGCCGGATGGACGAGAATCTGGATCGCCGCCCCGGCTTGATCCCCGATTTTCGACAGAACGTTCGTCAGCCCGTTTAACGGATCGCTTTCCAGTTTCCGATACGTCCGCAAGGGAAAGATGCTGCGTTTCTTCAGTCCGAGGTACTGGCCGAGAATCACGCCGCGCGGCGAAAAAATGTTGTAGTCCTCAACTTCTTCGATCTGGGCGCGCGGGTACTGCGCCTGGAGCTGGAGTTCGACCAACTGCTGGAGATGGCGCGGCACGGCCGCGAAAAACTTGATCAAGCCAGCATGGGCCACAATCTCGAATGACAGTTCGTCGTTGCGGCCGAACCAAAATCTGCGCCAGGCGTTCATCACGATATTCCCGTGCTTCGGCGCCGGCAGCGCACCGAGATGGAGCATGAACGTTTCGAGCTGCGCCAAAAGTTCCTTCGGGTCGCCCAGTCGCCGCTGCTCCTGTTCGGTCAACTCTTTCGGGACCGTAATCAGGAGCACGGCCTTCCTGATGTTTTCCGGCAGTCGTGCAAAACGTCTGATGAACCAGCGCGTGATCCCGACCGTGACGACCATCAGCCCCAGCACCAGCGCCACGGTCAAAAGTGTGTTGACGAGCGGTTGCTTGAGCGCTTCGACGGCGATGTCCTGGGAAGCGTCCAGGCCGACGGTCAACGGCGGGGTGGCGAGTAAACTGACCATCATGAACGCGAACGGTGAATCCGGTCGTGGAGATTCATCATCTGGTCGGTTTTAATCTTGGCTTCCTGCTCAAGGAAGAACTTGTTGATGCCGGGAATGAGTCTCAACCAACGACGGATGATATTTAGAATGGATTTGGCCTTGACCTTTACCTGAACAAACAGCGTTCGAATGAGCGAAGCCGCGCGCTCACCCTCCCGCCGGACGACGATTTTCTCCGGATCAGCAAGTTGCTGGTAGACGCCGCCGAGATCTTGCTCAAGAATGTTTTCAATCTCGGTCGTGAGCGCGTCTTTCGTTTGAGTTGGTGTCGAGAGCGGGAATCCGGTTGTTGGTAACCCGCCCTCCACTTCGATCGCTGGTGGCGGACGTTCCTGCTCTCTCCGTCCCGTCCCGGTTTCGCGCTCCGGCTCGGCCTCCGGCCGAATCGGAACTCGCGGCTCCTTTTCCTGACGTGAAAACTCCGGAGTGGTCGGTTCGCCCGGTGCTCGTTCGCGTGGGTGTGGTCCTGGAATGCCGTTGGACACTGTTTTCCAAAAAAATGAAGTTTGTTTTTCGCTCCCTACATTATATCACAAATCACGAAACTTTTCAATGCCGGTTCTCTTCAAACCTTAGCCAAGAAAACCAGAGGCAACCACCTTCCCCCAGAAAAACGTCAAAGCGGCGATCATGAGCTCTTGACAATTTCCATAGATGTGCTACCATGGACTGTTTCACAGTTGGGTCTTGCAACGGTCATCCTAAAACCGACCCTGGGCGAAAAAACAGGGTCAAAGGGAGGAGAGAAGATGAAGCGCCTGATGCTCGTTGTCATGGTGGCCTTGACGGTGCTCGGACTCACGTCCTGCGCGACGTTCAAGGATCTGATGGCCACCGATTCGACGCCGAACGCCTACGCCGCGAACTACCAGCCGCGGACCAGCTTCGGCCGGCAGCTGTTCGCCACCATTCTGGCCGGCGTCCTGCTCCAGTACCAGAACGAGAACTGGGTCCTCCAGTTCAACGGGCAGGTGGCCGCTTCGAACCTGACGTACTACGACGGCCGGTACCCGTACGTCGCCGGGAACTACTACGGCGCCTACGACTTCATGGTGCCGCCCGCGTTTCAGGGCTGGCGACTCCGCCCGGTTTACGTCTTCACGCCGAACGACTTCGACAAGGGCGTGAACTTCTACACCAAGGATGGCGCCCTCGTATGGCGCGTCGTAGTCGGACCCGGACCGTACAACGGACGGGTCGTCCTCCTGCCGGTGCAGGACGGCGAGTTCACCTTCAACTGGGACAAGGGCGGCGGGAGAATTCCCTTGCGCGTCACCAACTCCGGGTCGGCGCCAGCCCCGAACGGGCTGCTGGTGGCAGACGTGATCAAGGCCGAGAGCTCGGTCCAGCCGCTCTGGCGTCCGTACGGCACCCTCGTTCGGTAACGTCACCGTCGCACCTTCACTCGAGGCGCCTCGCACTACTTCACCATGGTAGTTACGACGGCGCCTCTTTTTTATTTACCCCCGCCCTTGCAAAAAATTTTAGAATGTGCTACAATACAGAAGCCATCAAAATCCAAAGCTGCTAAAAAACGAACACACACACCATGGCCCGAAGCGAAGTGCGCCGAGCGCGTATCCGTTGGATTGACCTCTTGAAACCGAGCGAGGCCGAGCTGGTTGCGTTAGGCCAAGAATTTCACTTCCACCCTCTCGACCTGGCTGACTGTAAAAAACAAGGACAACGACCTAAGGTTGAACGCTATGGGACCTACGCCTTCCTGGTATTTATCGTGCCGGTCTTCAACCGCGCCACTCGCGAAATCGAGGCCGGCGAGATTGATGTTTTTATCGGACCCGACTACGTCGTGACCGTGGGAGAAGAAAAGCTCCCGCCGCTCGGAGCGTTCCGCCGCCAATTTTCCCCTGACGGCCAATCACCGGAACCAATCGCCGAGACCAGCGTTTCCCTGCTCCATGCCATGATCGAGCGGTTGATCGTCTCCCTCTATCCAATGCTCGATCACTTGTCGCTCGACATCCGGACCGCCGAGAAAAAAATGTTTTCCGGCCAGGAGAAGCACCTCCTGGGAGAAATCGCTCTTCTCCGTCGCAACATCACCGACTTTCGCCGGATCGTTCAGACGCATAAGAATACCTTGAAGCGTCTGGTTGACGTTTTGGAGCTCAACGGGATCGCCGGGGCTAAGGAAAACGTTCAACCCTTCGAACGGACAATCGACCGCACGAAGGAAATCTGGGATCTCCTTGAAAGTTATCGCGAATCGATCGATACCGTCTATGAGACTAATGAATCATTGATCTCGTACAAACTCAACGACATCATGCGCACTTTTACGACCATGTCGGTCATGATTTTTTTTATGACCTTGATCGCTACGCTCTTCGCCGTCCGCGCCCGCGGAACGCCGCTGCTCAACACGCCCTTCGCCTTCTGGACGTTGCTCATCTTGGTCGCGGTCAGCGGTTTGGCCGCCCGCCAGTTCTTCAAAAAACGACGGTTGCTTGAATAACGCCGCGGCTCGTACTAGGATAGGGGTGAAAGGAGCGTTTATGCCGAAACACGACCTCGAGACCGTGACCGAAGTGTCAACCGCCCACAAAATTTCGGTCGGGCTGGTGGTGGCGACGGCGACCCTCGTCGTCCTATCGGCGATCGTAGCGGCGGCCTACACCTGGAGCATTAACCTCCAACCGTCCGTCACCGCGCCGGAAGACCAAGCCGTTCGCCAGACAACTAGCAACCCGGTCATTGAAATCAAAAACGACCGCAGCTTCACCACGCCTTAACTTCGGGAAATCTAAAACAAACACCGTTCAATGTTCGAGTCTTCGCTTCCACCATATGTGAGCTATGTCCTCATCGGCCTGGCCTTTGCCGCGGTCGGTGCCTGGCTCTACCGGGAAAATCTCCGAGAAAAATCTTCTCGCACCCCCACCCTCGACCGATTCGCCAAGGACCTGACGAAATTGGCCCGTGAAGGAAAACTCGATCCGGTCATCGGTCGCAGTCACGAAATCCAGCGCGTCATCCAGATCCTCTCCCGCCGAACGAAGAACAATCCAGTCCTGATTGGCGATTCCGGCGTTGGGAAAACCGCAATAGTCGAAGAGCTCGCTAATGAAATTTCGCGCGGTCAGGTACCGGAGCCACTGCACCAGAAACGGGTGTTAGCTCTTGATCTTTCGAGCGTGGTCGCCGGCACGAAATACCGAGGTGAATTCGAAAAACGGATGAAAGTTGTGATGGACGAGATCATTCAGCAGCAGCGCCGAATCATCCTCTTCATCGACGAGCTCCATACCCTGGCCGAGGCCGGCGAAGCCACCGGCGCGATTGACGCCGCCGATATCCTGAAACCCTCGCTCGCGCGCGGCGATCTCCAGGTGATCGGCGCCACCACCATGGACGAATACCGCAAGTACATCGAACACGACACGACGCTGGAGCGACGCTTCCAGCCAGTGGTGGTCGAGGAACCAGACCCCGAGAAAACGCTGGCCATGATCAAAGGACTGCAGAAGCGCTACGAAGAGCACCACCACGTCGAGTACAGCCAAGAGGCCTTGGAAGCGGCCGTCAAACTGGCTGACCAATTCCTGGTTGACCGATTTTTTCCGGACAAGGCGATTGACCTCCTGGACGAAGCCGGCGCGATGGTCCGGTTGGCAGCGATCACGCATCCAGAACGTCCAGACAGCCACCGGCCGATCGTCACGAAGCGCGATATCCAAACGATCGTCAAGGAATGGACGAACGACTTGGTCGCCTTTCGCGATGATACCTCATCCAAAACTACCTCCGCTGGTGAGCCCGTCTAAACGGGAGATACCAGTGTCTGGTACGAAAAAGGTCGCCCACTCGGCTGGGGCTCTGGGTGCGATCCCGAGCAAAGCCGAGAGATCGAAAATAAAAAGAAAGGACTAACCGCGCATGGACAATCAACAGACGAAGTCGACTGAACAGCCCGAGGGCGCGAGCGCCAAGCCTGACGTCCTCCAAGAGGTCGCCGGCGGGTATCTGCTCGCCTCAACGATGGTGGCGTTCCTGTCGCTCTATTTTGTTGGGCTGGTCAACCTCGTCGGTGTTTCTCTGTAGAACTAAAAACCTCGCGAGGCACCCCGCACCATTTTCTGACAAATGGTGCGGGGTGAATACTAACAAACAAATAGGCATTGGCTGGTATGCTACAATGCTATCATGCTAAAACTTTACAATACCCGCACCAAGCGAGTTGAAGATTTCCGCCCGATTCAACCACCACACGTCGGCCTCTACACCTGCGGTCCAACCGTCTACAACTTCGTCCACCTCGGCAACCTCCGCACCTACATCTTTGAAGATGTCCTACGGCGCGTGCTCGAATTCAACGGTTACGCCGTTCAGCATGTCATGAACATCACCGACGTCGGACATTTAACGAGTGACGCTGACACCGGCGAAGACAAAATCGAACAATCTGCCCGTCGACAGCGAACCACCGCCGCTGAAATCGCGCGCACCTACACTGCCGCATTTCTTGAAGATCTTCAACGCCTCAACATCCTTCCGGCGCACGCGCTCCCCAAAGCAACCGCCACGATCGAGCTGCAAATCAATCTGATCAAGCGCCTGACCGAACGCGGGTTCACGTACCGCACCACCGACGGAATCTACTTTGAGACTTCCAAATTCCCGCGCTACGGCCAGTTGGGCGGACAGTCGGCCCAAGACAAGTTGGCTGGCGCACGCGTTGACCATAATCTGGCAAAACGCCAGCCCGCCGATTTCGCGCTCTGGAAATTCTCACCCCCAAATAGTCACCGGCAGATGGAGTGGGACAGCCCGTGGGGAGTCGGTTTTCCCGGCTGGCATCTTGAGTGCTCGGCCATGTCCATGCATGAACTCGGGGAACAGTTCGACATCCACGCCGGCGGCATCGATCATATTCCTGTTCATCACGAAAATGAAATTGCCCAGTCAGAAGCGGCCACTGGTAAACATCCGTTTGTCAACTTCTGGCTCCACGGTGAGTTCCTCGTGCTGCCGGAAAAGCGAATGGGAAAATCGGAAGGCAACATCATTACCCTCGCGGACGTCACGGAGCGCGGCCTGCAACCCTTGGCCTTCCGTTACCTCGTGCTCCAGACGCACTATCGCTCAAAACTCACGTTCTCCTGGCCGGCCCTGGAAGCCACTCATCAGGGATTGCAACGTCTGTGGCTGATGATTGATACGGCTGGCGCGACTCCGAAAATCGGCTGCGCCGAATTTGAACAACGCTTCCGCCAAGCCATCAACAACGATCTTGATACACCGCAAGCCTTGAGCATCATGCACGAGATGATGAAGTCGGAATACCCCTTCAGCGCGAAGCTCCAGTCGTTGACGGTATTTGAGCGGGTCCTCGGTCTCGGCCTGACTCAAGATGCCAAGCGCGACCACTTTCAACCGCTCGACGAATCCCTGACCGCCACTGTCCAAGCGCTCATGCGCGAGCGCGAAGAAGCGCGCCAGCAAAAAAACTGGCCACGCGCTGACGAGCTGCGGTTGAAGATCAATGCCCTGCTCGCTCCGTTCCGGCGTACGCTCGAGGATACCGCTGACGGTCCGGAGATCCGGCCACATTAATCCGGGCGTCGCATTGACGCAACCGCGGCAGCAGGGTAGACTAGCCCTATGCCCAACGAAAAAACCAACCTCCTCATTCACGACGTGACCACGACAAAAGTCGGACTTGCGTTCCTGTTCGTCACCGTGGTGAGCTTTGGCCTGGCCTTGGTCGCGACCGGCACCAGCATTATGATTGACCGCAGCGCAACTAAAGCCCGCCAACTCGAAGCCATTAAACAGGCCTTTCGGGCGACGGTCATTACCAACGCCGACAGCAACGAAAAAGCCAATCCCGGCGTGGTCGCCTTCTACCTCAACGGCAAGTTTGCCGGCGCGATTACCGAAAACAGTTCGTACGCGGCCGCCGAGGAGCCGCCGCCAGAAGGTCCGCTGGCCATCTCTTTCCTGAATTCCAGTTCAACCGCACTGCCAACAACCGTTCAATTCCCACCCCAAACGATCAAGCTGACCGCCGACACCGGTGCGTTGACCGTTTGCACGCCAGCGATGACTGGTGGCAGTGGAGAACAGACCGTCTGGGTGACGAGGACCGGCAGCACGTTCTACGACGAAGCTTTTACCCGGCTGGCGAGGAATTGCTAGCGGTTATTTCCAAGTATACCACCGCACCCCGCCCCCGACTTGAACGGGAACGGGGTGTTTGCTGAATGAGTCAGTTTCTACGGCTGGTCCTTATCGAAGATGAGATTGGCGGTGATCGTCGTTCCGCTCAACGTCCCCCAAATCTGAACTTCATCCCCAACCGCCAGGTCACTGAAAGCGATCGCCACCCCATCTTTATTCACGATGATGGTCTCGCTGGTTTTAACCACCATTCGGTTTTCACCTTTTTTCTGCTGAATGACGAATGTCATTGCGGTTCCGTCAATCGAACTGATTTCACCCTTCCAAATTCGCCGAACCTTGTTCACGCCTTTATCCCAAATCTGGAGAGCGTTCATCATCAGGTCGCCGGTTTTCAACCCACGGACATGGACCCGGTGATCGACCATGATGTCGGCGCAGGTGATGATATCGAGGTGCTTGTCGCGAATGACAGTCTCGTCCGTTAGTTTGATGACCCAGGTTTTCTCTGATTCTTTGCCTTTGTTGGTAACCACCGACATCGTCTTGGCGGTACAGTCAATGGCACCCACTGAACCATTGATTTCGGTAAGTTTAATGAGGACCCGGTCAGCCGTGATTTTACTCAACGATTTGCGCCACAAGCCGACCACCCGCACATTCATGCCGACCGCCAAGTCATCGAAGTCTCCTTGGCGGTTTCCCTGGAAGAACTTCGTACTGGCTGTTGTCAGAACGGTTTGATCAGGCAAGCTTTTCCGGTGCTTCGGGTCGAGCATGAACGTCTTGTTCGTAGCGTCGATGCTCAAAATCGTCCCCCAGAACAAACTCCCCTTCCGTTGGATTGACAGGTTTTTGATCTTCGTGGTCGGGTCAACGGTGGTCCCGGTAACCGTCCCTTCGATGGTCAGGAGATCGCCAATCGCAAACTCCTCGAGCGATGACGGAGCGTTAAATTTACGGACGAGCTGAGTCGATGAGGTGACGTTGACTGTGTACGTCGTCGTGCCCGACTGAACGGTCAGCACTGCTGGTAACGACGTTCCGCTGATGGCAACCAGCGTTCCCTCAACGGTTGCCGCTGAAGCAAACGCCGGCACTAATCCGGCGATCGCGGCCAGTGAGATGCCGAACACTGCTGATCGTACGATAATACGCATACCTACTCCTTTCCTTGTTAATTGTGGCGTAAGCGATATTAGCTGTCGCCGCACCGTTCGAATTCCCGTGCTGGTCGTCCTAGATATCGTACTTGAATTTCTTCTTGTCCGCCGCTCCGCCCTTGATCAGGACCATACCAAGTATCGGCCCGATAATCCAGAGGAAGCGTCCTGATTCGCTCACAAAAATAGATCGCGTCATCGGCGCCAGGTGGCTGGCAGCGCTGTCCGGTAAAAACGACAGGACGATGGAGATGAGCAGTCCGACATGGAGAAAGCTGAAGAGCATGACCTGCCACCATGATCCCCGCGTGTCGGCATTGGCAATCGTCTGGAGGAGAGCCGAGCGAGCCAGGAGAATGAAGAGGGCGACAAAAATCGCCACGAACGCCGAGATGCGAAGGACGAAGACGTTGGCAAGGCCGACGTCGGCCTCGAAGTTACCGATGTAGGGCGCAGTGTTGACGACTGCCAGCGCCATGTAGATCGCCACGAGAATGACAATGATCCGGTCACGACCCAAGCTCAAGCCATAGAGAAACCCGGCGATGATGAAAAACAAAACAATAAAGAGATCCCATGACGGCTGGGCCCAGTTGACGTTGGCGACAAAGCTTTGTGCGTTTACCGTTGTGTTGGCGAGGTCGATCGCGAGTAGTGGCATACGAACATACGTACGACAAGGTTATCCACCACGTTCATTATAGCACAAATCGGCCCTGGCTTCAAGACAACCGCGACCGCCTAAACATCCTACACGCCGTGTTTTTGCAATTGTTCAAGGAGCTCGCGCTGCTCTTTCGTCAACCGTTCGGGAATTTTCACGATGACTTCGACGATCTGATCGCCCCGTCCTCGGCCGTCCAGCCGCGGAATTCCTTTGTGGCGCAGTCGAAAGAGCTTGCCGGACTGGGTGCCCGCCGGAATCGTCAACCGCACGACTCCCTCAACCGTCTCGACGTTGATTTTCGCGCCGAGCGCCGCCTGACTTAAGGAAATCGTCCGGCGCGTTAAAATTTCGTCGCCGTCGCGCCGAAACATCGGATCGGGGCGAACACGAATGCGGACGTAGAGGTCACCCGGCCGTTGGCCGCGTGGACCAGGCTCGCCCTGCTGTTTCAAGCGGATGCTTTGGCCGTCTTCGACGCCCGCCGGAATCGTCACCCGCAGCTGCCGCTGACCGCGCACCGATCCGCGACCGCGGCAACGCCGACAGTTCGCTTTCGGGATTTCGCCGCTGCCGCCACACGACTGACAGACTGACTGTGAACGGATCGCGCCGAAAAAGGTCTGCCGGACGTCGTCAACCAGGCCGCTCCCGCGACAGGTCGAACATGGCTGGAGCGACGTCCCCGGTTCGGCTCCCCGACCCCGACACCGATCGCATATCTCTCCACCACTGACTGCCAGGATTTTTTCAACGCCAAAAACTGACTGACGGAAGTCGATCGAGAGCTCGACTTCGACGTCGTCTCCCTGGCGTTGAACGTTTTTACCGGTCGACCGACCGAAGCCGAAAAACTCACTGAAAATGTCTCCCAGGTCGCCGAAATCCGGGTTGACAGTCCGCGGATCGAACCCGCCGGTCCGCTGGAAATCTTGCCAGGAAAATCCCGAGGCGGAGCCGCTCATGCCGAAGCGATCGTACTGCTCGCGCTTTTGCCGATCGCTCAACACCTGGTAGGCTTCGTTAATCTGCTTGAAGCGCTCGGCGTTGCCGCCGGCTTTGTCTGGATGATGCTGGTGGGCCAGTCGACGGAACGCTTTTTTGATCTCGTCCTCACTGGCGCCGCGCTGAATACCGAGAATGTCGTAATAGTCTTTAGCCACGTCGGTCGTGTTGTTAGCTCAACCGCATCATACACAAATTAGCACTCTCTAGTCAAGAGTGCTAATACGTATTCAGAGTTCATAGCGGACCGCCGTCATCGACTTCTCTATGCGACGGACGAAGTGCGTATGCGCCATCAACCAGAAGACGGCGACCGCCAGGCCCCAGACAAAAAGCGTATACACAGTCGTGAACAACGCCAAAGTAAAAAACAGCGACACGGCGGCGATCAATGGAAGGAAACGAATATAGGGAACGGTCAAGCGATCAAAGCGGTGCTGGATGATTCGGCTGAGCGCATCTGCGAGTCTTTCGTTGCCATCAAGCGGAACGTCAAACGTTTCAGCCAGCCGGAGGCGTGCGCTGTCGAGCACCGCGGCGTTGACCTCGTCGAGTTTCCGTTTGATTTCTCGTACTAGCTCCTCGTCTCGGGCGGCGCCGGAGGCGAGCATTCGGTCGAGATCGAAACCGGCCGGGTCAATTCCGGCCTCGCGCAAACGGCGCTCAAGCGCCGAGCGTTGAGTTGCCGGAGCTGTACCGGGACCAAGATCAGCAAAGAGTTCGTCAATGTCCGGCAGTTGCGTCGCGAGGAACTGATTGACCGTCATGGACGGCTGAAACTGCGGGTAGACAACCGGCAAACTGGTGTTCAGGGTTTTGACTGTCCCCTCAACCACCGCTTGCTGCAGAGCACCGGTCGCCGCATGTCGGCTCAAGCCGTCATAAGATAAAAATGCAATCGCCAGCACCGCCACGATCAAACTGGCGGTCGCGCCGATGAGCGACTTGGCGATATGAAAAGGTATGCGCGCTTCGGTTTCGTGCTTGGCGCTGCTCACCAGCGACAGCACCGCCAGCCATTCCAGGATCACACCAACGACGACCGCCAGGGAGAGACCGACGACGAATCCGGAAATAGCAACGAGCGAAGCGACCGTCAGCGACGTCCACCGTTCGCGGACGATCGCTCCGCAAATCCCGGCCAGCGCGTACATTGCGCAAAAGGCCAGAAAGCCGATGGCGACCAGCCACCAACGTTCGTCTACACCCTGGTTCAAGACCACTGCCAGAATGCCATGATAGCCAAGCGCGGCGACCGCCGGCAAGAGAAGCAGGGCCACGAGCTTTACCGTCAGGGTTCGTTCGGCCGGTTGATCCATCAGTTCGCTTTGAAGCCGATTTCTCCGCCCGGTTCTTGTGCCACCTCGACTTGGCCAAACGCCTGTTCGTATTTTTTCAGATTTTCCGTGAGCGCGGCGATGAGCCGCTTCAGGTGTCCAGGGCTGGTGATCACCCGGCTGACGAGCAAGCCCTGCGGCGGCAGGACGTTCAGAAAGTCCATGACGAACTCCTCGCGGGTGTGGGTGACCATCATGGTGTTGGCATAAACTCCCTTCAATGATGCGTCGTCGGCTTTAATATTGATCTGTCGCGGTTGACCGTTGGTCATAGAAACTCCTTCATAAAAATTCGTGAAAAGTTTGTCGCCTATATCCAGTATAGCATCGCCGACACCGGGTGCACAGATTCTCCCCTTGACAAAAAATACGGCTATGGTACGACGTATAGTACCTCACCGGGGTATAGCTCATGCGAAAGGAGGTGAGGCACAGTGAGTCCCTCAACATTGAGGGAGATGTTCCTTCCCAGGAAACGGCTCGAAGTCGATTGGCGCAACCACTACGGGAAAAACACACTTTTCCCGGACTCCCTGGACGGGCTAACGACCGACGCGGTCATCCGCTTTCGAGGGCGCGAGTGCATCCTGCTCTTGCTGATCGTCCGAACCGAGAACGGCGCTCTGATTCAAGAAGGCCTTCTCGGTTGGCTTGGGACCAACCGCAACCAGTCCGCTCGCGATGTCCACCCCGTACAGCAACGCGTTCCTGTGACCGAGCTCCGCTCGGCGCAGCGTCACGGAGGACCGTCCCATGAGGTCGCCGCGTAACCCCCGACGTCGTTTCCTGAAAACGAGCGCACAACTGCCCTCCTTCCTTATGGCAGTCCCCGGCGCTCGTCTTTTTTATGGCCGACGAATGGAAAAACCGAAAAGCCCTGTGGCGCAGCTTCCGTTCAGCGGACAAGCGGTGTAGGTCACTTTGAGCGGGCCGCTGACTCCGCGGCGCAGGAGCGCGGTCATCGTCAACCGGTCCTCGCTGTACGTCGCTCGCCCGAGATGAGCCGGCACTCCATCCGGATCGGTCACGGCGAGCGTCGAGTTCGGCTGCAGCGCTTCTTTGAACATCAGGCTGACGCTGTTTGGCGAGACCGACAAAAACTCATTGTTCTGCGGCACCGACCCCACCAAAGTCGGCGTTCGGATCTCAGTGAAGGTGGTGGTGAGAAACGACGGGGTCACGCCGGTGTTTGTCGGTGCCACCGCTGGCCGCTTGAACATCACGAACGTCAGGACCGCGAGCGCCAACATCAATATCCCGACGAAACCAGGAATGAACTTCAGCGTTGGAAAACGCTCTACCCCTCTCCCGTCATTCTTCATTCGTACTTCATGATTCGTTATGCCTTCCTCACCCTTGCATCCCAGACCGCCTGCGCCAGCATCCGACAATTTGAGTCAACCGTCGACATATCAATCACGCCATCACGCTCCTGCATGGCCAAGAGCGAGGCGCGCAGCACTGGGTCAGGCGGCAGCTGCAGCCGACCGCGGTTAAACTGTTCAGCCAGCAACCGCAGCTTCGGCTCCCACTCGCGGAACCGTTTCAGCCGCGCGGCCGCCAAAATCGATCGAAACGGTTCCAGTTCATTGTTCGGCGCCGGTCCCGGGCCCTTGACGAAACGATTTGACCGAAATTCTTTCGGACTGGCATTCATTGGATTGTTCGTCGGAACATGCGTAAGATGAGCCAGAGCAAAATGGAAATTGGCACGAACCACAACTGCGCTTCCAGCACGTTCCCGGAAAAGAAAAAAGTCCAGACCATGAATCCGAGGTACGCGATGAGCACCACGGCCATCGCCAGCCGGCGACCAAGCGATGTTGCCGCTGGGGGGGTGCCCACTTATGTCTTGGTCGTTGAACCGCGTTTCCGCTGGTCCCAGAGCTTCTTCGCCCCGTAGGCCGCGCCGGCGAGCAAGACCAACTTCGCTAGTTTCTTGACCTTGCCTGGCTTTTTCTTAGCGTATGCGGGCTGATTCTTTTTTGCCATGGTGACTTCCGATGAATGTTGAGACGTCAAAAGTAAGTATAGCACAGTTAACTTGACAGCAAGCATAGTTGGGTGTTTGGTAGTCTCACCCTAACGAGCAGCTTGGAAAGGAGGGTCGACGTGCATCTTCGACGCGTCAGCGGGTACGGCGTCAACGACCGCGAGCGCTCGTACCTGCTGCGGACGAACGACGGATCGATCATTCGCTTTTCGAACGACGGGGTTGACGGTTCGGGATTCGTCGGCTGGCCTGACTACAGCTTTGACGATTACAAGCTCTCGGTCACCTACGAGCACGGTACGGTGAACTTCGAGGCGGTCCAGGGTAACCACCGCATCATCATCCCTCTCGGCAAAGCGACGTGGTGCGACCAGCTCAAACGGTGGTTGCACGCGGTCAATGCTCGTCTACCACAAACGTGAGGCCTGGGAATACTTTGCTGCCCCGGCCTCACGAAAACTTCTTTAGCCAGGTAGTTACTATCTGACGTATTTCGTGTAGATGTTTTAGATCACGGAACGTATGCGGAGCGCCCTTAATGACGTGCAGCTCCTTTGGGCCGGGTAAGGCTTCGTACAAAATTTTCTGATGCTGCGGCGGAGTCGGCGAATCAAGTTCCCCCACCACGAGGAGCACTGGCATCGTCAGCTTATTGATATTTGGCAACAGGTCGTAGTTCAGCCGATCAGCCATGTGCGACCACTTCAGGCGCTTGATGACGCCGGGTTTAGATGCACTCGGTTCCTCCTGCCAGCCCTTTTCTTGCCACTGCTTCAGTTCTTCGGGCGTGTAGGTCTCGAGACTGAGCTTACCAGACACGACCGTTGAAGCAGGAAACAGCGCTTTGACCTTGGCCGGATTGCGTTCAGCATACAGCGCCGTGCAGATGCCGCCGAGGCTGTGGCCGGCCAGCAAGAACGGCTCAATGTACCACCTCTGCTTCGCCGCCCAACCAATCACGTCTTCGAGATCCTCGAAGTAGTTGGTGGTCGTGGCGTCAGCGTAATCGCCATCGCTCTGGCCAAAGGCGCTCGTGGTATCAAACGTCACCACCGTGTATCCATGTTCAAGCAGTGCCTCCGCTGTTGCCCTGATGAAGGGTTGCTCCTTAAATCCGCCAAGGCCATGCATGATAAAAGCCAACGCTCGGGGCTTCTTGGACTGCTCAATGACCACGACGAGTTTCTGGCCGCGACGATTCTGGATCGACGTTTTCACTGTTGGTTGGGTTTAAAATCCAAAGCTAAAGAGTTAATGCAATACCTCAACCCCGTCGGTTTCGGCCCGTCGTTGAAAACATGCCCGAGGTGCGATCCGCACCGCGAGCACAAGACTTCCAGCCGCCGCATCCCCAGCTCAAAGTCGTCTTGGGTTTTGACATTAGCTTTGACTGCCGGGTCCCAAAACGACGGCCAGCCAGTGCC
>SBBC01000003.1 GCA_005239865.1 Candidatus Microgenomatus auricola
GTTGGGTGGGGTTCTCACTCCCTCAATCCCCCCCTGCATGTAGAAATTCTGCTCCGGCACGTCATCATACTGGCCATCCAGAATTGCTTTGAAACCGTGAATGGTATCCTTGAGCGAAACGTACTGACCAGGTCTTCCAGTAAACGTTTCCGCCACGAAGAACGGCTGGGATAGGAAACGCTGAATCTTCCGGGCCCGGGCAACGATGATTTTGTCCTCCTCTGGCAGTTCTTCCATGCCGAGAATGGCAATGATATCCTGCAAGTCCTTGTAGCGCTGCAACACTTTTTGCACCCCCCGGGCCACGCCGTAGTGCTCTTCTCCGATAACCAGCGGATCGAGAATGGTCGAGGTCGAATCGAGCGGATCAACCGCCGGGTAGATCCCAAGCTCGGCCAGGGATCGGCTCAAAACTACTGTTGAATCCAAGTGCCCGAAGGTCGTGGCCGGGGCCGGATCAGTCAAGTCGTCCGCTGGCACGTACACCGCCTGCACCGAGGTGATTGAGCCTTTCTTCGTTGAGGTAATGCGCTCTTGCAATTCACCCATCTCTTCCGCCAGCGTCGGTTGGTACCCGACCGACGACGGAATCCTCCCTAAGAGCGCCGAGACTTCGGAACCAGCTTGGGTAAATCGGAAGATATTATCGATGAACAGCAGGATGTCCTTCGCTTGGTCGCGGAAGTATTCGGCAATCGCCAGACCGGTCAGGCCGACCCGGGCGCGGGCGCCGGGCGGCTCGTTCATCTGACCGAAGACGAGCGAGGTTTTCTTCAACACCCCGGAGGCCTGCATTTCGTGATACAGGTCGTTCCCTTCGCGCGTCCGTTCGCCGACGCCGGCGAAAACCGAGTAGCCGCCGTGTTCGGACGCGATGTTCCGGATGAGTTCGGTGATGACCACGGTCTTCCCCACGCCAGCGCCGCCGAACAAGCCGACCTTTCCACCCTTGACGATTGGGCAGATGAGGTCAATCACCTTAATCCCAGTTTCAAAGACCTCGATCTTGACTGATTGATCAACCAGGATGGGGGCCGGGCGGTGAATCGGGTATCGGGCTTTCGTCACCGCCGCCTTCTGGCCGTCAATCGGTTCGCCGATGACATTGAACATTCGTCCGAGTGTCGGCTCGCCGACCGGAACGGCGATCGGCCCGCCCGTGTTCTTGACCGGCATCCCACGCGCCAGTCCATCGGTCGAGGACATGGCCACTGTCCGGACGAGATTTCCGCCGATGTGCTGCTGGACCTCGAGCACCAACCGTTGACCCTTCTCCCGCTCAACCACTAGGGCCGTGTGAATCGTCGGCAACTCGGAGTCGAAGCGGACATCAACCACCGGACCGATCACTTGCGCTACGGCGCCGTGCAGTTCAGCTGTTTTTTTCATACGCTTGTTTCCCGTACTTCGAAATTCATGATTCGTCATTCGTTCCTCACGCCTCCAAAGCCGTTCGGCTGGCCGAAATCTCCGCCAGATCCTGGGTAATCCCAGCTTGTCGGGCCTGATTGTAACTCAAGGTAAGATTATCGATCAGGTCGAGCGCGGCGTCCGAAGCGTTGCGCATCGCCACCATCCGGCTGGCGTGTTCCGAGGCGTTTGATTCCAGCACGGCCTGGTAGAGCTGCATTTCCACCAACCGCGGCAGCAACGCCTCCAATACGACGTCAGGGTCGGGTTCGAAAATGTACTCGAAGTCGCGAGGGACCGTGTTGCTCGGAGAACCGCGAACCGTCCCGAGATCGTGCGATTCTTCGAGCGGCAGGAGTTCTCGGATGTTCGGTTTCTGGATGAGGGTCGAGACGAAATCGGTATAGGCGAGAACGATCCGATCGAATTTGCCTGACTGAAAGTCGGCTATGACCATCTTCGCCAGCGGTCGGACTTCCTCTAGGTTCGTGATGACATCGAGTTTGGCAAAATCGGCGACGGCCGGGTACCCATACTTCGTGACGATGGTCCGGCCCTTCTTACCGAACAGCACGACCGCGGCTTCGGCCGACCGCCGCTTCAAGTATTCGACGACCGCTGTAATGAGTTGCGCATTGAATCCGCCGACCAGTCCGCGATTTGAAGATATCAGCACCAAACCGAGACGCTGGCCGCCGCCCCGCCGCAGGAGGGAATGAGCCTGGGGGTCCGTTCGCAACGCCAGATTACGCAACAAATCCCAGGCGCGGCTGGCGTACGGCCGACTCGCCAACATCGCCTGCATCGCCCGCCGCATCTTGGCCGAGGCGACCAATTCCATCGCTTTCGTCACCTTCCGGGTATTCGAGATCGACCGGATGGGGCGTCGAATTTCTCGAGTGGCGCTGGGCATAAGTTAGAAAGAAAAGGTTCTTCGTAAATCAATCGTCAGCACGGCCAGTCCGGTTACGGCGACGAAAGCCGAGACAAACCAGCGGATCGTCAACGGATCAATCCGCGTATACCCGTCGAGCAGGAGGTTGAGCGCAGCCAGAACGACGAGGACCGTCCGCAACGCGTTCAAACCGTAAGTGGCGTGCTGGGCGACGAAGGGGACGTCGCGGAAGGGCATGAAGAACAACACCACGAGCAGGAGCGAGGCGCTGAATATGAACGGCAGAACGATCTGGTAGAACATCTCCCGCGCCGCTACTGGCAGCGCCAGCGCCAGCACCGCCACATCAGCCGTCAGCTGTCGTCCAAAATCGCTCGACGAATCGATGAAACTACTTCGGGCCATGTCCGAACCTTTCTCCGAATTCTGTCAACCGTGTTTTCAATGCGTTTTCGGTTTTTTCGGACAGTTCGCCGGATGAGGCAATCTCCTTCAACACCGCTTTCCCCTTCGTTTCCATGAACGTCCGGAATTGCTCCACAAACGCCGGAATGCGTTCAAGTGGAACCGCGTCGAGGAAGCCGTTGGTGACGGCGTAGATGATCGTCACCTGATGCGCCAGAGGCACCGGCTGGTACTGCGGCTGTTTGAGGACCTCGCTGGTGCGTTGACCGCGCGCCAACTGCTGCCGTGTGGCTTCGTCAAGATCCGAACCGAACTGCGCAAAGGCAGCCAATTCTCGGTACTGGGCTAAATCCAAACGCAGTTTGCCAGCCACCTTCTTCATGGCTTTCGTTTGGGCGGCCGAGCCGACACGCGAGACCGACAAACCGACGTTGAGGGCCGGCCGCTGGCCCTGGTAGAAGAGGTCCGACTCAAGATAAATCTGGCCGTCAGTGATGGAAATGACGTTCGTCGGGATGTACGCCGAGACATCGCCGGCTTGCGTTTCGATGATCGGCAGGGCCGTTAATGACCCGCCGCCGTAGTCCTTGTTCAGGCGCGCCGCGCGTTCGAGGAGACGCGAGTGGAGATAAAAAATGTCGCCCGGGTAGGCTTCCCGTCCAGGTGGACGCCGCAAGAGCAACGAGACTTGCCGGTAGGCCCAAGCGTGTTTCGAGAGGTCGTCGTAGACGACCAGCGCGTCCTTCCCCTGATCCATGAAATACTCGCCGATCGCGCAGCCGGCGTAGGGCGCGATGTAGGAGAGCGACGCCGGGTCCGACGCGCCGGCCAAGATCACGACCGTATGCTCCATCGCGCCGAACTCCTCGAGTTTCGCCACCAGCCGCGCAACTTTTGATTCCTTTTGTCCGATGGCAACGTAAATACAGACGAGGTGTTTGCCTTTCTGGTTGATCATCGTGTCAATCGCCAAAGCGGTCTTGCCGGTCTGGCGGTCGCCGATGATGAGTTCGCGTTGTCCGCGGCCGATCGGGATGAGCGCGTCAATCGCCTTGATGCCGGTTTGGACTGGGGTATCAACCGATTTCCTTGTCACCACACCGGGCGCGATTTTCTCGACCGGGTAGCGTTTCGCCGATTTGATCGCGCCCTTGCCGTCAAGTGGCTCGCCCAGCGGATTGACCACCCGACCGATGAGCGATTCACCGACCGGCACGTCAAGAATCCGCCCGGTCGCCTTGACCACGTCACCCTCCCTGACGTGGGTGGCGTCGCCGAGAATCATCGCGCCGACTGCATCCTCTTCGAGGTTCAAAACGACGCCGAACGTCCGCTGCGGAAATTCCACCATTTCCGACGCTTTGACCCTTGCCAGTCCGGTCATCCGCGCGATCCCGTCGCCGACTTCAGTCACGTACCCGATGTGTTCATGCGCCGGTTGAGGACGAAACCCCTCAATTTCCTGGCGAAGGACCTCGAGAATCACGTCTTTCTTCGGAATGGCCACGTCAGATTTCCTTGGTCAGAAGGGTAGTGCGCAATCGGTCCAAGGCGGCCCGGACCGATCCGTCAAACCGCTCATCGCCGCGTTCAACAATCGCTCCCCCAATGATCTCCGGTTCAATCCGACGTACGAGTGGCGCCGCACCGGAAATTTCTCGGAGCCGGTTGTAGTCAATCTGGCGCGCGGTGGTGATCCGAACCGGAGACAGACCGTGTCGCTCATCCCAGAGTTGTGCAACTGCCCGAACAATCTTCGGGAGCATCCGCCGCTGTCGCCGACGCATCAGGGCTTGAACGAAACGCCGGGTCACTTCACGCAGTTTTTCTTCCGGAGCACCTTCGGCTGTAATCAGGTAGGCCTCGGCGAACTGTCGGATTTTACGCGACATACGATCTCCCGCGGCTCCCCGGCGGACCGTAGAGGAAACGCCGAATCGACGTTCTCACGAACTTCAAAAAACTCTTGATCGCGTCCGTCAGCCAGGTAATGTTGTCCGCCATCCAGACGATCCAGGCCTCGCGTGTCTTCGGTGCGCCTTTGACGTAACCCCACATGTGAGTGGCGATCGCGGCGCTGACAGCCGGTGGCTCACCCAGGCCGCGCGCGTTGGCCGCGGCAATCGCGCCGTGCCGGACGTTGGCGCCGAAACGGTTTTGGTGCTCGTCGCGATTTTCAAAAAACCAATCGTGGAGGAGGGCCGCCCGCGCAGTGACGCGCGCATCCGCCCTCACCACTCGCGCCACCCGATACGCCAGTTTAGCCGTCGCCATTGAGTGCGCCAATCGGTCTTCAGTAAAGTGATGGCTCTTCCGTCGCCCGAGCCGACGGACCTCGGGTCGCTGCAGAAGATCGTACGTATAGTTCTCGAATCTTCCCATCGGCGTAGTCGTTCAGTCCCGCTTCAGCGCTTCGTCAATAAGTTTGGCGTCGCTGGTTGAATCAAGTTTCACTCTGACGATTTTCTCCGTGCTGCGGACAAGCAGATCGGCCAGTTCGCCCTTGGCCTCATTGACGATGTTCTCCTTCATCCGCCGAACTTCGTGTTCAGCCGCCTGGGTGACCGCCGTCGCCTCGGCCTTGGCTTCCTCTTTTGTTCGCGCGAGCAACGCGGCGGCATCCTGCCGTGCGCCTTCGAGGAGCGACTGCGCTTCCTTGCGCGCCTCCGCCATGACCCGTTCCCGCTCCTGTGCCAAGACCTCAAGTTCAACTTCAATCTTTTTAGCATCATCCATACTCTTGGCAATCTTCTTCGACCGTTCGGAGAGCGCGCGGAGAATCGGCCGGTAGGCATACCGCTTCAGCACCCACAGGAGAATCAAAAAATTCACGATCTGCGCCAGCAGGAGTTTCCAGTCAATGCCGAGTTTTTGAAGTAGCTCAGACATGCGGTGTCAATGTCGGACGTCTTGGGAGTGGGCTGCTGACTTCCTGCCTCCAGGCTTTATACGAACTTCACAATCAGCGCGATGACCAGGGCGTAAATCGCGATCGCTTCGGTGAAGCCCATGGCGATGAGCATCGCTACTTGGACCTTGCCGGCGGCTTCCGGATTTCGGCCAATCGCTTCCATCGCCTTCGAGGCGAGAATGCCGATGCCGAGACCGGGGCCTAATGCACCCAGGCCAATCGCCATGGCGGCGGCCAGTGCGCGGCTAGCTTCTTCACTCATAGAGTCGTTTCCCTTTCGTAACTCTTTAATTCATTATTCATACTTGATTCTTCATCATGAAGACTTCCACCCCCTGACCTCCACTCTTAGTATACACGATTTTTTCCTAATGTTCCTCGGCCATGGTCGCCACCTTGAGGAAGACCAGCGTCAGGATGGCGAAGATGAAGGCCTGGATGAGACCGACGAAAACCTCTAAGAACATGAACGGCAGCGGTACGACGAGCGGGATGAGGAAGGCGATCACGACCAGGAGGACTTCGCCGCCGAAGACGTTGCCGAACAACCGGAACGAGAACGAGATGAATTTCGCAAATTCGGAAATGAGCTCGATCAACCCGACAAAGGTGAGGATCGGATTCTTGAAGTTGAAAAATCTTTTCGCATACTTGACCGCCGAAATGGTGATGATGCCGAAGATCTGGGTGGCGATGACCGAGATAATCGCCAGGGCCAGGGTGACGTTGAGATCAGCATTGGTCGAACGAAAAAGGGGTACAAATTCCTTCACCCCGTGATCGGTTCTTTCCAAGCCGATCGGTCCGATCCCCGGCAGCAAACCGAGCCAGTTCGAGATCAGGATGAACAGGAACAACGTAAAGACCAAGGGAAAAAACCGGAGGGATTGTCTGCGATCGTCGGTCACACTGTCCATGAGATTCAACGCGCCCTCAACCAGCGTCTCGGCCACATTCTGGAGGCCGCGGGGAACTTCACTCGCGCGACGGGAGAGCATGACTGCCAGGAACACCAGCACGCCGATGCTCAACAACGACATGACGAGCGTGTTCGTGATCGGCAGCGGACCGAGCTGGCCGATGGTTTCGGCCGTCAGCGAGATGTGCACACCTTCCATGTTACTTCTTCCCAATCTTACGCATGATGCTGGTCAAACGAACAACGATCAGCGTGGTGGAAATGATGATTGATACCACTACCGCAGCCAGGAACAGCCACGGTCCGGTCCCGAGTTTCTTGTCGAGCAGCCGCCCGCCGAAACCGAGAGCGACGATGGGGATGACGACCACGATCCCGAAATCCCAGGCGAAGCCGACGGCCTCCCAGAACGCACTCCGCGCGGGTTTCGCATCGCTCTTCTTGATCTCCATATCGCGAACGTCACGATTCATCATTCACTACTCATGCTTCGCAATTGATTGTCATTCCCTAAATCGAGGCCTGGTTCACCGGTCTCCAACACCATGGTTGATGACGCAACTGTTCATTATCCAACGCAGTTTTTCTTTTGGTTTTCCACAAATTTTGCGCCTCTAGTGTACGCAAAAAATCCATCCAAGACAAGAGTGGCAATAAAAAATTGCTAAGATTAGCGACTTTTTACGCCAACCATCCAAGCAAAAAATCTAGGGAGCTAGTCTAGAAGATTTTGGTACTTGGTTACGATTTTCCGCAAAGGTAAGAGCAAATTCTCATGTCGATGATTGAAGCGGAATTCCATCTCCTTCA
>SBBC01000025.1 GCA_005239865.1 Candidatus Microgenomatus auricola
AAAACCAACTGATGGTTTTCGCCCGCCCGGATGTCAAGGAGACGCTACGGACGCCAGGTGGTGTAGTGGCGATGCCAACGCTGCGCGTTCCAGTCCCAATTGTGGACGAAGAGCGAGCAGTTGTGCGTACCGTTGCACCAGATGTTGCTGGGTTTCCACGGCGACAGGTGATTCATCGCTTCACTCCAGCACATCCAGCGGTACAGCCACGGTCCGTACAGCAGGCTGACGTAGCAGTCGCTGAAGTAGAAACCGATCGGCCCGTTGTACGCCAGGCAGGGGAAGGTTTCGGCCGCCCCTTCCACGCTCGTGCCACCGTTGAGGTGCTCCTCGGTGTGGCATTGGTGGTGGACGACATCATACCTGAAGTCGTTCAACCCAGGCTTGACGGTCAGGTTGGTCGTACGGACGGTCGCGCCGCGGATCTTGAACTCGACTAGCTGATTGCCGGTCGGCACGCCCGTGGCCTCGAAGCGGCCGTCCGGAGTGACGGTGGCCGGGACGCCGCCGACCGTGATCTCCAGGCTGTCGGCCGGGTACGTCGTGCGGAATTCGTAGACGTTCCCGTTTCTCTTCCAGGTGGTGACGCCGTGCTCGATCTGCACCGGCTGCTGCATGAAGTCTATGTTCTCCGGGCGCAAGGCCTCGGGGATGCTGTCGGCGGGCAGAATGATGACCCCGAACAGCTGACCGTGGACCGTACCCGAACCGGGATTCAACAGACGGTCGGCCTGCTTGCTGCAGGAGCTGGACAACAAGGCGCTTGAGATCAGCGCTGCCGAGAACACGATAAGCGTGAAGTGCTTGCGGTTCATGGGAATCTCCAGAGTTGACGGATGGGCGGGCATGATGAGCGATCGGTGGAATGGAACGTCAGTGGACTAGCGCTAGTGCCTCCTTTGTGAACGAGCAGGATACAGCAAAAACGGCGGCCGTTGACCTATGCCTTAAGACACAGGACGCGCCACCGTTTGCTGCTTTGTGAAATGTTCTGGTTCTAGCGTACTCCCCTACTCATGGCTGTCAATGGCAGTTATCCACAGACGGCGCTCTCAAGAGCCGTCGCCTGTCCCGAGCGGAGTCGAGGGACGACGGCGCTTGACATTAGGGAACCTTTGCGAGACCCTTTGAATGCCCTTTGACAACTCAATAGACCCCGCACCGGACCCCGAGCCAATGAAATGAGTCGAGGGGGGGCTGGTGCGCGGGTGGAATACCAATGATTCGGTTGTCAAAACATACTGAAACTGTTGTGTTGCTCGACTCTCAAGAGGAGGTTGTGAAATGAAAGGGTTAATGTTTGCGCTTGTAGCATTACAGTTGAACACAGCTGCGCTTAACGAGTCTCTTGCACAGTGGGTTACCGACGGAGTTCCGATCTCAACCGCACCTCAGGATCAGTTTCGTCCTGTAGCGGTCTCCGATGGAGCGAGCGGGGCGATCTTGGTGTGGCGCGATATCCGCAACGACAACTATGCTCTCCCTGACGAATGGATAGGTGATATCTATGCTCAACGTGTCTCAGCAGATGGCTTCGCTTCCTGGGCCTCTAACGGGGTGGCTCTGTGCACGGCCGCCTATGGCCAACGGTCTCCAGTGATTGTCTCAGACGGCGCTGGGGGAGCAATCGTAGCATGGTTTGACTGGCGTAACGGCGCAAACTACGACGTGTATGTTCAGCGTGTCGACAACGCTGGAGTACCATTGTGGACGGCTAATGGTGTTCCCCTGTGTATTGCGTCTAACGATCAACGGGATCCTGTCATCGTTTCCGATGGAGCAGGGGGCGCGATTGTGGTGTGGAGAGATAACCGCCCAGGCGTCTCGTGGGGTATCTTCGCTCAGCGTGTGAGCGCGATGGGTGTGCCGCAGTGGCTCACTAATGGTGTGGCCCTGTGTAACAATACGGGCGTAGCTTTTTCCACATGGCACAGGATCATCAGCGATGGTTCTGGTGGAGCAATTGTTGTTTGGGACGATTATCGTAACAATACCAGCTATGATATCTACGCCCATCGGGTAAGTTCGTTCGGGGTTCCGCAATGGACTTACAATGGAGTACCAATCTCGACCGCATGGGCTCATGAGCAGAACCCAGATCTCGTTTCGGACGGAAACGGTGGAGCGATTATCGCGTGGGAGGATGAACGGAACTCGGTGACCTACTGGCATACTGACGTGTACGCTCAACGAGTGAATATGTCAGGCGTGCCCCAGTGGGTTGCTAACGGCGTTGCAATCTGCAACTCTCCGAATGATCAGCAATACGTTACCCTATCATCAGACGGAGCTGGTGGTACAATCATTGCCTGGGAGGACTTCCGCAACGGGACGGACCTCAACATCTACGCACAGAGATTGACGATTGCGGGGTTACCACAGTGGACTGCTAACGGTATCATTGTTTGCAGTGCACAGCGTCACCAGCAGCAGTTAACCTCAACTCCTGACGGCGCTGGTGGGATAATTCTTGCGTGGATGGATGACCGAAATGGTACGGGAGTAAATCCCAGTACAGAAATCTACCTCCAAGCCTTGGCACCCAATGGAACTGTGAAGTGGACTCAAGACGGTGTGGCGGTGTGCACGGCTCCTGATAATCAGGTTTGGCCAAGCCTCGCTTCGGATAGTTACAGCGGGGCGATCGTTGCATGGGCAGATTTACGCAATCTGGGTACTACCGGCCTCGATATCTATGCCCAGCATGTGAGTGCATGGGGGGAAGTTGGATGTCCAGGCGGCGGTCGTCGAGTAAGCGTTACACCTTCGTGCGCTGCCGCTGGAACCGTGTTCTCCGAACCCGGTTTCGGCTTTACACCCAACGCCGATGTCGAGTTGCGGTTCATTCAACCCGATGGCACGCCCGACCTGCCCAATCCGGTCAAGCACACAGATGCCTGCGGTAGCTACTCACACACGTACAACTCTGCAACTGCGGACCAATACGGAACCTACTCGTACTACGCGATTGATCTGACGACTGGTCAGCAGAGCAGCGCTGTCCAGTTCAAGATCCTGCCGACCAACCGTCCGAATCCGCCGACTGGGCTGCAAGTGGAGAATCCGGGGACCGGAACAACGCTGAAGCTGACCTGGAACCCGAGCACCTCCCCGTTCGTGGAGCAGTACCGGATCTACCGCTGGACAACCGGTACGCCCGCGACGCTCGCTGGTACCTCAACGACGACGTCGTTCGAGGACCAAGCACTCACCCGCGGTCAGGAGTACTACTACGCCGTGTCGGCTGCCGACTGCGCCGGCGAGGGGCTGCTGTCCGGAGCTGTCACGGGTACGCCAGAGTACTTCCCGGTCGTGTTGGTGCATGGGCTTTGCTCAAACTCAAGCGCATGGGCTACGTTTGCGACAGAGCTCGAGAATCAAGGATTCGTTGTTCATGATGAACTCAGTATGCAACCAAACACTGAACGTCCACAGACACTGGAGGCCCAGTTCGCCGTATACATGGCCAGCATACCTGGTCCAAAAGTGAATGTGGTTGCTCACAGTATGGGAGGCCTGGTCGTACGAGAATTCATCGCACGCCAAACTCGAGTTCATCAGCCAACTAGAATATCAACGCTGATAACTGTTGGAACGCCGCATCATGGGTCAGACGTAGCATCGTGGCTCCTCGATCATCCAGCGATCCATAACGTACTCAAAGTGAAGCAATGTCCTTTCAGATCTGCCGCTCTCCAGGACTTGGTCACTGGCTCACCGTTCCTCAATGCTCTAAACTACGGCGCTGGTGAGGGAGATCCCTACCAAGGTAAAAGCTGGAACGTGGACAAGATTGAGGATCTGAGAGATCAAAGCATTAGATATGTGACCTTCGCTGGCACCCAACCAATGTGCGCCCCGGCTGAGGACCTGTCGCACGGGGCGTGGGTCGAAAACGAAGTGTATTACTTCAATGATGGCTTGGTAGCAGCATCAAGTGCGAAACTGTATAACCAGTCGTCTTCAAATTGGATTGATACACAGCTAAACCTCGGCCCATTCACGCATACGAGTGGAATTGGATTCTGTGGCGAAGCGCTGCTTGGGTCAGTAGATCTTGCGAGGACAGTGGCAGATGTTCTGAGGGGCAGCAATCCTACGACGACTGTGAGTGAACTCCAAAGGATTTCATCCAGATCTTCATCTCAACAACTTGGAGATTCGCTGAGTGAAATGTCCTCGCCTTCGGGGGTTCTGACGGTCGGGCAGGTTGTTGAACAAGGATTTCTTCTCCCCTCGACATCTACTCTTCGGGTCTACCTCGGTTCAACCGACGCCCGCCTCTTCCTCCGTTCACCCACGGACAGTTTGGTGACGCCGGACGACACTCTGACGACACCAGGGTTACGGCATGTATTCGACACTTCGTTGAGTCTCGAGGGTTACATCTTCGAGAATCCACCCGCAGGAAACTGGACTATAAAAGTTGATGGTTCAACGTCCGCGCAGGAGCAAGAGTATGCAACTGCAATCAGCATTGCAACACCGAAGTCCGTACAACTTCGGGTTTCGGATCGACTCGTTTACTCAGGAGATCCGGTGACCCTGCAAGCATGGGTTGACAGCGTTGGTGTGCCGGTACAGAACGCGTCGTGGAATGTAACCGTAATGAAGCCGGACAGTACGGCATTTAACGTGCAGCTCTACGACGACGGTATGCATGGCGACAGTCTTGCATCGGACGGAATCTTTGGTGCCTCGATTCTGCCACCTGGGCCTGTTGGCTTCTATCAGGTCGGAGCGCAGGGGACCATTCTCTCGGATGCAATCACAATTATCGCTGGCACAACGTTCGAACTGGTAACGTTCCAAGACCTGGCCATGGACAGCACGGTGAGTTTCTCTCAAGGACTCATTGAGGCTGGAGATTCAGTGCAAGTCTTTGGAACAGTGCGAAACCTTGGGGTCGATCCGGTCGCGAATGTGGTTGTGGAATTCTGGGACAACATAACGCAGTTCGGCGTTGCAACAGTAAACGTTGCCGGCAACGGCACGCAAGCTGTTCAAGCTCAATGGATTGCAACCAGTCCCGATACCCACCGCATCCGTCTAACTGTTAGCCCCTTCACTCTGCCACTTGAAGCCGGTTACGACAACAACAGCACGACTAAGATCGTAATCCTGGGCCAGCCAACTGTCGGGGTTGAGGATAGAAGCTCTCGCTTCGTATTCTGGCTTGGTCCAGCCACACCAAACCCAAGTAGAAATAGTGTCACAATCCGGTTCACGCTACCAGAACGTTCGCCGGCCTCCTTCGAGGTCTTCGACATTTTGGGCCGTAAGATCCAAACCTGGCACTGGCAAGAGTTGCACGCCGGTGCTCACCGGATCAGCTGGGACGGAACTGACGTTCACGGTCAAGCTCAACCTGCCGGTATGTACTTCTACCGGCTTATCGCCGGAAACAACAATTCTACCAAGAAGGTAATCTGGCTCCGATGATTCTGGGCTGACCATTGCTCGTGTGATTCAACCCCCGCTACTCAAGGACGAGTAGCGGGGTTAGTTGTTAAAAAAGTTGAGTTTCTTGTGAAACTCTGTTAAAGTATCTATGCCGAACTCGAAGTACATGCCAACTTTATCCTCTAAAAAACCTTCCATATGAGTGAAATAAATGCTCAACCAAGCCTCCAAAAACGGAACTCTGTCATTCGAGCAGTGATAGTATCTCTAATCGCATTCTTTTCGTCCCAAATTTTTGATTTGGCGATCCCATGTAAAGGCGACTGCTTGGGAAGGGGAATTAGCGCCCCTTTCGTTATCATAAGTTTAGTTATAGTGATTTTTATTTTTTCAATTCTATTTTTTAGAAAATTTTCTTCGTCACCCAATAAATTGAATACTGCCTTTATTGCTGGAAGTATCCTTGCGGTAGCAATAACATTGCTAGTTCATATCACTTTTCTCACATAGAAATTACAGACAGACACTTTCAGCTTCTCGCAACTGTGACTCGCCGCAGCCGAATCCATCAACTGGTCAGGTGACACTCCGGTTCAGTCTTCCACGGGAGGGACCGGTCACCATCGCGCTCTATGATCTCGCAGGTCGCAGGGTCAAGCGCTGGTCGTGGAACAGCCTTGCAGTAGGATCCCATGCGCTGACCTGGGATGGAAGTCTGGAGCACGGAGGAGCATCTTCCCCCGGTGTGTACTTCCTGAAGTTCACCGCTGGTGGAGTAAACATGACCAGGAAGATCGTGCGACTCCGCTAGCATTGTTCTAAACCCCTTTCGCCCCTGCCAAGCGTTCGAATCAATCGAGCGTGCGGCAGGGGCATTGTGTTATTATGATATTTGTCTTTTCTATCATTTTTTGCTACAATCGGACTAGAGTAACTTATTCGAAATCTCAAAAAGTATTAAGAAAATATATGAACGGCCAAACTCAACTTCCGCAAGAAGAAGTAAAAAAAGTACAAAAAGTTGGACTGTCAGATTGGGAGGAAATGCACTGCTATCCTTTCCCCTTGCTGCTGTGCAGCTAATTGGATGGAGTGTTCTAGAACAGAGATTTAGACTTGGCGCCCATTCAGATTTGGTTGCCTTTTTTCCCCTTTTGCAGCTATCATATATGGTTTCTTTGCCAATATTATTCTTCTCACGAACTTAACCTTTGTAATTCGGGCATCCGCAAAAATCGTCTGGTGGGTCGCGTTTACTCTGAATGTATTGTATTTGGTTGCCGTATATATTTACCATTCAGTGAAGTAATGTAAACCCTTTAGTTTCACTAACCCAACGCCCCTGGCTCGGCCCGGCCGTTCCCAACCCTGCGCAAGGCACAGTCCGCTTCAGCTTCACAGTTCCAACCAGAACACCAGCCTCGTTCGGCATCTACGACGTGGCCGGTCGTCGGATCAAGCACTGGCAGTGGGAAGACCTGCCAGCTGGACAGCACTCGCTGACCTGGGACAGTACCAACCTGAATGGTCAGCGCACTCCTCCTGGGGTTTACTTCTACCGGCTCATCGTCGGCGCAGAGACCTTACGGTCAAAGGTCAAGGCCATGCTACACTCTCTAGGTGCACAACCTCATCGTCATCCTCGGCCCAACTGCCTCAGGCAAATCGGCGCTTGGAGTTAAGCTAGCCAAGCGTTTTCACGGCGTTGTCCTATCAGCAGATTCACGCCAAGTTTATCGTGGTATGGACATTGGTACAGCCAAAATCACCAAACGTGAGATGCAGGGCGTACCGCACTACTTACTCGACATCGCTTCACCGAAACGCCAATTTACCGTTGCGCAGTTTCAAAAAGCTGCTCAACGCGTACTTAAAAAGATTCCGGTGACTACCCCTGTCTTTGTAGTTGGCGGCTCGCCGTTCTTCATCGAAGCGATAACTAATCCCCTGCCGTTTCCCAGCGCAAAGCCGAACCAAAAACTGCGTCGCCGATTAGAACGACGAACGGCGGCGCAACTCTTTAGAGAGTTGCGCCGGCGCGACCCGCGCCGAGCCGCCGCTGTTGATCCACACAACAAGCGCCGGCTGATCCGCGCCTTGGAAATTGTGCAGGCGCTCGGCCGCGTACCGACGCGAACCGGCCAATCGCCGTATCGCGTCCTTAAGCTCGGTCTTTTGCCGCCGCGTAAAATCTTGTACCGACGTATTGACGAACGGGTTGACCGGCGCGCCAAAGCCATCTTGACCGAAACCAAACAGCTGCACCGCGCGGGTTTGTCGTGGAAGCGCCTGGAATCGTTCGGCCTCGAGTACCGCTGGGCCAGTCGGATTCTGCAAAAACAAATTAACCAGGTTGAGGGCTGGCGCAGGCTAAAAAACGATACTCATGCGTTTGCGCGACGGCAACTGACGTGGTGGCGGAGAGACAACGACATTCAGTCGATAACAAAAAACGACGCGGCCGAGCGCCTGGTTCGACATTTCTTGAAAAGATAGTCCGGCCTCCTGCAAACAGCGCGTTTTTGGAGACCGGACCGTGACTACGCAGCTTTCGGTGACTCGGGCGGAGGCCGACCGTGAGGCGGTTCCTTTGGGCCGGGCTTCCCTCGCTCGACCCGCCGTTCTTCCTCTTTGAGACGGACGTAAATCTCCTCGCGATGCACCTTGATCTCGGGCGGTGCCTCAATGCCCAATTTCACTTGCCCGGAGCGAACCTCGACGATCGTGATCTTGATGCTGTCACCGATCCTGATGTTCTCGCCGAGCTTCCGCGTTAGAATGAGCACGTTCTCTCCTTTGCAGTAGCCCCTCGAGAGCCGGTGGCGATGTGTTGAAGGGCGGGTGGCAACAGCGACGCCACGCTTGGGGGAGGAGCAACGCTTACGCTAACAAAAGGACGGAAAGACGTCAAATCACGACAGAAAAAACGCCTCACGGGAAAGTGAGACGTTTCGGAAGACGCCAACGGCCGCCGAACGAACCGTATTTACGGTGATTGCACGAGTTCGAGTAAAGGACGACAGGCGAGTTCGAGCGTCAATGAATTCTTGATTACGAGCGTAGCGTGTTGCTCAAGCTCGAACATGCCGGCGCGCTCTTTCAATCCATCGAGGAATTCGATTTCCCGCCGCGCCAGCTCGTGGTCAACGGTGGCTAACCGTTCGGCAACACGCTGGAGTCGTAGGTGAAACGGCGCTGTCACCGCCACGATGATCGGGTGCGCGCCCGCAACGTTTCGCTCGATCGCTGCCGGAAGCGCTCGATCGTACGCCCCGTCGAGCATGACGATTGCGTACCCCCGCGAGCTCGCGATCAGGTCGATCGTCAAGGCACGCGATTGGCGCAGCACTTTTCCGAAGTCAGTGACGGCGACCCACGCTCTCCCGCGCGAAAACCCCTGTGTCCGCGCCAGCAGTTTAAAGATCTCTCGTTCGACGAGTAGACGCGCGCCGAGACGCTCGCCGAGCAGGCGTGCGATGGCTGACTTGCCGCTGCCGCTTCGTCCGGTAAGCAAAACGACGTTCATGAAACTGTCCTCCCTTCGACGTGAGGAGTCGACGCACGACTGACAGCGTGCCAGGGACAAGCGCTCGACGTGACAGGCGAGCGACGGCGATCCACCCGACGCGCATGTGTTCAGGACTGAGGTGCAACGAACCAACGAGCTGCGTGCGAAAGGCCTTCCGCACAACGATGATCGGTTTCCCTCGATGTTCTCCGGTAGTGACAACTGTGCCGATCGGAATGGCTGACACAACCTGGCAACCGAGTTCTTCGCGAATCTCCCGCCGCAGCGCCGAGTGCAATCGCTCGCCAGCTTCAACCTTGCCTTCAGGTAACTGCCAGAACCCCCGATACGACCCTGGCCGACGGCTGCGCTGCACCAGCAGCACACGTCCGTGCCGGTCAGTCGTGACGGCCGTCACGACGACCAGTCTCCGTCGTCGATCATCGGATCGCATGGTGGAGGCGTTGAGCGAAGCGGCGGGGGTACTCGATGAGTTTCCGGAGGTTCGACCAGGCGGGATCCAGCGCCTCCTCTGCTTGGCGGAGGTGGACGTCAATCTGGCGGAGTGACTCGGCGTACGGCGGGCCTTCGAGAAGCGGGAAAGAATGGTAGCCGAGTGCTGTATCTTCCCGCACTTCAGCGATGTCGTCAAGGAGCTGAAAGGCCACACCGTAGCCGAGACAGAATTCGTCGAGCCGTACCTGGAGATCGCTACGCTCCGTCCAAGCCAGCGCGGCCGCAATTCCGATCCAGGTGAACGCTCGATCGTGATCAATCCCGTGACGGTAGTCGGTAAATGATCGCGGCGCCGCCTCCCAGAGTTCAGCCACGCAGCGTTGCTGCAGAACGTGGTTCTCGGCGATGCGCTCGAGGATTGCCTCTCTCACGGCTTGCTCGCGCGCAATCCGCAGGAGCCGGATCCCTTCGTGGAAAGCTAGGTTGCCGGTGTACGTGAGCGCCGCCAGCTTCCGACGTTCGCGCGGCCGTTCGTCAACCACGTCGTCGTGCGTCGAGATGTGGAAACACATCGCGCCGAGCGCTTGGAGGACATGATCCGGGACACGCGCGCCAAGGTCCGCACTCAAGGCGTCGCACAGCACCATCGGCGCAATGCAAATCGAACGTTCGGGGAGTGTCCGGAAGAATGGACGAAACGCCTCATCGGAGTACTTCGCCATCAGCCGCTCGGCCACGACGCGGAGGAGCCCGGTGTACCTTCCAATTTCTCCGAACAAGGCGTGTTTTGCATCTGATGTTGAGCCCATGCCTTCGGCTGCTCAGGTTGACCGTTGCAGTACGTACTCTGCGAGTTGATGGAGGACCAGCCGCGATCCCCCGGGGATGCGAAGTCTCCGCAGTGCCTGCTGGCCGCGCGCAATCATCTGCTTCGCGACGTTCTCGCACGCCACCCGGGCACCGGTCGCGATGAAGATCGCGCGGGCTTCGCTAAGCTCACGTCGAGTCAGTTGACGATTCCCGACGAGAGCATCCAAGCGCTTCCGTTGGGCCGGCGCGGCCCGTTCGCGCGCGTACACTACGAGCAGCGTCTGCTTGCCTTCTTCCAAGTCCGAGGTGACGGGCTTCCCAAGTTCGCGCTCCGAACCGAACACGCCGAGGATGTCGTCCTGGATTTGGAAGGCCATACCGACGGGGACGGCATAGCGTTCAATCTGGCGAAGAAGCGTCGGTTGAGCGCCAGCCAGGATCATGCCGAGTCGCAACGGCGCCAGCACGCTGTAGGTGGCAGTTTTTAACCGCAGCACCGCTTCGGCTTCAGCGATTGAAGCGCCGCGCTTCAGCGGGAGGATCATGTCGAGCATCTGCCCGACGATCGTGTCGTCGGTCGCCTGGAGGAACAACGTCGTGGCGCGACGAATGCGGTCGTGAGGAAATCGGCTCGCGAGCAACGCCTCGATCGCCAGCGAAAAACCCAGGTCGCCAGCAATGATTCCGAGCGACGAACCGAGGTTGGTCGCGGTTGTCATTGGCAGACCGAGCAGCCGTCGGTATCGCCCCGCAAAATATCGATGCACCGTCGGTCGGCCGCGACGCAACGCCGACTGATCAATAATATCGTCGTGAATGAGGAAAAAACTATGAAGGAGTTCAACCGCGATCGCTGGTTGAAGAATGCGGCTGGTCGGCTTGCCACCAGCCAGCTCATACCCTAAGTGCACGAGCGCCGCCCGTATCCGTTTTCCGCTCCTCGTCGTAAAGCTGTGAATCGCCGTGCCGAGCTCTGCCCCTTTGGAGGAAGAGCGGCGCAGGCGGCGTCGGGCTGCATGCAGATACCTCGCCAAGGCCGGCTCAAATCGCCGACGGAAACCCCGCAGGTACCTCTCAAGCCGTCCCGTGCTCATGCCCGCAGTTGCTGTTCGAGCATCGCCCGAACCCGGTTGGCGTCCGCTTGACCCTGCGTGGCTTTCATCACCTGCCCGACGAGGAACTGCAACACGGTCCGCTTGCCTTTGCGGTATTCCGCCACGACGCCGGGATGTTCCTTGATCACGCGCTCAACGGCGGCGGTCAAGGCCGCGGTCTCAACCGCTCCCCCGTACCCGAGCCGGGCCGTGATCTCATGGGGGTCGTGACCGGTCTTGACCATCTCCTTGAGCACTGCTTGACCGGTGGTGGCATTAAGCTTTCCGGCGTGCACGAGCATGAGAAACTCGGCGAAGTTTTCTTCCGTCACCCGGTGATCATGAAGACGAAGATGTGCGTCCGCGAGCAGTCCGGTCAGGCGATTGAGCAGCCAGTTGGCGAGCAGTTTCGCGAACACCGGTTTTTCCTTCTGCCACCTGGCTTCCCAGCGTGGCGGGTCGTCCGATTCCAGCCACGCTTTGAGCTCGGAAATTGTTTCTTCAGCAAACTGGGCATAGGCTTCATCCGCCACGATCGCCCGCGCGTCGTCGTTTATGAAGCCGTACTGTTCAACAAACCGTTGACGCCGGACGGCCGGGAGTTCCGGAACCTTCGCCAGAATATTCTTGAGGAATTCCGGGGTGAAGTGCAGGGGTGGAATGTCTGGTTCGGGAAAATACCGATAGTCCGCAGCCGCTTCCTTCGTCCGCTGTTCGACCGTCGCGCCCTGGCGCTCGTCCCACCCCCGCGTTTCCGGTTGGGTCGGTTGCTTCTCTTGTTCCCAGAGCGCTCGTTGTCGCTCGATTTCGTACGTCAACGCCCGCTCGACGCTTCGAAATGAGTTCAAATTCTTGATTTCGGTTTTGGCCGACAGCTGCGGCGTGCCAACTCGACGAAGCGAGACATTCGCGTCACAGCGCAATTCCCCTTTTTCCATGTCGGCTTGTGAAATCCCGAGGTAGCGCATGATCAGGCGCAGTTCCTGGAGGAAGGCCTTGGCTTCCGCCGGAGAGCGAAGGTCGGGAGCGGTGACGATTTCCATGAGCGGCGTGCCGGCGCGATTATAGTCGACGAGTGTATGCTTCCCCTGGTGAAAGAGCTTAGCCACGTCCTCTTCGAGGTGGAGACGCGAAATGCCGACTGGCCGCTGATTGTTTTCGAGCGCCATCGTCAAGGAGCCGTTGAGGCCGATCGGTTCGTCATATTGTGAAATTTGATAGCCCTTCGGCAGGTCCGGATAAAAGTAATGCTTGCGGTCGAACTTCGCGTGTTCCGGAATCGTGCAGTCGAGCGCCTGCGCAGCCATGACCGCCCATTCGATCGCCTGTTTGTTCGGCACTGGCAGCGTGCCGGGATGACCGGTGCAGATCGGACAAATCAACGTATTTGGCAACGCGCCCTCGCTCCGATTGTCGCAGGTGCAGAACATCTTCGACTTCGTTTTGAGCTGCACGTGAATTTCCAAACCGATGACGGCTTCGAGGTCCATAACGCAAAGATAGTGTATCAGTCCGGACCAAAAAACAAAAGGCGCGGTCAATGTTTTTCGACAGCGCCTCCTGCGTGAGAGCAGGGCCCGCTCACCGCTAATGGTTGGGCCATTCCGTCTGCGGATCGATGATCCCAATCCTTCCCTGTGCCAGCGCGGCGGGAGAGCCGGGCGTGGTGGAAAACCAGTGCTTCGTGCACAGCGGGCGGTACTGGGCGTCCCCGACCTCGAACGTCGGTTCGTCCTCGTCGAGGATGTTCACCGGCAGGCCGTCCCGAAGCTTCTGCGACCAGGTGGCCGTGGCTTGCGGACTCGGAAGTTTGCATAGTTCACAGTACGCCTTGTGCTTGTAGACCTTGAATCCGGGAAGGGGACAGACCGCGGCGGTGGTGGCGAAGTGCTGTCCCCGCCATGTTGTGTCGAGTCCGAAGTACATGCAGTGCACGCCGAACTGCGTTGCCAGGCGCATGAGGATCGGTGCCAGCGTCGGTCGGAACATGTGTCCTTCGTCGACGACGACGAGATGCGCGCTCTTACCACGTTCGAATACTTCCGCTTCGGATGCTACGATGGTGGCCGGAATCTTCAGCAGGCCGCCGCTCCGGCTGCGGATCTGCAGCGGGTCGGCGTCCCGCGTGTCGCGGTTGGATTTCACGAACAGCACCTGCGCGTCCGGAACCGCGACCATGAGCTTGTTCGCCAGGATGACCGCCAGTTCAGTCTTGCTGCATTTCATCGGACCGACATTGACCTCTCCGATCGGCATCAGCAACTCCTTTCTGTTGAATGAACGACATGGCAAAGAGCGGGATGATGAGCGTTCCTCCCGTATTTTCCTTCGAGCTAAGCTTACGCCCGAGTCCTCTGGGCGTCAACTTCAGCGCTACCGTTTGTAGAAATCCTGCGCAAAGTTCATTTTCACCGCACGCAGGTGCTCCACCAACAGCGGGTGCGCCTTCTTCACCTGCTCGTACATGTCGTAGACCAGCGCCCGGTAGGAAAAATGACCGCCGGATTTTGAGCGCAATTCCACGAAATGGTGGAACTCGCGGAGGTTCATCTTGAACAAGGTCCGTTTCCGGAAGCCGAGTGGGATGAGGTAGCGTGATTCTTCGGAAAAGTCCTTCGCCATGGTCCGGACAACGCCGGCTGCTTCTTCCATCGCTTGGCGGTGGATGGGGAGCAGGCCCGCATCCTCGAGGTCACGCGGGACTTCGTAGCCATGATTGACCGTCAACGGTTGGTTAATTTGGGTCGTCAGCCGATGTCGCTGCAAATCACGAAACGCACCATAGTCAAATAGGGTATCAAAAATTAAACTCCCCGGCACTTCGAAGTGCCGCGTTACCCAATCGTGGTCTCCACGGTGCTGTTGCACAGCCGTGATGATCTCGCGCTTCTTGTCGTCCGACAACGTTTTCACCCGCTCGAGAATTCGCCGGAATGAGACATCTGAACCGCAAAACAAAACCGTGGCCACGAGCTCATCCTCGGGTTCTATCTTTTCGGCAATGTACTCAACGCGCGGTTCGTTGGTGTTTCGAGGTGAGCCCACTCCGAGCTCGCGAGCGTACTGCGCGCCGACGCTCGTGACGTTGTTGAAATACGGCTTCGGCTCAGTAAACTTCACGAGCGTCGGCGCGCCCTTGATTTGCAGTGAAAGTACTTGGTTCAACGCCACCGCTTCGTCCGAAGCTTTCTCCATCAACGCTTCCAACAACGGTTCGACCTTGGCTTTTTGCGGGTTATAAGCCGGATTGACTGCGGCGGCTTGCACTTCGTCGGCGATTTCACGAACCTCTTGAAGCGGATGGCCTTTCATCTTGGAAATGGCGTGCCGTAAAGATCGGGCGCTCATGATCATGCCGAAATTCGTTAGCGTCCCGGCCGGTAACAGATACCTCGCCACGTCGAGCGACCGCGCCTTCAGCTTCGCTTCGTAGAGCTTGTCAGTCAGCTCGGCCGGTTTGGGATACTGCTTCCGGTAGAAGGCAATCATGCCGTCGGTTACCACGTTATACGTCCGGTAGAGCATGTCCGCGGTGGCAACGTACCGTGCGCCATACTTCGATTCCATGACGTTCCGCGGCCGATAGTAGCTGGACGAATCGAACTTGACGTAGCGGGTGGACTTCTCTTGATAGGAGGCGATCCGATTGTCCTGGATCACCTTCGAAGCCAGGATGGAAATGTTTTCCAGTGCCATCGCCACCATCGCCATGTCCGCGACCGAGGCGTCGCCGTAGCCCAACACCCATTTCTCGTGGAACTCCGCCGACTTTTCCTCGGTCAGTTCGTCAATCGTCTCCTTGATCGATCGCGGGGAACGAGAATACTTCGCCATCGCCACGGCCAATACTTCCGGCGGCAAACCGACAATCGAGAAAATTTCACGCTGGCGCGGTGGCGTTGTCATGCCTTCGAGCGTGCGGTCAAACCGAGAACCTTCATGATCCGGCGGTGGACGTCTGGTTTTGAAAGTAGTTTTCCCCGCTCGACGCACTCGATAATGGTCATTGAGCGGTCGGCAGCGGCCAGTTCACGATAGCGCTCGATGACGCGTCCCTGGAACCACCGTTCCCGCTCGTAGTGATCGCGTTTTCGTCCGCGCAGGTACCGACGGACCTGTTTGACGAGAATCAGACGCTGCGCGATCCGCGGCGGCACCAGGAGCACGATCGTGGCATCTGGTTTCGGCAATCCCAACACCCGATATTGAAAATGCCGCGACCACTGCCAGAACTTCTGGCGCGCGGTCCGCGAGGCAATCGCGGCGCCGTCATAGGCCAGGCCGGAGGCGACGTAGCGATCAGCCACAATCGTCTCCCCCCGTCGCATCCACCCGAGGAGTTGTTGACGCGCCGCCACCCGATCAACGGCGAACAGGGTAGCTGATCGATATGGACCGAGCTTCCACGGCGGGCCATACTCGCCGTTTAAGAACGCCTCCACCGGACCGGCAGATTTCTTTCCGTACTGCGGAAAGGCGATGGTGTGCACGCGCCTTCCCCTCCGCCGCAATTCCCGCACCAAGAGTTTCGCCTGCGTCGCCTTGCCCGAGCCGTCAGTGCCCTCGATGACAATCAACTGCCCGCGTTTTTTCATGCGCTCACTCCGAACTTCTTCAAGGCCGCATCAACTTTGGCTAAGAGCTCGCGCTTTGTGCCAACGTTGTCGATCCGAATATCAGCCAATCGACCCATCCACGGGATTTCCACTTCGTGCGGCAGTCGCTCAATCGCCTGGAATTCACTGAAGCTGACCCGGTCGTCGCGCCGCTCGCCCCGCTCCCGGGCTCGTTCATACCGAAGTCGGATTGGGGCAGTAACGTACAAAAGCTTAAAGCGCGGGAGCGTCCGGAGATAGCGGAGCTCGCCAAGCTTTCGCGTACCGTCGAGAACTGCCGCCCGGCACGGCTTCGCCAGCACTTCAGCCACAACTGCTCTCGCTAGCACGTCGAGACCGAAGGTATTTCGGAGTGCTTCCGCCAGGTTCCCTTGGTTGCGCCGGTTGCGTTCGTCGAGTCGAAGTCGCCGAAGCAGATCGTTGAGCGCGTCAGAAAACCGAGCCACGCGAAACCCGCGCCTCCGCTTCAGGTACTCGACAACGATAGATTTGCCGCTACTCTTCTCGCCGACTATGCCGAGGATCAGTCGTGGCATGACGTGAGGTTACTCGCTGTCGCCGAAGTTCAGGTAGAACTTCGACGGCTGTGGCTCGGTGTCCTGGTAGTACTTGTTGCGCTTCGAGGTGCCGTACGGCCGTTCCGCCGCGGACGACAGTGGAATGTATGACATCTGGGCAATCGGCATGTTGGAGTACAACTTGATCGGGAGCGGGCTGACATTGTGGAGCTCGAGCGTCGGATAGAGCGCATTACCGGGATCAATGTAGCCGGCGGTGGCGTGAATCAACAAGCCAATTCGGCCGAGCGAACTCTTGCCCTCGAGCCGACCGGCGATGTCGTTGCCGAATCCGGTCCTCTCAACCGTGATCCCGAGGGCGAATTGACCGGAATGGAGGATAAACGGTTCATGCTCGCCGATTTCCACGCGCTCCATGAGATCGGCCACTGGTTTTTTGACGTCAATTTCCGTGAACTTGGTGGTGTTGAAGATTAAAAAGACCCGGCCGAGATGAAGATCGAGTGAGGCCGGCTGGATGGCGTTCGGGAACAATGGTTCAACGGTGATTCGGCCAGTCTTCAGTGCCTGTTTAATATCACGATCAGAGAGAATCATCCCGTTAGAGCGTTAGCTTGTAAACACTCAAACATAACTCTGTCTAAATTGCTTTGATCAAGGCGGCGCTCTAACGGGATCATGTGCTCGGATCAATTTTTACTGCCGGGCCCATGCTCGAGGTCAACGTAATGCTCTGCAGATACGTCCCCTTGGCTTCGGCCGGCTTGGCTTTCTTGACCGCCTCGATCATTCCCTTCGCATTGGCCACGATCTGTTCGTCAGGAAATGAGACCTTGCCGACGATTTGGTGAATGTTTCCGGTATCGTCCGTCCGGAATGCGACCTTCCCGGCCTGGAGCGCTTTCACCACAGCGGCGGGATTCGCGTTGACCGTTTCATTCTTCGGATTGGGCATCAGGCCGCGGGTACCGAGAATCTTCGCGATCGGTGCCAGTTTCTTCATTATCTCTGGCGACGCCACTGCGATGTCGAAATCCGTCACACCTTTTTCCTTGATGTCCTTGATGAGCTCGTCGCCGCCAACCATGTCTGCGCCGGCGGCTTTGGCTTCATCTCCGGCCCGGCCAGTTGCAAACACGGCGACCCGGAGCTTCTTCCCGGTCCCGTGCGGAAGGTTGACTGTCCCACGGACGGTCTGATCGGCCTTCTTGGCGTCGATCCCGAGATGGATGTGAAGCTCGATGCTGGCGTCGAATTTCACGCTCGAGGTTTTCTTGACGAGCGCGATGGCCTCGGCCAGGTTATAGAGTTTCGACCGATCGACCGCCTCGAGGGCGGCACGGTACCGTTTGCTATGTGCCATGCTATATCCTTTTCCGACGGAGCCGGATCTGGCTACGCCTGACGTGGTACGAACCCCCACACCTATCGGCGGTGCGATAGGTGTGGGGGTCCCACAAAAAACTTATTAAGATGTGCTGCTCGTCGTCGGCGCCCCGGGTATCGTTTCCATTGCCGATTCGCGCCGGATTATCAAAAAGTGAAGGAGGAACAGGGGCAAGGTCACGACCAGAATGGGGATATTGTTGGCCAGCGAGGTCTGGGAACTGCTCGGCGGAGGAAAGGTCGTGACGTTATTTTTCTGCCACTGGTCGTAATCTGCCAGCCACGCTTCAGCCAGTCGTTTATCTTCGGCGGTGAAGCTGCATTTCTCCGCACAGTTAATCACGCTCTTCACGCCGTTCCTGTCTATCTGCGGCACGGTCAGCTCCGGCCGCGGTTGCGATTTGTCCTCGTCAATCTTCAACGCCGCGTTCAAGCCGGTGTTGACCAGCAAGGCGGCTGAAACAACTACGCCGATCAGTCCGCTAAAAGCCACGAGATAAAAGTAGACCGACCGCAAAGGCCCCGGTTTCTGGCCTTGGTCGCGGGCTTTCTTCGCTTCTTTCTGTAACATCACAAAGAAAAACCACCAATACAAGGGTAGGGCCACGATCAGGAACGACGAGGCGTTAACCAGATTGCGTTTCCGCTGCAAGGTCACGCTGGAGGTCCCGCTCTGGTCTTTCTTCCATTCCTGGTACGATTCCTTCCAGGATTTCAACTGCTCCTTATCCACGTCGGAAAACTCGCACTTTTCAGAACAGCCGTAGAGAACCGGGCCGCTGGTCGCCTTGTCCGAACTCAAATAAAGGGTCGGCGGCGGCGAAATGTAGTGGTAAGGATCTTGCGCTTTGGTGAATACCCAGCTCCGCAAACCCAACTGCAGCAAGTAAATGACCGACACCACGATAAAGGCCAGCATCACCAAGGACACCGCATGCAAAAACGCGCCCTTGACCGCCTCGCCACGGCCGGCCGTTTTCCCCTCCTGCACGAGGGCAATCACGAAAAAGACGATAATCCCGATGATAATGACCGGACTGGCAATGCCGATGAAGCTAAAGAATTCCATGATAATCGTCGTTACAACAACGTTACTTCAACGGTATCGCCTTAATCCTCAATGGTCAAGCCCATGTTCCGGGCGGTCCCCTCGACCGTCCGCATGGCGCCAGCCAGATCCTTGGCGTTCAAATCCGGCATTTTCTTTTCGGCGATTTCCTTGATTTGCGCCTTCGTCACCTTTCCGACCTTCGTCCGCAGCGGGTCGCCGCTGCCCTTTTCGATCCCGGCTGCCTTTTTCAAAAGTTCAGCTGCAGGCGGGGTTTTCAGTACGAAGCTGTAGGTCCGATCTTCGTAGACGGTCAGCTCGACCGGCGTGACTTCGCCCATCCGATCCTTCGTCTGATCATTGAATTTCTTCACGAATTCTCCAATGTTCAGCCCGTGCGGACCGAGCGCCGTACCGACTGGCGGGGCTGGCGTGGCTTGCCCGCCGGGGATCTGCAGTTTGATGATGGTCTTAATCTTCTTGGCCATGTCTAAGGTCTCCACCCCTCCCCTTGTCCCCGCCCCTCGATTGAGGGGAGGGGTTCGGGGGTGGGGTCAAATCTTCTTCACCTGTAAGAAATCTAGCTCCACCGGCGTTTCCCGACCGAACATCGAAACCAGCACTTTGATCTTCCCCCGCGCCTCATCGAGTTCGTTCACCTTGCCCTCGAATTCCTTGAACGGACCGTCAATGATTCGGACTGGCGAACCGACCTGAACGTCAATCTTGTACTTCGGTTCGGCCACGCCCATCCGTTGCATCAGCGCCTTGACCTCCTCGTCCGAGATCGGCGTCGGCGTCGTGCCTGAACCGACGAACCCGGTGACGTTCGGCGTGTTGCGCACGACGTACCACGAATCATCAGTTACGATCATCTCGACTAACACATAGCCGGGAAAAATTTTCTCGGTCACCACCTTCCGCTTGCCGTTCTTGATCCGGATCTTGTTCTCGGTCGGAATAAGGACGTTGAAAATCTTGTCTTCCATGTCCATTGACTCGATCCGCTGTCGGAGATTCCGCGAAACGTTCTCCTCGTATCCGGAGTACGTATGGAGAACATACCACCGACGTCCTTGTTGGAGTGTTTGCTTTGGCATCTCTGTTAGAGGTTTATGAGTCTGTTCGTTAGACGATGATCTTACCGCTGTAAGAGTTGCTCTAATCCGAGATTCAGAGCGTAGTCAATCGCTCCCAGGAAGACCGCCACCAGCAAGCTGATGACGATGACGATTAGGGTATCGTTCGCAGTCTTCCGCGAGGAGGGCCAAACAACTTTTCGCAGTTCCGCCCGCGACTCCTTAAAGTAAGAAATGATGCGATTTGCCACTGGGTATCACTTTCAAAACGCCCCGGCGGGGCTTGTTCACTCATCAGGATAGCGCACCATCCAGCTGGATGTCAACCCCGTTAGAAGGTCCTTCAAAAAAATGCGTGTAAACAAAGCTCGCATCAGCGGTTTACCAGCTGCCGTTCTAACGGGGTCAAGAGAGAAAAATCAGGGGTCGACGCTACCCCTGAACAGACCTTCGAGGACGAACGTATGCCAAGATATCGCCGATGGCTTTCCACCGCTTCCAGGCACGATTGGTAATCCCGATTCCGAATCGCTCCTTGAGGATATGCTTGAGGATAACTTTCAGAATGTACGGTTGGCTGACGTGGAAATCATTGAGCAGCTGCTCCGGCGTGAGCTCTTCTTCCTGACGGCCAACGAGCCGGGCGATGGCTTTGACCACGGCCCGCTCGAGATCATGTTCAGGCGATTCCATGGTCAACTCCTCCGGGGATTGTGGATGGCACGACAAACGAACCTCCTGACCTTAACGGAAGGAATCACGACCTGTCAACAGTTTCGACGGATAATGCAAATCTACGAATGTATGCGAATGCTACGAACAGGGAGCGGACATTCGTGGTATTCGTATGAATTCGTCGTTTGGCATCGCCTTCCGGGCATTCGCATCATAATCTTTTTTCTTCGAAACCGAACGTCAAATTTGCCAAAAAAATCAGTGCCACCGACCAACCGAGCATCCAGTACAGATCAGTTGCGATCACGCCAAGGCCGGCGCCGTTCGCCATCACTTCACGCAAGCTATGCGTAAGGTACTGCAATGGTAGGTATTTGACCACATGCTGCAGCCAGACCGGCATGGTGTCGATCGGAAAAAAAGTTCCGCCTAAAAACAACATTGGGAAAACAATCAAGTTCGCGATCGCCGGCACCGCGTCAACCGTCCGCGCCAACCCCGAAATCGTGAACCCGAGACCCAAGAACATGACTGCACCGAACGTCGCAATCAGCCCGATCAGCCACCACGCGCCGTAGACATGGGTTTTATACAGCAGCACGCCGACGGCGATGAGGACTGCGGTCTGCACCAAAGCAATGATCAGCCGGGTTATGACGTTGGCCGCGACGAACTGCGAGGGTTTCATCGGCGATGCCACCAAGCGTTTCAAAATTCCCTTTTCCTTATAGTCGGTGAAGATGAAGGCCACGGAAAAAACCGCCATCTGCATCAGCGCCAGACCGACGATGCCGGGCAAAAGAAAATCTATGTACCGCGTTTGCTTGACGCTCACCTCCTCGGTCTGCACGTCGAAGAACTTCGGCGCTTGCGCCATAGCCAGGGCAGTCTGGTCGAGCACGCGGCTCAAGAGCGAAGTCGCGGTTTTCGCGTATTGCGACTGGGCCACGTTTTCAAGAACCCTAACTGACTTGGTTGTTGTGGCGTTCGGTGATGAGTCCGGGTTGGTCGGCGGAGCGGGAATGAGATCGTCGGGAATCAGGAATACCGCAACTCGATCGCCCTTCAGCAACGCGGCGCGCTCCGACTCCTCGCTGTTGCGGAAGAGCTCGACGTTCGGGATGTCTTTAAGCCGGGTGATGAACTCCTCGGTCGGCGGAGTAGGAGTAGCTGCCACCACGCCGATCTTCAGCGTCGGTACCCGGTCAAAACCGATCAGACCGAAAATCGTCATGATAATGAGCGGCATGAACAAGGTGAAAAACAACGCCTGCCGGTTCCGGACAAACATCTTGATCGCGGAAATGGTCAGGATTCTCGTTGTCATCCCGTTAGAGCGTCAGTGGATACAAGAAAAGAATGAATCGTACTGGTATCTTTAACGGGGTCATGCTACTCGCGAAGTGAGTGTCCAGTGAGCTTCAAAAACACGTCCTCGAGCGTGGCTTGTCGAAGCTGGAGATCGAATAACTTGAACCTTAACTCGCCTTCGAGCTTGAACAACGCCGGCAGCGTCTGCTCCGGATCCTTGGTCAGTATTTGGTATCCGTGATCTTCGGACGATACACTTTCAACCGCGGGCAGCTTTCGTAAATGCTCCGGGTCAATCGGCTGCTCTATGCTGAACTCAATCGTGGAAACAACATCGGCAAACCGCAGGAGGTTGACCGGCGTGTCTAAAGCAATGATTTTCGCGTGGTCCATGATGGCCACCCGATCGCAGAGCACCTCTGCTTCCTCCATATAGTGGGTGGTCAAGACAATCGTCTTCCCCTGCTTTTTGACCGCGGTAATCAACCCCCACAAATGCCGACGCGCTTGCGGGTCCAAGCCGGTCGTCGGTTCGTCCAAAAACAACACTTTCGGATCGTTGACCAACGCCACGGCGATCGACAGACGCTGCTTCTGTCCACCGGATAATTCTCGCACCATGCTCTTCCACTTGTCTTCAAGTTCCACATCCTGCAGGAGCTTCATGGCATCAACCTTACGTCCGTACAACGCGCCGAAGGTTTCCACCAACTCCTTGAGGTTGAGATTGTCGAAAAACGACGAGGCTTGCAGCTGTACGCCGATGAGCGCTTTCACCAGCCGCGGTTCTCGCTTCACGTCGAGTCCATCGAGCGTGGCGCCGCCGCCGGAAATGCCCTTCAATCCCTCAACCATTTCCAGGGTGGTGGTCTTGCCAGCACCGTTTGGGCCCAAAATGCCGAAGGTTTCACCACTCACGACGCTGAATGAAATGCCATCCACTGCGGTGAAGTCGCCGTAGCGTTTCGTCAGTCCATGAACTTGAATAATGTCAGTCATGTGAAACCAACTCAAGGATTTTTCGGCATCGGCGCTTCACGCTGTTCGAGCGGATCGACGACATCGAGGTTCCCGAGAAGATGGCCGGATTTCTTTTTCTTCGTTTCCAAATACTTCCGATTGTGCGGATTCGGCCGGATGACCAGTGGAATCCGACCAGAAATCCGAATGCCGTAACGCTGGAGCTGTTGGATTTTATTAGGGTTGTTCGTCATCAGGCGGACGGAGGTGGCATTCAGTGACTGCAGCATGTGCGCCGCCACTTCGTAGTCACGCTCGTCGGCTTTGAACCCCAAGGCTTCGTTCGCCTGAACCGTGTCCAAGCCGTGATCTTGAAGTTGGTAGGCCTTGATCTTGTTAGTAAATCCAATCCCCCGCCCCTCCTGCCGCAGGTACAAGAGCAGTCCTCGCTCCATCCGGCCGAGCGCTTGCAGCGCCGCTTCGAGCTGGTCGCGGCAATCGCAGCGCAAAGAACCGATCGCGTCACCGGTCAGGCATTCGGAATGGACGCGCAGCGGCACGTTTGTTTTTCCGCAGACATCGCCATGGACGAAAGCCGCGTGCTCCTTCCTGTCTTTGTTGTTGTAAAATGCAACCACTTTAAACTGACCGAATCGCGACGGCAACTCTGCGACCGCCACCATCTTCGCACAGATCGTATCCTTCTCCGGACAGGCGGCGTGGTGGGAATTGATCCTGACCAGTTCTTCGAGCGTAGGCGGGGAGTCGATCATGTTAAAATCCCAGTTTCTCTTTCACCAGAATCAGGGTGATGCGACCGGGAGTCTTTTCTAGGTTGACGATCAGCAGTTTACTGACCTCACTCTCGCGATTGTACAGTTTTCGGATGCGTTCTTTTTCTAGCGCCAAGGTATATTCATAAAGCCGCTGGAACGCTTCATCATCGTCCTTGACCACTTTCTGGCCGCCGACGACCCAAATTACGTGCGCCGCGCCGTAGGCGTAGGCCCCGAGCTGACTGCCGGTGTTCGAGGCGATAAAAACATGGCCGTCTTCGGTTACGGCATGAACGCTTCCAACCGCCCAGTCAGGCGCCGCACCAAGCGCGTTCATCTCTCTCACCTGCGTCTTCCGATCCATGGCATTGAGCTTGTTTCGCACGGAGTTGTACCGGCCACTCTCATTGATGGCTGCTGCTAAATCAATCTGCTGAAGCGTCTCTGACGACATGGTGAAGACCTCGGCGCCAGCCGGAATCGTCGTCAGAACTTTTTCTTTGGCCGCTTGTCCGTTGTCCACAATCATGGCGGCGATGCCGTTGGCCTGGAGCGCAGCTACGGTTTTCTCCAGTGTCGCGTCATCAGCGAGTTGCGCAAACCGTTCGCTGGGATTCATATCGATGTGCCCGCCTTCCTCATCACCTTTTTCTGAATGGCGATTAGTTGTTCGAGTTCGCGATCAGACAACGGCGAGAGCAGTTTTCTAACCCACGCCAGGTGGTCTTTCCGAAATTTCTGAAACTTGGCTTTCCCTTTGTCTGACAGCCCGACGTGGACTTTTCGTCGGTCCCGGGCGTCATGCTTTCGCTCCAGGAATCCAACTTTCACCATGCTTTCCACGAGCTGGGTGGCGGCGCTGCTGGTTGCTCCCATGACGTCGGCGATGTCTTTAACCGTAACCGAACCGCGGTGCTTGACGAAGTACAATATCCGGACCTGGGCTGGGTGCAGGTGAAACTCGCGAAAACAGCGTTCCTTCCCAGCCCACATCGCTTTTCCCAGGGCGCGGGCGGATTCGAGAAACTGTTCGATCAGAGCTGGTCGCTGCGGTGACACGTCGAATCGAGTTATCCACAATTTATATAAGTCTGTTAATATATTAGCATCTTAATAAAATTAATCAAGCGGTAATAAAAAACGCCGCGAACTCCGGTTGGGTCCGAGGCGTTTTGTCTTCACGGAACGTCCTCTCTAGAGCATCCAGAACATCCGAAAGGATCTTATGGGAACCCGTCTATGCCGCTTCGTCCTCCTCTTCTTCTCCCCTCTTCTTGAGTTTGCCGCCGACGGCTTCCTTGAGCGTCCCCGGGAACTGAACGTAAAGTTCATCCCGCTGCTCGATCACCTCGACCCCGGGGACCAGACGTGCGCGCTCGAGGTCGGCCCGGAGCTTCTGCTTCGACGGCTTGAGCGTGCAGAAACGCTTCGCCCATCCCTTGTCGAGGATGGCATCCACGATGTCCGCGATCTTCTCTTTGAAGCGAATTGACGGACCGACTAGCCGAGCGCCGATGATCGCGTGCGCGGTCTCGTAGCTCTTCTTATCGCCCTCGAGCAGTTCGCCACGGTGCTTCTTGAAGTACCGGCTCACCGCCGCGAACAGGAGCCGGAACCGTTCCTCGTGCGGTTTCATATGCTTGACCGCGTTCTCCTTCGCCTGTCGCTTCTCTTCATCGAGTCGCGCGACCGTGGCGTCGCGTTCATTCTGAATGTGCTCGACCGTCCCGGCGATCTCACGCATCTCCTGAAGGTACTGGTGGAACTCCTCGCGAGTCGCCGGTACGGCGAGGGCTGCGACTTTCACCTTCCCAGACACACACTCACCTCCTCAAGCAGCGTGGGCTGTGGCCCACTTTTTACCTCAAGATGTTACCGACGAACGACACCGTTTGACACAGCCGCCCTCACTCCGTGTCCTGATTATCGTTTCTTCCCGTGCCGAAGAACCGACGGCTGTGTTTCACCAATTGGGGGTCGTGCCGGCCGATGGTGAGCAGCGCTTCCCCGAGATGATCCAGGTTTGGGCACACGTCATGCAGCCGATTCCACCAAGCCAGCGTTTGCTCCTGATACTGCCGGTCCCGCACCCAGCTGCCGAGGAGCGCTTTCAAGAACTCGGCGACAGAAATCGTCAGCAGCGCCATCGCCACCAGGAGCAAAAACTGAACCACGCCCTGTGGAAGCGAGAGCAGCACCAGAACGACGACGGCCGCCCCGCAGCTGCCGGTGTACGCCGCCAGCGAGGTCACGCGGTCGATCCGGATTTCCTTCATCTCCGATTCCATGAGCACGCGGAGAATCGTCACCAGCCGCTCGCGCTCGACATACGGTCGGTCGAGGCCGTCGAGCTCAATCGCGACTGTCACTTTCCGTTGCAGGTAGAAATGCCAGAGCTCCTTCCATTGCGACCGACAATGCTCGACGAACTCTTCCACGAACGGGCTTAAGCGACCGGTCGAAAACCGGGTGTAGTACACGTTCATGATCTTTCCCTCCCTGGATTTTCAAGGTCCGGGCGCGACAACCAGCACTATAAAATCATTGACATCCTAACAATCGAACGCGCGGTTGTCAATCCATCACCAGGCGTGAAAAAAGATTGACAAAAAACCATCGCCGGCGTACCGTGTCGCTAGTTCGTCCCAAAACGAAAGGGGGCATCATGCCAGCACACGACGTTCGTGAGCAGCAGCGCCAGGTCCGTCTGATTGTCGTGCGAATCGTCATGTATCTTTACGAGTCCGCTCGAACTTACTTTAGCCAAAATTCCTAAAAAACTCCAGCCCGCCGCCAGCCGCCGCAAAGTGGCGGCTTGCCTCGCAGAAAAACTTTCTTTGCAATTCTGATTTTGTGCGCGCCACCAAAAAATTCTTCTAAAAAGGAAAAGAAAGTTTTTCTGCTCGGCTCCGCGCTGACGCGCGGGCGGCGGGATTCGCTCGGACGGCTCGGCATTCCTCCCCCTCAAACCCTCTCCTGCCGAGCCGTCCCCGCCCAAAAAATTTTCGGCAAATTTTATCGATTTTGCAAAATCTTTATTGTTCCGTTATTAGCGTCCACCTCAATCAAATGACCATCTTTTAAAACCTTTGTTGCTACCTTTGTACCAACAACACACGGCTTACCAAGTTCACGGGAAATTATAGCGGCGTGAGATAAAAGACCTCCCTCGTCCGTAACTATTGCCGCAGCACGTTTCATCGCAGGAACATAATCAGGCGAAGTCATTCCGCAAACCAAAATTTCGCCATCCAGAATATTCTTTGATTCGTCGGGGTTTAGAGCGATTCTAACTTTTCCTCGAACAATTCCAGGCGAGGTTGGATTACCAAAAAATTCGGAGATACCTGTGTCAACTTTATTTAATGCGGTGTCTACTTCATCGGTGTACTCCTTTGCTATAGTGCCAAAATACATCTTTCTCTTTCCGCCTTCCATAATATAAACATAGCTCATTCTTCTGTCGTCAAGAGATACGTTTAATGTTTTTCCATTAAGCAGATCCTCAATCTCATCAACGGTAAAGTGAACCCAATTTTCATAACTAACATCGAGAGCTTGAGCGATTCTTTTGTAAAATGGGATTAAATTGGCAAACGCCATTAGAGAGTCCTCAACACTGGCGCTTAACATCCAACCCAAATGTCTGGCGTTTTCTATAGATTTGAGAAGTGCTTTATCTTTTTTGACTATTTCCAAGATTCTTTCAACCATTTTTTGATTTTTTTCTTTCTGCTTTTTTTGTAACTCAAACTGCTCGATAAAATCGGAATTTATAGAGTCAGATATTTTTTGCAATAACTCATTACGATTGAGCGGTTCTTTGGGCAATTCTATAAACGTTTTCGTCCACGCAAAATTTTCAAGATATGTATTTACGAGATTATTGAATTTAGCATCACTTTCATAATTCTTATTTTCTTTAGCGAGCTTCACTAATTCGTAGAAGGCTTCTTGCTCGTCCTGTAATTTATTGTTTTTTATCGGGAAACAAAGGAGTCCTAAAGCGTTGTTCAGGTCTGTTATTTTTGAAATGGCATTGGCGTACTTTTTCAACTCTTCTTTAAGTTTGTTTGTTAAAAAATCTTTTTCAGATAGATAATAAGGAATCCAGAACCAGGGTATAACTTTCAAAAATAAAACATTAAACTCTCGCCAAACTTTTAGTAAATCTTTATTCGTATTCGGCAAATTGTCTCGAACGGTTACAGAAAAATCAACAAGTTCTTTTACTCTCCTCATTGTTTGCTCAAAAACATACTTTAAATATCTCTGGTCTTTGACTGCTTCAAAAAATTTTCGTAGCATATATTTCTTTTGTTCCGTCTTGACATATCCTCGGTATGTTCCAGTAAACATATAATCATACGGTTCAACATCAAGGTTAATTTCTTGCATAAGATTATTGTAAAGCGACTTGCACCATTGATCAGCCATAATGAGTGGATGATCATCTCGTTGCTGAAATTCAAACTCCCATTCTGATAAATTTAAGCCAATACCACTTTTTGTCTGCTGTGTAATTATTTGTTTTAATGTTGTTATTGGTCTGCTCTGAACAATATAAAATTTTCGCTTTTCCGTTGCCCATTCAATATCGCAAGGGAAATCGTAGTGGTTTTCGATTTTGAGGATAAGTTTTGAAAGTTCCAAGATTTCATCATCTGACAAAACCTGTTTTTCTCCTATTTCTTTTTGAATATCTCGCCATTCGTTGCCGCCGTTTTCGGCACGATAAAGTCCTTTTGATTGGATTTGAATGTTTTTATCAATAATCCGTCGCGGTTGTTTCTCAACGACATAACTGTCTGGTGTGATTTGCCCCGCCACAATCGCCTCACCAAGGCCTAGCCCCGCCTCGATAATGAGTTGGTTTCTATCTTGTGTTACTGGGTGAACTGAAAAAGCAATGCCCGATTTTTCACTTTCAACCATTTTCTGCACTACAACTGCGACGGATATTCTTTGCTTGTGTAAATCTTTTTCAAAGCGGTAGAAAATAGCGCGCGGCGTGAAAAGTGAAGCCCAACATTTCTTTACATTTTCAAGCAAATTCCTCTCTGTCGTATTGAGATAGCTTTCGAGTTGTCCCGCCCACGCCGCGCTTGATGAATCTTCGGCGGTAGCCGAAGAGCGAACAGCTACATATTTTGAATCAATTTTTTTGAAAAATTTTTGGATTTCAATAGCAATATCTTGCGGCATTTCCGCTTGCAAAATAAGTGCCTTGATTTTCTCAGAAGCATTTTTAACAGTATAGATTTCCTTATGATTTACAGAATCTAAAATAGAATCAATCTCAACATTCAAATCCGTTTCTTCCAAAAATTTTTCAAAGGCCGTCGCTAAAATTACAAAACCGGGCGGCACTGGTATCCCCGCCCTTGTTATCTCTCCAAGCGATGCGCCCTTGCCACCGGCAAGAGCGACATCTGACGACGAAAGGTTTTCAATTTTCTTGATTACGCTGTTTTTCATAATACGACTTCGCCAAAGGAGCTTGTCTAGGAAATTCATTGTCCTAGACTACCTCCATGGGAATAAAACTTGTCAAGTATGCCAAGTTACCGAATCGAACGCTCAACCGGCTCATC
>SBBC01000022.1 GCA_005239865.1 Candidatus Microgenomatus auricola
AACAGGGTTGACAGTCAGTCGAAAACATAGCATGGTGAAGATATCGTGGCCACTCCACCCTACAAGCCGCGGGTCCGTCTCGGCTCGCTTCGGCAAACAACGAAGAAGATGATGGCGACGAAAATTTCCGGAGCCAAGGTCGGCGACGAGAAACTGAAGAAGTTTCTGAAGCAGGAAAAGGGCATGCGCCGGATGGCCTACGGAGAAAAGGAGCAGACGGTTGAATCGTGGCGCGGACAGCACTACCTCAAAGACGTCAAGGAGAAAGTCAAAGGATCAGAGGAGTACCGCGAGACCGTCTACGGTCATAAGACGTCGGCGACGGAAGCCTTCCGCGACACGGTGCGGGAAGAAATTCGGCAGGATGAGGCGGCCAAACCGGCCGGTCCAAGCGCCGAAGAACAAGAACGGCAGAAGCGCTTGGAAATGGGGAAGCAACGCTTACGCCAATTCGAACAGGCGCGACAGATCGAGAAGGAGCAAGGGAAGGCGCTGCCCGGCGGATCCGGCGCGGAACCGGGCGCGCCGAAAGCGGCATCGACCACGCCCCCACCCAGCGGCGCTGGCTTTAGTGGTCGCGGATCAATGGCCGGGGGCACTAGGAGCGGTGCGCGGTCAGCTGGTCCGCCAGCGGCGGGAGGGACAATCTATGCCAGCGCACCGCGAAGCATCCCCCGGGACGACTCGCTGCCGGCGACCTTTGGTCTACGTGGCCGCGTGTTGCGGCCGGATAGTCAGAATCAGCAAGTCTTCATCCGCGTTCTCAATACTCCGCCGGAATTGGCAATTTTCATCGGACGCGACCTCGAGATGAAAGTCACGCCGGGAACGAAGTACTGGAAAGATCGCCACCCAACTGATCTCGGCGAAATCAGTCTGGGGGATCATCTTGATGCGCGCGGAAAAATTTTAAACGACGAGTTCATCGCCGATGATGTCTACGTCAATAACGGCGAACTACCGGATTTCGTCGTGCAGTTAGGGAGCTCCGAGCCATCGACAGAAATTCCGACCGCGCCGCCGGATGAATTGGCGATTTGATTAGCGGTTTAGCGGCTTGGCGGTTTGGAGGTTTAGTTTCTTAGAACCGCCTTCCCCGAAGTTTGTGAAAAAACTCCAGGGCGGGGGATCGCGATACTCCTTTCGGTTGATCGAATGAGGCGGAGCTGGTCGGCGTGAGTGCATCCAAGTCCATGGATCGTTTTTCATGTCAAGAAACGCTCTAAAAATAGGGTTTTTTGAGCAGAAAAAGCACTTGAATTTTGGCTCAAAATATGGTACTTTTCCACTGTCAGGGCGTTATCTTTTTTGTCTCTAAAGAACATGACGATTGAGTGGTTCGGCGAGACCTGCGTGCGATTAACGACCAGCGATGCAAACATCGTGATTGATCCGTTCGGACCGGCGTCCGGATTGAAGTCGCCGAAGTTGAGCCCCGATATTCTCCTGCTAACAAACGGCGGCACCGATACAGCGGGCATCGCCGGCCAGCCGTTCGTGATTGACGGACCGGGCGAGTACGAGGTGAAGAAGGTGTTCGTCTACGGCCTGCCGGTGAAACGCACGAACGACGAGCGTCTGACGCTGTATCTTGTCGAAGTCGAAGGCGTGTCGTTCGCGCATCTCGGTAATCTCGGACACCAACTCTCGAACGGCGAGCTGGAACGGCTGGAGGGCGTTGACGTGCTCTTCATTCCGGTTGGCGGGCACGGAGTTCTGAATGCCGAAGGGGCGGCCAACGTCATCAGTGCGGTTGAACCGCGGATTGTGATTCCGATGCAGTACAAAGTTCCCGGTTTGAAGAAGAATCTTGACTCGGTCGCGTCGTTTGCCAAGGAACTCGGGGTCAAGGACTCGGAAACCGCGGCGAAATTCAAATTGAGTAGCCGGGACCTGCCAGAAGACAACATGAAAGTCGTGATTTTGCAGCCCTAATATGCCGGCCCGCCGCCCCACGCCATCTCGAAGCGCCGTTCGCGCGAAGACCGTACCGATTCGGGTAGTCAAGTCGGTACGACGAAATGATGTTACGTCGCCGACCCCGCGCGTCCTCGGTCGGAAACAAGGCGTCCGACCAACCGCCGATCGGCGGATGCTGATGTGGACGAGCGTGACGGCCGTCAGCCTCGCAATTTTTATCTTCTGGCTGTTTTTTTTGCGCACCAACCTCTCCCGACCCGTTCCGTCGGATACGTTCCTGGAGAAAATCAAGAACGAGTTTTCGGTCTGGCTAGCAAAGCTTCGTCCTTTTCCCGCTACCCCGCAAAACGACAACGCGAATTCTGAACTCGACGAACTACGGTCCAAGGTCTTTCCTGACATCGGCGACCAGAAATTCAGAACGACGAATGAGGGAAATAATGTAAATGGCAGCGAGTAAACAGTCAAAAGAACCGTCCAAGCGACCGTTGAAAAACGAACCTTCATCGGCGCCGCTCGCCATCGGCAAGGTTGAGCTGCGGCCGATTGTCGAAGAGATGTCGCAGTCGTACCTCGACTATGCGATGTCGGTGATTGTCAGCCGAGCGCTGCCCGACGTCCGTGATGGCTTGAAGCCAGTGACGCGGCGGATTTTATACGCCATGTGGCAGACCGGGATTCGGCCGGGCGCAAAATACCGGAAATCAGCTTACGTCGTCGGTGAAGTGCTCGGGAAATACCATCCCCACGGCGACGTCCCGGTCTATGAGGCGATGGTCCGGATGGCGCAGGACTTCGCCATGCGTTACCGGCTGGTTGACGGCCAGGGCAACTTCGGATCAATGGACGGAGATTCGGCCGCGGCCATGCGTTATACCGAAGCGCGGCTGGCGCGGATGGCGACCGAACTTCTCCAAGACATCGAGAAAGAGACCGTCGATTTTGTCCCGAACTACGACAATACGCAGAAGGAGCCGAGCGTCCTGCCGGCGAAACTCCCTAACCTGCTTTTGAACGGCACGGTCGGAATTGCGGTCGGCATGGCCACAAACATCCCGCCGCATAACCTCGGTGAGATTGTTGACGCCACCATCGCCCTGATTGACCAGCCGAACGCGACGGTTGAGGATCTCCTGAAATTCGTCAAAGGACCGGACTTTCCGACCGGCGGACAAATTTATGACGCTGCAGCGATCAAGCAGGCGTACGCGACCGGCAAGGGTTCAATCGTCGTCCGCGGGGTGGCGGAGATCGTCGAACACAAAACCGGCGACTACCGGATCATTATCACCGAAATTCCCTACCAGGTGAACAAATCAGCCCTGATCGAACACATGGCGCAACTGGTGCAGGATAAGAAACTCGAGGGCATTCGCGATTTGCGCGACGAGTCAGACAAGCGCGGCGTGCGCATCGTGGTTGAGTTGAAAAAGGACGCCTATCCGAAGAAAGTGCTGAATCGTCTGTACTCAGCCACGCAGTTACAAGAAACCTTCCACGTCAACATGCTGGCGATCGTTGATGGTATTCAGCCGCGCGTCTTGACCTTGAAAATGGTGCTCGAGGAGTACCTCAAGCACCGGAAAGAGGTCGTCCGTCGTCGGACGCAGCATGATTTGAATGTCGCCAAAGACCGAGCTCATATTCTGGCCGGACTAAGGATAGCGCTGGCCCAGATAGACGCGGTCATCAAAACGATTAAGCAATCGAAAGACAAGGACGAAGCCAAGATCAACCTCATGAAACGGTTCAAGCTGACCGACCGGCAAGCCACCGCGATTTTGGAAATGCGCTTGCAACAGCTGGCCAACCTCGAACGCCTCAAGATCGAGCAGGAGTACAAGGAAAAGAAGGCGCTGATTGCGGATTTGGAGTCGATTCTCGCAAGCCCGAAGAAACTCCTCGGCGTCATCCGGAAGGAAATGGCCGATTTGCGAACCGGTTTTACCGACGAGCGTCGAACGAAGGTCTTTGCCAATCCGGTTGGCGAGTTCCGACAGGAAGATCTGATTCCGAATGAAGCCACGATCGTGGTCATAACGCGCGACGGATACATTAAACGGGTCTCACCGGAACTCTTCAAAACGCAGCGCCGCGGCGGCAAGGGTATCATCGGGCTGACGACGAAAGAGGAGGACATGGTTAGTCATTTCCTCTCGACGACGACGCACGCCGATATGTTGTTCTTCACCAACCGCGGACGGGTGTTCCAGTTGAAAGCATACGATATTCCGGCCGCCTCGCGGACGGCTAAGGGCCAGGCGATCGTGAATTTTCTGCAGTTGCCGACCGAAGAAAAGTTGAACGCCGTGCTCTCCACGCCCGATCTGAAGCCGTACAAACATGTCGTCATGGTGACGAAGAACGGGGTCATCAAAAAGGTGAAAATCGAAGCCCTCACGAATGTCCGGCGTTCCGGGCTGATTGCAATTAAACTGCGCGCTGGCGATCAGTTGCGCTGGGTCAAACCATCGACCGGCAAAGACGACGTCATGCTGGTAACTGCCAACGGCCAGTCCATCCGTTTCCGCGAGACGAACGTGCGAGAAATGGGTCGGAACGCCGCTGGCGTGCGCGGCATCAAGGTTAAGTCCGGCGACGAAGTGGCCGGGATGGACTTGGTGCACGAGGGCAAGGCCGAGACCGGAGAGCAGATACTAGTAGTCATGAGCAACGGCTATGGCAAGCGCACGCCTCTGAAACAATACAAGGTCCAGGGCCGCGGCGGATCCGGCATTCGCACCGCCAAGATTACGGACAAGACTGGCAAGGTCGTGGCCGGCTTCATCGTCAACGCCAAACTTGAGCAGAATGATGTGATCGTGATCTCCGGCAAAGGCCAAGTCATCCGCCTGCCGTTGAAATCAGTCTCTGTGTTGGGTCGCGATACCCAGGGCGTGCGGGTGATGCGGTTTTCGGAGAAGAACGACCGCGTCGCCAGCGTGACGTTTGTGTAATGATCGGAGGTCAGATGTCGGAGATTAGAGGTCGGATTTCCGACTTCTTACTTCTGACTTCTAACCTCTTTTTTTGGAGGTCGGAGATCGGAGTTCAAATCTTTGTGCTGGACGCTAACCAAAGTTTTTTGATCTGCCCCCAGTCCACGAACACAAACGGCGACTGGCCGTAGAAGTCGGGCAGATTCATTTTGCGGTAGTTGTAGATGATGTAGTTCACCGTGTTATAGAAACGGTCGTCGGTTTCGATGATGCGGAAGTTCGAGCGGTGTTGCCAGAACTTGCCTTGATGAAGGTGTTGGGAAAAGGTGCTTTTGATGGAGTGCATCAAGTCAGACAGGGTGTAGCGCTTGCCAGGCGCCGGTCGCCGGCTAGGGAGCCGGCGGTGTGGGAAGAGGAAAAAGACGCTCGATATCTCACTGCTAGCACAACGTGCGTTCCCTAGCGTGCGTTGTGCGCTATAAAGCTCTCCAAGACTAAGTTTTTGCACCAGCAGGTGAACGTGATTCGGTAGAATACAGTATGCCAGGAGCTCGAACCGCTTCATCCGGCAACAAGTCTGGATCGTTTTCCCGAGTACCGCCGCTCGTTCAGGCGTGACGAAGAACCACCGTCGATCCTGGACGTTGGTGGTCACAAAGTAGACGTAGTCCCCATCGATAGCGCGTTGAGTCATTTGCTCTCCTGCGCCACCGATTTGCTGCGAACATGGTATGGAAGTTTCGTCTGCTTGTCAACATGAAACAGCCCCAGGAGTTTTTCCTAACCCCTGGGGCGATTGCATCTCTGGTTGAACGATCAGTCGATCCCCTCCGTCAGCCGACGACGAGGCACTTGTTCAGCGACCAGGTGGCGAAGTGAGCCTTACCTCGATGGTTGACTTCGACCTGGCAGCGCCGGTTGGTAACGCGGACGACCCGACCGATCTGCTTCAGCGCCTTGTGTTCCACGAAGTTGCCGATCTGTGGTTTCTTGCTGTTCTTCACGCTGTCTCCTAATCTGCCAGCCGACATTGCTCGAGCCGCCAGTGCTCCTCGACAATGCCCCGGCCGGTGGTGACGTTGACGACGGCGTAGCGGTGCGGCCGGCCGCCAGCCTTCTTGGTGACGAATTGCTTGACGCTGCCGATGCGATTGATGTGGCCGACCCGGTAGACGCGGTCGTAAGTTCGGATGGTGATGGTCTGCGTCATGATTCCTCCTTGGGCGGCTCGTTTTGAGCCGTCGGTTTTGGTTGCGAACCAGGTTTTGCTACGGCGTGGTAGGCGCGCACGGCTTCATCGGTTTCGCAGTTCGCCAACCGACGCAGCCGGTGTATGAACTTTCCGAAGCCGCCGGCCAGCCACTGCGGATTGTCGACGACGGCCATCAACCTCTCGAAACTAAGGCGGAAGCGCGGTTCAACGTCTTGAAGGATGAGTTGTTGCTCGTGTTGGGAACGTCGGATCCAGACGTACTTAGTGGCTATCAGCAACCGTCGGGCCGCCTGGAACTTGCGTTGGTACAGGCGATTCTGACGCCTTGGCTCGTGTCGAGCGGGCAGCGGCTGGTCATGGTGGTTGTGCATCTTTAGAGCTACCTCATGCCAAAATCGGCTATTGATTGTCAAAGAAACAGCGAATGAGCCAGTGAAAACAGGCGCATCGTACCAGCGAGCATCGGCCTTGTCAAACACCCCGGTTTATTGTAGTCTACGATATAGACGGCATTTAGTATCTTTTACAACCCATGGGTCTGCCAGCCAAACGTCGAACTAAGCAGAGCAAGCGGGAACGGGCAGCGCACTTTGCCTTGGTGGAGGCGAATCTCACGACCTGCAGTCACTGTAAGCGTAAGATTCTCCCCCATCGCGTCTGTCCCTACTGCGGGTACTACCGCGGTCGGGAAGTTTTGAAGTTGGAGCAACTCATCACCAAGAAAGCCAAGAAGCGTTCCGAAAAGGCGGCTAAAAAAGAGAAGGCACGTGAAGATAAGAGTGAGTAGTTGGTAGTGAGTGGTGAGCATAGGTTGAAGAAGTATGTCCAATCGCCATCTTGCCAGAATCCTTCGACGTCGCTCAGGATGGTGCTTCCTTATCTAGAAAGATCGCGTTCTATGAGACAACGGAGTTGGTAGTGTATGTCTAACCGACATCTGGCGCGCACCGTCGCGATGCAGACGCTCTACGAGTGGGACTTTAACAACCGCAAACAGAGCCTGGTCAACCTGGTCAAGAGCAATCTTCGCGAGTTCGCGCCGGATTTCAACGACGGCGGTTTTTCCGAACGGATCGTCAAGGGTGTCGAGGAGCACGAACAGGAAATTGATGAGATTATCCAAAAATACGCACCGGAGTGGCCGATCCAGCAGATTACCATCGTCGACCGGAACATTCTCCGGATCGGCGTCTATGAGTTGAAGTTCACGAACGACATTCCGCCGAAAGTCGCGATCAACGAAGCCATAGAATTGGCCAAGTCCTTCGGCGGCGAATCGTCAGGCAGATTCGTCAACGGCGTGCTCGGCGCGGTCTTTAAAGATATGGGCGGATTACCGCCGGCGCGTGAACGGGGACCGCAGCCAGAAGTTTCAACTAATTGATTTGAAAAACAACTAACTACTTTTGAACTGTGACATGTGACTGGTGATAGGGTCTCCCTGAACTTGTCATATGTCTCAGATCGAAGGTCACGTGTTACCAACATGCCCGATCTGACCGTATTCTCAAAACTCGAATCAGTTCTCGGCCTAACGTTCAAGGATCGCGATGTTCTCGTTCAGGCCTTCACGCATCGGTCGTACCTTAACGAAAATCCGTCGTTTACGTTAAGCCACAACGAACGCTTGGAATTTTTGGGCGATGCGGTGCTGGAGCTCGTGGTGACCGAGTACCTCTACCACAACTTCCAGCGACCGGAGGGCGAGCTCACCAACCTGCGGGCGAGCCTGGTCAATGCCCGGACACTGGCGGACGTCGCCCTGGGCTTGAAGCTCGACTCGTATCTCCTGCTTTCTCGGGGTGAAGCCAAGGACGCTAACTCCAAAGCTCGGCATACCATCCTGGCGAATGCGGTCGAAGCGCTCATCGGCGCGCTCTACCTCGATCAGGGCATGGAGGAGGCGAAGCGGTTTGTCCTCCAACATATTTTAACAAAACTCCCCGACATCCTGGCCACGGAGAAGTACCGCGACCCGAAGAGCACCTTTCAGGAATTCAGCCAGAAGTACGTCAACATTACGCCGTCCTACAAAGTCCTCGCCGAGTGGGGCCCGGATCACGACAAGCACTTTCGGGTTGCGGTCTATTTGGACGAAGAAGAAGTCGCGGTCGGCGAGGGTCCGTCGAAACAGGAGGCCCAAGTCGCCGCCGCAGTCAATGCCTTGAAAGAGAAGAAGTGGAGCTAGCGCCGCGTCCCGTTAGAGAGCCAGTTTTCAACATCGATGAGCATCCGATTCACCTCGACACTTCACATGCTAACTTTCTAACGGGATGATTCCAAACGTTCTCACCTCGGCCATCTTCCTCGCCACCTTCGCCGTGATGCTGGTCGGACTGATCAGCATTGTCTTTCCGTTCCTGCCCTCAATCCCGGTCATCTGGCTTGGCATTTTCCTCTACGGCGTCGGCATGAACTTCTCGGTTGTGGATGCAAATTTCATGCTGTTGATTTCCCTACTCGCGTTCACCACCGTCTTCCTCGACTATACGACGACTGTCTGGGGACTGAAAAAGTACCGCGGCACGCCCTGGGGCATTCTCGGCGCGGTCCTCGGCGGTTTCGTCGGGTCGCTCTTCGGCATCCTCGGCGCCTTCGTGATCGGTCCGATCATGGGCTCGGTGGTTTTCGAAATGCTCCGCGGCCGGGACAACGTATTTGGAATCGAGACCGAGCGTTTTACCATCGTCGGTTTCATCGGCGGCACGCTGGTAAAGTTCTCGGTCGGTGTGGCCATGATCGGCTTGTTCCTTTGGAAGATTGTGACGGGAACGACGTGAGCAGAGGTTTAGGAGTTTCGCGGTTTGGCGGCTTGGTTCCTTGGCGAACACGGCGTTCAGGAAACCACCAAACCGCAGGACCTCCGAACCGCCGACCAACCAACGTATGTTTCTCGAAAAAATAGAGCTTCAGGGCTTTAAATCGTTCGCCAATAAAACGGCGCTCCAGTTCGGTAAGGGCATTACCGCGATCGTTGGACCGAACGGTTCGGGAAAGTCAAATGTGGCTGATGCCATTCGCTGGGTGCTCGGCGAACAGTCATTAAAACTCATTCGCGGGAAAAAGGCGGAAGACGCGATCTTCGCCGGCTCCGATCGCAAGACGAAACTCGGCTCGGCCGAGGTCTCGTTGTATTTGAATAATGAGGATCGCCGGGCGCCGATCGATTTTTCCGAACTGGTCATTACGCGGCGGGTGTACCGTGACGGCAGCGGCGAGTACTTCGTCAACAAACGAGCAGTGCGCTTGCAGGACATTCACATGCTCCTTGCCAAATCGAACTTCGGGCAGCGCTCGTACTCGGTCATCGGGCAGGGCATGGTCGACTCGATTCTGGCGACCTCGCCGCAGGAACGGAAGCACTTCTTCGACGAGGCCGCCGGCGTCCGGCAGTTTCAGCTCAAGCGCGAGCAGACAGTCACCAAACTTGAACACACCCGAGAAAACCTGCGGCAAGCCGAGGCCCTGATCGCCGAAATTGAGCCCCGCGTCCGTTCGTTGACGCGGCAGGTCCGCCGGCTGGAACGTCGGAGCGAGGTCGAGCAGGCACTGATTGGCCTGCAAACCAGGTACTATCGCGGTTTGCTCCAGGACCTACAAACGCAGCTCGAGCGTTCCCGGAATCAGCGGGAGAAACTGGAAACTGAACAACGTCAACACGAGGAGGTGGTGAACTCGCTTAACGCCACCCTGTCTTCGTTGGAGCGGGAACAGTCGAGAACGGAAGCCTTTGCTGCCTTGCAAAAACAATTCGAAGACGTTCAAGCGCAAAAGAGCGACTTGTTAACAGAACAAGCCGCGCTTCAAGGGCGGCGCGAGCTCTCCTTCAAGGAACAGGGGAAAGGGGACGTGGTCTGGCTTGAGAAGCAACTCGCAACCCTCCAGCAACAGGTCGGCGATTTGGAGAGCGAGGTCGGCAAGCTGGAGCAGTCAATCAGCGAGGACGAAAAAAAGATCGCCGGGCTCGCGTCACGGGAGATGGAGAAGCAGCGGAAACACCAGGCGCTCGAGGACGACCTGCGGCAGACGACCGAGGCGCTCCAGCGCGGGACGGTCTCGCTCCAAGACGTGCAAGCAGAATTTAAGGAATTAGCGGCCTTTGAGCGCGCGTTTCTCGAGGAACTGAAAACCATCACCTCCCTGGAGGCGCTGGAAGCGGTCAGAAAACGCGGCCAGGAATTGGACGCCCGGACGCAAGCATTCGCCGAACGGTTGGAACGCGTCGGCATCCACGACGGCGCCAGCCGGGTGCTCGAGCTCCAAGAACAACTGCGCGCAGCGTTCCTCGAACGCGACGAGATCCTCAAGCAGTTGAATGAACTTCGTCCGGCAGTGACGCTGCGCCGCAATCAACGGGCGCTGGTCGACAAGAACCTTGAACGGTTGACCGACGAACGTGACCGGCTCGGGCGCGAACTCGAGCGATCCCGCGCCGAACTTGAGGGCACGATCGAAGCGACGCTCAAAAAGCAGACTGAACACCTGACGCGGGAGATCTCGGCCATCGATAAAAAACTGGCCGACATCACGAAAGAAATCCGGTTGTTCAACCAAAGCGAGACCACCAAGCGCGAGGAACTCTTCCGTTTGCAGCGCGAACTGCGAACGGCCCAGGATCACCTCAATGCCACGAACGCAAAACTCGGTGAGGTCCGCGTGGCAGCGGCGAAACTCGAAACGCGACACCAGGACGTCGAACGGGAGATCCGCGAGGAGGTCCGGCCGGACGTCTGGCCGGCGATTTTTGAGAGTACCGAGCCAACCCCGCCGCCGCTTGAGGAGCAGGGGAATGAGATTCTGCGCTTGAAGCACCAGTTGGCGCTCATCGGCGGCATTGATGAAGGCATCGAGAAAGAATACAAAGAGACGCGCGAACGGTACGACTTCTTAAAAACGCAGTACGACGACTTGATGAAAGCGAGTGAACAGTTGGCCGAAGGAATTGCCGATCTCGACCGAACGATCAAAGAGCGCTTCGATGAAGCGTTCAAGCGGATCAACGAGGAATTCGGCAAATACTTCCGGACGCTGTTCGGCGGCGGGCAGGCGAAGTTGATTTTAGAGCGCGAAGTGATGGCCGAGGAAAAACCCGAAGATGAAGAGGAATCGGAGGACGCAGAGGAGGAAGGACGTGAAGAACCGAAACCCGTAGCCAAAGGTGAAAAGGTCATCACCGGCATCGAGATCCAAGCCACCCCGCCTGGCAAGCGCCTCAAAGGGATTGCCATGCTCTCCGGCGGCGAACGCGCCCTGACGTCGATCGCCTTGATTTGCGCCATTATCGCAAACAACCCGCTGCCCTTTGCCGTGCTCGATGAAGTGGATGCGGCGCTGGACGAAGCGAACTCGCAAAGATTCGCCGCTATCCTGGAACAACTGGCTCACAAAACGCAGTTCGTGACGATCACCCACAACCGCGCGACAATGGAGAAGGCGAACATCCTCTATGGCGTGACCATGGGTGATGACGGCGTGTCACGGATGCTGTCGGTCAAACTGGAAGAGGCCGATCACGTGATAAAACGGTATGGGAATAGGTAGGGTGCAAAGTTAGCGAGTACTACGAATGATTCGAATTCTACAAATCATACGAATATAGCGAATGCCGCGAATGGATGGCGAATATACCGAATAAACCCCACCATTTGTAGTATTCGTAATTCATTTGTAGGATTCGTCAATTCGTAGATTCGACAGACCACATCAGGGCTTGACGTAAAATCAACGGTGGTGTACATAGAGGCTATCGGTGGCTTAAATAGCCACCCGTTTATTTATGAGAAAGATGTGGACCATCAAAAACGACGTTATAGAAAAGGACTTATCGTATAAGCTGGTTGGGATTTTCTTCAAAATTCATCGGGAACTGGGACGATTTTGCCGCGAACGGCAGTACTGCGACGCCCTAGAACTAGAATTAAAACTCCACCAGATCCGATTCCATCGAGAATATCCCTATACTGTGGCCGGGAGACTATCGAATCGAGTTGATTTTGTGATTGAAGACAGAGTGATTGTCGACGTAAAAGCAAAACCGATTGTCCAGCCGGAGGATTACCACCAAATGAGGCGTTACCTAGATAGCGCTAACATTAAGTTGGGCGTCATTGTTAACTTCAGGTCAAAATACCTTTACCCAAAACGAGTATTGGGAGCGAGATAACGAATAGTACGAATTCGACGAATCTATCATTTATTCGTAGCATTCGTGTACATTCGTTGTATTCGAGACCACCTAAACCACCCGCACCTTAGCTTTGGCGAGTCGAACTGTTGGTTGCGGCGAAGGCGCGTTGTGTTTACGGCCGAAAACTTGGACGACCAGCGTGGTGCGCTGTCCGGAGAAGTAGCCATCAACAACCGCCACGCCAACGTGGGTGTAGCGACGATTGAGCAGGTTGCGGCGGTGAGCGGGCGAGGCCATGAAACCACGAATAGCCGGTCGGGCCCCGAGAAAACCAAGACCAAGGTTCTCGCCTAGGTGGGTGAACCGGCCACGAACCCCGAGCGACTGGCGCAGCGACTGATTGGCAAAGGTGTGGCCGAAGTACTGCCTGCGCATGATGTTCCGAGCTTTGCGGTAGGCGGCTTGCTGCAGCGTCCGGCTCTGCCGCAACGGCGTGAGGTCGTGAGCTGAACGTTCATGGTTGACCCGGACGATCACGTCTTTGCCAGTGAAGGAAGCGGCATCGGCCTGACGCGGTGCAGCTAGGAGCGCCGTCACCCCGACGGCCGCTGCGACCATAACCACAGACACGAAAACATTTTTTAACTTTTTCATAGGTTTTTGTTTTAGTGTCCGCCTTTTTGGCGTAACAGGTAAGTGTAGCACGGATTTTGCTTTTAATCAAGAGGACTGAACTGATGGTTGACAGGCGGCTAGTTACCAATGAACAATTTATGTGTTCATAGAAGTAGAAGCTGAGCAAATCGCAGCTGTTGACGGTGGCCGGACAAGATGGTAAAGAGTGCGTGTTAGGCTGCTCACTGAAAACTGAATATCGAATGATACATACCGGAGTTGGGGGAGGACTCATGCTGATTCAGAGCGTATCAGTAGGCCAGTACGAGGACGTTTTGGCCTTAGAGCGGATGCTGTTCCGAAACGAGGCGATGGATCGCCGCAGCTTGGTGCAGTATCTTCGGATCTTCAACGACAGCTGCTTTGTGGCGCTCGATCACGGAATGGTTCAGGGGTACGCCCTGGGTCTTGTGAAGTCGAGTGGCGAAGCTTGGGTGACAGCGCTAGCGTGTTTGTCACAGGCTTCTCACGCTCGGCACATTGCCCTCGATTCGGCTGGGGCAATGGCTCGACGACTGCGCGAACTTAACGCGCATGTTGCTTACGCCACGACCCGCCGGCGTTCGATCGTGTCCCTGGCCCGACGCTTCAATGGCCGGGTGGTCAGGACGGTCGAGAATTACTTCCTCGACGGACAACCGCGACAGATCATCGAGTTCCGTCC
>SBBC01000027.1 GCA_005239865.1 Candidatus Microgenomatus auricola
GCAAACTCTCGCCCGTGACCATTGATTCGTCAACCGCTGATTGTCCTTCTGTAACCACGCCATCAACTGCGATCTTTTCGCCTGGCCGGACGACAATCAAATCGTTGACATGCACCTGATCGAGCGGGACTTCGACTTCCTCGCCATGACGCAGCACGCGGGCGGTCTTGGCAGCCAAGCCAGCCAGCTTGCGAATGGCTTCGTTGGCGCCGGCCTTGGCTTTTGCTTCTAAATACTTGCCGAGCAGGATCAGGGTAATAATGACGACTGTGACGTCAAAGTACGTGGCTGGTGCTTGGCCGCTGCCAGAGAACGCAGTGGGAAAGAGGACTGCGACCAAACTGAAGAAATACGCTGCGGCCGTGCCCATGGCAATGAGCGTATCCATGTTTGCTTGGAAAAAACGGAGTGATTTCCACGTGCTGACAAAGAACTGCGAGCCGGACCAGAAGAGCACGGGGGTGGCGAGAATGAGTTGGAGGATTCTGGTAGCGGGTTCCGGCCACGGCCAGGCGCCGAGCAATGCCAGCACATCCGGTAGCACCACAATCACGGAAGCGACGATGCCGAACCGGAGCTTGCGGGTCAGCCGTTTCAGTTCTTCCTGCCGGAGCATCTTGGCGTGGTTGTGGACACCATGCTCCATAGCGCCTGCTTGTTCGGCATGCTCGTTTCTAGGCCCATGCGCAGTGTGGTCGTGCTGCGCGTGGGCGGCCGCGGCTCCTCCTCCCCTCCCCGCAATCCCCGATTCAATCGGGGAGGGGACCGAGGGGAGGTGGCGCGAAGCGCCGGAGGGGAGGGAGCCCCGGCCGCCCTCGATCACCGCCGTGTACCCGAGTTTACTGACCTGCTCGCTGATTTTGGCAGGTGAACAATGTTGCGGATCATACTCGACTTTGGCGCGTTCGGTCGCGTAGTTGACTTGGACTGACGTAACGCCAGTGAGTTTTTTGACCACGCGCTCAATGTTCTTCGCGCACGAAGCACAATGCATGCCGATAACTGGGAATGTGGAGGTGGTCATAGACTCACAGGTGCATCGAGGCGCAGCCTGCCCCGTACCGTCACGCCAACGGCGGGACTGGTACCGGGGTGCATGCCAATGATGGGGAAGATAGTAGTTTCGTGCATGCGATTAGGCCATATACTGATAATCCCAGGGGGGGATGTTCGGAGCGCACAAGCTTCGCCATTCGAGCAACGTTCGAGCCCAGTAGCTGCACATCCTTTTCCATCCACCGAGCTTCGCTTTTCCGGGCCATGGCTGTATTCACGAATACACTGGCGTAGGGAGGAAGCACCGCGCCCATGTGATTGAGTGCGCCGAGAATATCAAGAGCCGTTTTCTGTCCGCCATCTTCATCGCAGGTGGCAATGCATCCGACCACCGTGTTTTCGAGCTCAAACCCTCTGACTTCGAGAATTGTCAGGTAGTCGAGTAAATTTTTTGCATGGCTACTCATTGTAAACCAATGCACGGGCGTTCCGATGATCACTCCATTGGCAGCGCGCATGGCCTGAAGCACATTCCGAATACGACCGGAAGGCAGACGAGTAGTTTACCGGCCGTGGTAGAGCGGAGTCGGAACATCTACTAAGTGAAGAAATTTCGTGCGCGTGCCTTCGCGTCGGGCTTGGCGTAACGCAGTACGGATCAGGCGCGCACACAGACCCCGCCGACTGGGCGAACTGTTGATGCCGAGGATGGTGACAGGGTCAGATTTCGTCATTTTAGGAAACAAGACTGATCAACTGTATCCGCTCAATGTTCTTCGCGCACGAAGCACAATGCATGCCGATAATTGGGAACGTGGCAGTGGTCATAGGCTTATGGGTACGCCGGGGCGCAGCCTGCCCCGTACCGTCACGCCAGCGGCGGGACTGGTACCGGGGTGCATGCCGACGATCGGGAAGGCGGTATAAGTCATTGAATGATGAATTACGAATTATGAATTATGGGGTATGGGAAGAGGTTCGAATGTGCCGGAATTGTTTTCTGTTGAGGTAGACCGCAGTGATAGTTAGCATTGCTCCGGGGAGCCAGATCTGCCAGCCGGTAAATTCCTTACCGCCAAAGACGTAACGGCCGACGTAGAGAAGCCAACTGCCAACAATGAGAAGAAGGATCGGTAGTACGTTGCGGTGTTTTGTAAAATCTGCAATGAAACCGATTGCACCAAGTCCCAAGAGGGTGAAGGCGATGGGTCGCCAGATGGGAATTAAAAAGCCGAGACCAAGCCATGACAGTACTGCTGCTGATGCGGTCACGCACGCTGGACACACCCCAACGCCTCCGGTGCCAAAGAGGGGGCTCAATACGGAGGTGAGCTTACGTACGAGTGTGTTCATAATCGTTCAAAGACTTCAAGAAGCTCCCGCGAGGCTTCATCAATATTTCCTTCACGGATTTTTCGTGCGGCGCAGGTCTTCAAATGCCGTTCGAGGACTTGTTCATCGAACTTCTTCAACGCCTGCTGAATTGCGCGCGACTGGTGAATGATGTCAATGCAGTACACGCCATCGTCGAGCATCCTCCGTACCTTGCGGAGATGGCCTTCCACAATGGCGAGCCGGTGAGAAGCCGTTTTTCGCTTGTCTTCAGCGAGTTTCATAGTTTTCAGGAGGGGGATTCTGGATGAAGGGTGTGGATAGCTCTAATCCCCTACTGGGGGATTATACCACGCCCAAAATAATCAGGCAATAGCCAGCCGGGCCATCTTCATTTCCCCTTCTCCTAGGATGAAAAAGTGTTATCGGGCAACCAGGAGTGCACTTGCTTGACAAACGCTGGCGGGCGTGGTTAGTATAGCCTGTTCGTCTCCAGGCCTGGGCTAACCACGCTGCGGACGAAAACCATACTGTTTTTGAGGCTCTTTGAAAACCAACCCCAGTCCATCTGTCATTCTCAACCCGACGAAAGGAGGAGAATCGTGGCACCGATGGTCATTCCCTCGGACCGTATCGATGTCGAACTCCACGGCCGGCGATACGGCGTCGAATCAGACGAGCTCCCGGCCAACCAACGCTTCACCCAAGACCTCCCCGAAGTTTTCCGGGAGCTGGCCGTTCAACTCCGCCAGCAGTCGAAGCTCCTGGACCTCGATGCCGGTCTGGAACCCGCCAAGCCGGCGATCTTCGCTGCCTACGCCGAGGACCTGACGCTTCTGAAACGGTACCTCGAGGAATTCGAAGCCTGCGTCAAGAACGCCATCCGCTGCTCGATCAAGGGCAGCCCGACCTCTTCGATCGACGTCGACGACAAGGTCAAGAAGACCTGGGCGGAACTCCGGAAGCAGATTCCACCGCTCGGCCGCGCCCCGCTCCTCGAGCTGCCGGCCAGCCGGGCGGCCAAGCCGGCGCCGCAGCTCCTGCTTGAACTCCAAACGGAGTTCGGCTTCGGCGTCGAGCGCGTCCTCCGGCTGATGACCTATTGGATGCAGCTTCTCGTCGAGCAGGAGTTCGTCGGCCTGGTCGAGTGGACCGACCTCGACGTGGCCAAGTACCACTACTTCCGTCACGACCACACCGAGCAGACGCTGCGCGACGATTCGAAGACCGAACACGAGTTCGATCCGTCGCAACCCATCGGTGAGCAGAACCGCGAACGAACCACGCGGCGACGGGTCATCAGAACCTCGCGGTTCCGCGAGCGTCACGTCCACCACATCGTCGCGGCCCAACTCCACCGGCTCCTCGACTACCCCCAGCCTGTCCCGCCCCGCATCCGCGAGTTCCTCGAGTCGGTGCCGTCCTGGCTCCGACCGAAGCTCCAGATCGTCGAGGGGCAGATCACCATGGAGGAGCAGATTCGTCGCCAGGTCGGCGAATCCGTTCGGGTCGAGACCGAGATCATTTCCGAGTACAAGTACTCGCCCGGAGTCCTGCTCGGCTACTTCAACCTACTCGGATGGAGCGCCACGGACCTCCGGCAGGAAGGAACGTCCTTCTTCCGCGGTCAGACCGCCTCCGGGGTCGCCCGCCGGCAGCATCGCCAGAGGATGCTGCGGGAATCGGCCCTCTGGATCATCGGCGTGCTGGCGGTCATTTCGCCCGTCACATTCTTCATCGTCAAGGATGGCCAGAACCGTGAACGGAAGCGGCAGGCCTATGTGGCTGAGCACTCCGTGCTGCCGGTCATGACGGTAGCCAAGGGCAGCCCCCTGGTGTTGCCGAGTGGCCTGCGGATGCCGGTGTACTTCGCCGGGCGCATGCAATCCTCGAGCGGTGATTTCGCTCTGGCGGCCATGAGGGAGTCTGCCGATTCAACGAGCATGGCCCTGCCCGGTCACTACTGGTTTGATCTGACCAATGACCAGTACGGGGACGTCGACCTCGGGCCGACGTTCGGTCTGTTCTTCCGGCTTCATGTCCTGGGCATGACGGAGAAGTCCCTTCGCTACTCCGTCACCGCGTACGGTCAGCCGCCCCGACCGACCATTCATCGTCCCTAAGACATTCCAACCCATCGGAAATCACCGATGGGTTTTTCTTGTCGTCACCTTGTGACCGCCAGCACAGGACGCCTGGCCCTAAGCCGAAACTGTACCTTTCCAACCGCCGTTTCGTTTTTGACGAACGGCGGTTTTCTTTTCCACTTTTTTCTAGTCACGAACTTTATAATTGCTCGACCGGATATCCTTCAGCGTCGAGCGATTTTTTTACATCCTCTGGTCTGACGGAATCTTCATGCTCAACCGTAAGGGTGCGCTTACGCGGGTTCACCTCTGCCTTTTTCACGCCCGCTGTATCCTCGCAGATTCCTTCCATCACCAAGGCGCAGGAAGCACAGTCGTAGCGCATGACCTTGAAAGTCGTTGTCTTCATCCCGTTAGAGAGTCAGTTGGTAAGGCCTTGGATGTTTGATGAGCGCTCATGGCTGAAAGCGGTCTCTCTAACGGGATCACACCGCGTTGATCACGCCGCGAAACATACCCATGCCGCAGCTGAAGACGTATGATCCGGGCTGAGGAAAGGTGACGCTGACTTTGGTGGTTTTGCCCGGCGCGATTTGTTCCTCAACGTTGAGCTTCGGAATGAGAAACGAGCTCGTGCACCCGAGGCGGCCTTGCGCCGCCAGATTGAGCATCACGGCTCGACCGGCCGGGACCGTCAATTCGTCCGGATCGTAACCGGTGGCGTAAACGTTGATGACCGGATTGTCATCAGCCGCCAGGGCTGGTCCAACCGCGCTGGCGTTTCCGCTCGTCAGTGCGATCTGCGCTGAGCGAATGACGTTGTTGAATTCATACGGCGAGCCGGTCAGGACGAGGACGCCGTTCAAGGTGTACAACCCGAGGGCCACAACGATGGCGGCGGTGGCAAAGGTCAGGCGACGCTGAAGCAGGGTTGATCCCTTTGCAAGCATTCCCACCAAGAAGAACAACGGGGCCGTGCCGAGAACGAAGGCGAACATGATGCTGGCGCCCTGCCAGGCACTGGCAGTGGCGATGGCGGCAATCTCCATCGCTTGGGTGGTGCCGCAAGGGATGAAGATCGTCAGCACACCGAGGAGCGCCGGAGCGAACAGGGCTTCACTCTTTGCGCTTTTTCGCACCAGTCGTCGGAGCGCCGTCGGGGCGCTGATATTCAACCAGGGGAGCCAGTGCGGGACAATCAGGCGAATCCCGGCGATGATCATGAAGATGCCGGCGAAGGTTTGCAACCAAATGCGGGCGGTGGTCGAGAGTTGAATGCTCTCGCCGAGCCAACCCAGTCCGAAACCGAGCACGGTATGGATGACGAGCTTGGCTAGCAGGAAGGCCGAGACCGGCAGTAGCAGCCGCTGCCAACGCGAGAGTTTTTCATCCGCCGCCTCTCGTCTGGCGAGCAGCCCGAGTAACAAACCGCCTTGAACCGCGAGGCAGGTGAGTCCACCAGTGCTTAAGCCAGTGAAGAATGCGGCAATTGGTGACATGAGTGGAAGAATGTGTGGAAAACCTACTACAGAGTGTAGTAAACGAAGTTGAGCGTGTCAACCCC
>SBBC01000023.1 GCA_005239865.1 Candidatus Microgenomatus auricola
CCCAAACCGCATTCCGGGGGTTTTTGAGCAGGAGATCGCCAAGGAGTCCGCGGAAGCCATGGAAGTGAAAGAGAAAATACCGATTATGGTTGTCATGGGAAATCCGCCGTACTCGGGCGTTTCGGAAAACAAAGGTGATTGGATCACGAAAAAAATCGAGGACTATAAAAAAGTTGACGGCAAGCCGCTTGGTGAAAGGAATCCAAAATGGCTCCAGGACGATTATGTGAAATTTTTCCGGTTTGCGCAGTGGAAAATCGAACAGGCCGGACAGGGCGTGCTTGGGTTTATTACGAACCACGCCTGGCTTGACAACCCAACGTTCCGCGGCATGCGCGCTTCATTGCTGAACACGTTTGACGAGGTGTTCGTTCTCAATCTTCACGGCAGCACGCTGAAAAAGGAAAAAACGCCACAGGGCGGAAAAGATGAAAACGTTTTTGACATCCAGCCAGGGGTGGCAATCGTGCTGTTCGTTAAAACCGGAAAACGTTTGAAAAAGGAAGGCGTTTTCTATGCGGATTGCTGGGGTTTGCGTCAGGAAAAATACGACTGGCTGGACGATCATGAGCTCTCAACAACGAAATGGAGCACGATCGCGCCCTCCGGTCCCTACTATTTCCTTATTCCAAGAGAAGAAGAGGGTTGGGAACAATATCGGGATTTTTGGAAAGTGACGGATATTTTCCCGGTCAACAGTGTCGGCATCGTGACCGGACGCGATGAGTTCGTTATTGATAATGACCGACAAGCCTTGGAATCGCGGATACGGATATTCAGAGATTCCAAAGATGATGACGAATTCATGAAAAATGCATACCGGTTGAAAGATAAACCGGCCTCGCGCTGGACAGTTAAAAAAGCTAGACAACAACTGCAAGAAGATCAGAATTGGGATAAGTGTTTTTCTGAGGTGCTTTATCGTCCTTTTGACAAGAAATGGATTTTTTATCACCCGTCGGTCATCGAGCGTGGCAGAAAAGAAGTAATGCAGAATATGTTGGAGGGAGACAATATCGCTCTTGTCATTTGCCGCCAGCTTGCTACCGATGGTTACCGTCACATTTTCGTTTCGAATACTTTAACTGATGACTGTTATATTTCAAACAAAACAAAAGAACGAGGCTATGTGTTTCCTCTATTTATTTACGATACTGGAAATAAAGAACAACAGGTTAATTTGTTTGCGAATAAATCAGCTTCGAAAGAAGATGTAACTCCAAATATTAATTCAACTTTTTGGAAAAAAATTGTCGATTTGAATAAACCGCATAAAGTGCTGGTTAAAGATTTCTTCAGCTATATTTACGCCGTCCTGTTCTCTAACGTCTACCGCAAGAAATACGCTGAGTTCCTCAAAATCGACTTTCCTCGTATTCCATTTACCAAGGATTTCAATCTATTCCAAAAACTCGCCGATCTCGGCGAACAACTTGTCCAGCTACACTTACTGAAGAGTACACCATCCGACAATCGCCTCGCTGCCCAACTCGCTGGCAAGGGAGACGCAATGGTAAAAAAAGTTGAATGGAAATCAAATGAAGTTTGGATCAACGATGCACAGCGGTTCACACCGGTGCCGAAAGAGGCATGGGAGTATTACATCGGGGGGTACCAGGTGCTGCATAAGTGGCTGAAAGACCGGAAGGGGAGGGCGCTCACTTCGGAAGAGATTAAGAAGTATTGCCGCATTGTCGCGGCGATTCAGGCGACGATGGAGATTCAAAAAGATATTGACAAACTGTATCCCGAGGTTGAGAGGAACTTGATTGAATGGCAGCCCTCGACAAAAATAGCTCATGTATGATAGCTTTAGGTATTGATTGTTAGACATTAGGTCGGGTCTTTTTATGGCAGTTGACTGGACAAAAATTGTACAAAAGTACGCAGGCCTGTGGGTTGGGTTTAAAGAAGACGAAAAGACGATTATTGCCAGCGGCAAGTCTGTTCGCGAAGTACTCAGGAAGTCACAAGCAAAAGGATATCCCAAACCGATACTCTTCCGAGTGCCGACGAGAGTGTTGCCGTATATTGGTGGCTGATAGGTAGCGTGAAGTTTTCGTACCGCAAGTTACTGCTGACTCAACCATCAGCATTCTTTGGTTCGTCAATACTCAAACCGATCATCCCGATCACAGTACTTCACGGGACTCGTGATGTTGATTATTTCGCCTGATTACCAGAAAGAGGAAGTTATTCTTAAAGAGAAACTACATACTCCATGACCACCCTGGATTGGATCATCCTGGCGTACATCGCAATCGCCGTGTTCAACGGTTTCCGCTCCGGCCTCATCCACATGGTCGGTGCGCTGGTCGGCACGATTTTCAGCGTGGCCTTGGCCGGACGGTGGTACGAGGGTTTGGGTTCGTGGCTCGGGGCGCTGGTGTTCACGAATGACCTCGTGGCCAAGGTGGCGGCCTTTGTCCTGCTCCTGACGATGTTCAACCGGCTGTTCGGTTTGGGATTCATGCTCGTGAACAAGGTCGTGAACATCGTCAAGCTCATCCCGGGAATTTCCGGATTGAACCGGCTCGGCGGCGGAGTTTTGGGGTTGCTTGAAGGCGTGCTAGTGCTCGGCCTGACGTTGTATGTGGCCACCAAGTTCGATGTTGGCGAGGGTTGGACGAACGGGCTGGCCGAGTCAAAACTGTTGCCTTTGTTTACCGGGATTGCGCAAATTGTCGTGCCACTTTTGCCAGGGGCAATCAAGTCGGTGCAGTCCGTGGTAAATAAGAGCTTGTAGCTTTTAGCTAGTAGCTGTTAGCAACAGATGTTCTACAAGCTACAAGCTATCAGCTAACAGCTATGAGGCAGGCCCACGCCTTCGAAAAAACGTACGGTTGAACGAATCTTGAATTATATGAAGTTTGTTGATACCCACGCACATCTCTGCTTCAAGGCATTTGACAAGGACTGGATGGATGTCCAGCAGCGAACGGCTGAGGCTGGTGTCGGTACGATCAACGTCGGCTCGCAGGCAGAGACAAGCGCCAAAGCCGTGCACATTGCCGAGATCTTTCACGGCAAACCGGTGTGGGCGGCGGTCGGGCAGCATCCTATCCATGCCGTGCGGCATGCATTTGAACCGGACGTCTTCCGGGAGCTGGCGGAAAAAGACGGCGTAGTGGCAATTGGCGAGGTCGGCTTAGACTACTACCGACTGAAGACGACCTACCAGGATCCCAGCGAAGAGGCGCCGAAGGATGGCGAGCACGCTGGTGAGGAGCGAACAGTCGAATTGACACCGGACGAGGTCAAGGAAAAGCAGGCGTACATGTTCGCCGAGTTCATTCAGATCAGCAAGGATGTGAGCAAGCCGCTCATCGTCCATGTGCGTGATGAGGCTGGGAAGTTTGAGGCCTATGATGATGTGCTGGCGATATTGAAAAATACCGTTTCCAGCATTGGTGTGGCGCACTGTTTTGGCGGCGACTGGCTACATGCCAAGCAGTTTTTGGACCTCGGCTTTTACATTGGTATTACCGGGATTGTGACTTTTCCCAAGTCTGAATTACTGATCGAGGTTGTGCAAAACACGCCGCTCGGGCGGCTGCTGCTTGAAACCGACAGCCCGTACCTGACGCCGGAGCCATACCGCGGGAAGAGGAACGAGCCGCTGTTCACTGAGTTTGTTGGTCGCAGGGTTGCAGAATTGAAGGACGTGAGTGCTGAAGGAGTTTTTCAACAAACCACCGAGAATGCTGTCCGGCTGTTTGGGTTGAAGGCGTGAGTCCCTCTCCGTATTGACCTCCCCTCGGCTGTCGCCGTTTCCCCTCCTTACCAAGGAGGGGATAGCTGTTTGCGTTTTTTCGTGCTTTCAGCATGGCGTTATTAAAACGCGCGAGCCTGACTGCTGCCCGCGCGTTCGTTGGTGTTATCCGAGCCTTGAAGCTTCGTTGATGGCCCGGGAGACGTCCTCATCAGCCATCATGTCGAGCACGCTCCAGTCCATGGCGACGGCGTGTTCCCCGACGTCGGGATAGCCCCTGAAGACCACCTCGACGAGCTCCTCGAGATCGACGGAGTCCTCTGAAGGGTTCTTGTCAGCCCTGAGCGCTTCGAGTCGCTCGCGGCAGATCTGCTGATCCGTCGGAGCGAGGAAACCGCACTCCTCGAGAAAGAGCGCTGCACTCTTCCATGACACCTGCATGTTGCACCTCCTGTTGTGCGCTGTTCGGTTCACCGCCGAACAGCGGCTGCAGGACCGTTGAGAACCTCCGCCACGACGTGGCCGGGGAAGCCAGCGAGGATTTTCTCCTTCAGCGTGTCGTCGTCGACCCACGCGGCGCCGTGCTCCGCCAGGCGATCGACGATCTTCCGTCGGTCCTTCCTCGTGATCTTGCCGGTGTTCGACAGCCTCGTTGCCCGTGCGCGAATGACGAATGCTTCCGGCATACTCCAACCTCCTGTTGGGTGTGGTGATGAAAGTCATCGGACACCAGAAATCCTAATCGGTGAATATAGATCCTCCCAGGGGTATGTAGGTTGGCCCAGAATGTGGGCAAAACCGAACGAAAAGAGCAATGGAAAATCCTGTAAAATTGTACTGCGAACTCCGCACCTTAGCAATGGAAGGACAATTCGTCAAGGAGGAGTGATTTTTCCATTTCCCTGCGTTTTTACGTCGTGATACTATGAGCATATGGACCTTATCTTTCTCGGCATCATCTTCGTCATCGGTTTAGTAGTTGCGGTGTTGGTAATCAACCGCCGGATGAAGGCGTTGACCAAAGGGGAGGACAGCGCTCCGCTCCTGCTGTTGAACCAGAACCTCCAGGGCATGCAGCAGCGGTTGGACGCCACCACGAAGACGCTGCAGGAGCGCCTGGATCGGCATACGCAGACGATGCAGCAGACCATCCAGACCCAGTTCGGCGAGAGCGCGAAGATCATCGAGCGCGTCACCGAGCGTTTGACCAAGCTTGACGAGACAAACCGGCAGGTGGTGAACTTCGCCGACCAACTCCAGCAATTGCAAGATACGCTGAACAACCCGAAGCAACGCGGCGTGCTCGGCGAGTACTATCTGGAAACGGTGCTCAAGAACGTCCTGCCGCCGAGCGCGTATAAAATGCAATACGCGTTCCGTGACGGCGAAGTCGTTGACGCCGCGATCTTCGTGAAGGACAAGATCATTCCAGTGGACTCGAAGTTCAGTTTGGAAAATTACAACCGGCTGGCCGAAACGAGAGACGCGGCTGAACGCGATCGCCTGGAGAAAGTATTCAAGCAGGATGTGAAAAACCGGATTGACGAAACCGCGAAGTACATCCGGCCGAGTGAGAACACCATGGACTTCGCCTTCATGTTCATTCCGGCTGAGGCGATTTACTACGATTTGCTCGTGGCCCAGGTCGGAACGGTGAAAATCAACGCGCGCGATCTGATCGAATACGCCTTCAAGGAAAAACGCGTGATCATCGTTTCACCGACGTCGTTCTTTGCCTACCTACAAACCGTGCTGCAAGGTTTGCGCGCCATGCAGATTGAAGAGTCATCAATAGAAATTCGAAAGAGCGTTGAGGCCTTGCAGAAGCACGTGCTGTCATATAAAGGTTATTTAGAGAAACTCGGCGGGGCGCTGAGTACGACAGTTAGTCATTTTAACGCAGCTTCGGGAGAATTTAAGAAGATCGGCAAAGATGTATCGAGAATTACCGAGGTGGAATCGGGGGTTGAGGTGCATCAGCTAGAAAAGCCGAACGTCGAGTAGCAAAAGGAGGCGGGCTAAGACGGGTTGGTTTTTGACAAAACAGCACTTTTTTGATGGAGCTTGTCTAGGAAATTCATTGTCCTAGACTACCTCCATGGGAATAAAACTTGTCAAGTATGCCAAGTTACCGAATCGAACGCTCAACCGGCTCATC
>SBBC01000018.1 GCA_005239865.1 Candidatus Microgenomatus auricola
AGCGAACTCCGGCGCACGCGGGCGCACGCCGATTTAGGACACGCGGATGCGCAAGCCGCGCTGAATGATTTTTATACCGAACTCGACCGCCGGCGCCGGGAACGACGGCCAGCGATCAAACTAACGAAGCCATCGCGCCCGTCGAGGTCACCGGTCACCAATCAAACCACCAAGGACGAAGTCGACTCTGCGCTGGGGGAAGCCGTCGGACCATCGTCGCTCTTGACTGATGAGGGCGATCCGTTCATGGGCAAGACAGCGGCTGATGCCAAAACCGAAGACACAACCGCTCGCCAAGCGCCCGAAACAGCAGTCGCGGATGCTCCGGTCGATACCTCCGGAGCGCCGGAGGCGGCCACCCCGCCCGCGCCAAGTGAAGAAGGTGAGGGACCGCAAGCAGAACAGCCGGAGGACCAACCACCGGCCGGTGACCTTCCGCCAACCGAGCGGCCGAAGCGCCAATGGAAAGCTGGCGTGGTTGAGATTGAAGAAAAGGTTGAAGACATCGCCCGGCATCGCGCAGAGGAACGGTTGCAGGCGGAACTCCGCGGCGAGCGGCTGGAAGGCGGGCAGCGACCGGGCTGGCTCCAGCGAGTGGTTGAGAAAACCTGGAAACATTGGACGGAGGAAGGATACCGCCTAAAGTATATTGCCGAAGAACGGAAGCGGATCATGGCACAACTCGAGGGCATTGATCCGAATATGTTCAGTCCGGACGAGAAGACCAGTCAGGCGCATCGCGAAGAAGCATTAGAAATCGTTCAGCGTTTTCTCTCCGACTACGAAGGAGTGGTGCGCGAACGCGAGGGCGAGCAACGCGAAACGCTGGTCGAGGGTCAAACCAAGACCGCAATCAGGGATGTCATGACGCGCTACGTCAACGGCGAGATTGACGAGCGGACGTTCATCGAGCAAAAAGGTACGTTGCTCCAAGGGCTCAAGGCGGAACATCAGGCGCTCTTCGAGAAGGAAGGGGCGACGGTTGATAATCTCCTCGACGTGGCACGGGAGATTCGCGCTACCATGCAGCATGGCGATCGGATGGCGGCGCAGGATCTGAACATTGACATCAATCTCGGCAAGCATAAAAGCGCCATCAAGGAGCAGGTGAACCTCCGCGCTTTCGACAAGCTGGTCAAAGTCATTCAGAAAAACCCGGTCTTGAGCAAAGTGGTGAACCCGGCAGTTCTCGGGTTTACGGTCTCGCTCGCCAGCAAGCCGCTCATCTCGGGGATTCGCGGACTGGCGAAATACTCCGGCTTGGGCGCGATCGGCGCGGGAACGGTCGTGGGCGCCGGATTCGCGGCCTTGCGGAGAAGTACCGAGGTCAAAGGCGATATTACGCATACACGTCGCGCCATGACTTCCGGGTATGAGATTCCGAAAGGCGCCAAGCGGTTGGAGAAGATGAAGGAGTTCACATACGACACTGTACGCGCCACCAACCTGACGGACAACGTGCGAAGCAGCGTCGAGGCGCTCGAATCACTCGACCTCAACGATCCGCGATCCATGCAACGAGTGCAAGAGACGTTGCAGGCAATCGCCAACATTGAAGCGCGATTGGATGTTGCCAACGCGACTAAGCACGACTACATGGTGTTCGATGATCCAACGACCATCGAACGACAGCGCTTTGAGATGCTGAGAGTGGTTGCTGAGGCCAAGGTAAAAGTTCAATCAATCTTCCCGCAAGTTGCGCGCGCCGCAGGTGATTCAAATACCGTCGAAGGGTATCTGAAACTCCATGGTGAGACAAGGCAGCAGGAGCTTCTCGGACGAGTTGAGGACGTTGATCGTCGGTTCAAGAATTTCAAGAACCTGGAAGTCGCAAAAGCGGCGGCCTACGGCGCGGTCACCGGGTTCGTGGCCGGGTCAGTCGCGCAGGTTGGAATGAACTGGGTGCGCGAACATGTTTTCGGCGAAGAGCGCGTGCCGCAATCAATGGTGGAAAAACTCTGGAACAAGGTGACTGGTCATGACGTCCGCCAATACGTTGATCAAGGACCGCAGCACTCGGTCCAAGTCGGCGACAAGATGCGCCTGCTCTTGCCGAAGGACGTTAGGGCGATTGAAGATCCGGACAAACCGGGATTGATTGATCTCCTGGACGGAAAGGGGAAGAAGCTGTTCGAGTTCAAACCCGACCTTGAGCATGGAACCATGGCCGAAGCCGACAAGGCATTCTTGATGAAACAGGGCTGGTACGTCGATGAACGAGACGTCACGGAATTCATGGGCGAGCGGAAAACGTTTGCACCAGTTGAATGGATGGAAAAGTTCGCGAAGGGCACAAAGCACATCGCCCGCGACGCCTGGTACGACAACAACACCCCGGAAGTTTTCGATAAGAACGAATTGCGGTTACACTGGGGCGGCGATCGCGGCACCGGCATTGACGCCAAAGGCAATTTCGTGTTCAACGTTTTCAAGATGCGACCGGACGAATCGTTCCACGGCGAACTCTCGGCTGATGCGCAAAAGCTCATTGCCCAGGGGGATATGCGGATGATGTTGTCGCTTTCACGTGAGACCCAGAAGATGGTTTACGAAGTCGTGGTGGACCAGAACGGCAATGCGGCGATTGATCCGAACTCCGAAGTCGGGAAACTCCTCTTCCGGAACGTCGGTGGAAAAGCCGAATTCCTCGGGCGGTTTGCCGAGGCGTCGCAACTTCTGCGCGATGAGCACGGGCAATTGATTATCAACGCGAAAGGGGAGCAGGTTGTCCGTCAGCTGGCGACCTACGAGGGCAAGGGGTTGACCGGGATCACGGTTGACCAGTGGGAAAATAAGGACCACATCACTGATCTTCTCCGTCCGAAGGGCAAGGAGTGGGAACTCCCGCCGACGATTCCGTTGAGCAAGCGGAAGCCGCTTGAAGCGATGACGCGAAAAGCACGTGAAGAAGATCGTTCCCCCTACTCTTCACCGGATGTCGGTCCATATTACGGATATGGTAACCGGATCTGGAGCGAAAGACATTTAACGGAAGCTCGTCGTCGTAAGTCCGAGACATTAAAGCGTAATCCCGATGCGATGCTCGATGAACGATCTGAAGTCCGTCGCTACCTCGATTCCCTCGACCCCGCATATCGCGCCGAACTCGAACACTTCGATGACGAAATTCATAGTCCGATGAAGAAAGAAACGCGTCTTGTCATTCCCATTCCAGCCCGGAGTGAGGCAAAGACGATTCTCCACACTCTCGAACAATACGCCCTCCAGGAAGATGCCCGGGGCAATCCAGTCGATCCACGAAAATTCGAACTTCTCATTTTTGTGAACCGCCAAGAAGGCGAGTCTGACGACGGTACAAAGGCCAGGGTTGAAGAGTTCAAAAAGCAGCACCCCGAGCTTCAGGTTCACGTAGTCGAAAAGGTCTTAGCACCAGAACGCGCCTTGATTGGTACCGTGAGAAAGTACGCCAACGACCTGGCATTACTCCGTTCCTCAAAGCGGTCGGAACAGGGTGGCAAACTTATTCTTGTCAGTAACGACGCGGACTCCGAGCGGATCAGTCCGCGATACTTCGACGTGATGCTCCGAGAGTTCGATGCGCATCCGGATATGGACGCCGCCCGTGGGAAGCTCGACATCTCCGGGGAGGCGTTTGAGAAATTGACTAATCGTTTCGTCCTTGGTCGCCTCGATGATTTCGTCGGGATGATTGCCCGTCGGAAGCGTATCGGCCGCCGGCCCTTAACTTCCGGCGGTAACAGCGCCTTCCGCGCTGAGATGTATGCGTCGGTCGGTGGATACATGCCGGACGCCGATAGGGGCGAAGATCTCCAAATGGGGTACATGATATTCGATGCCCGCAGCGGGACCAAACGTCAACCGGTGCGTTACCTTAACGGCGCCGAGATCATTACCAACCCACGACGGGCAGTTGCCAAGGCCAAGTCTGGAGAGGACTATTACGACGAGTACGCAGACTTCAAGAAGAACCAGGAGGTACGGAGGGTTGATTGGCGGGCTCTTCTCGAGGGGCCGAGGGAGGAGCTTAGCCTCGAGCGACTTGAGGCGGCCGCGACTAACCTACGGGAATGGTTCCAGGACGACGCTCGGGAATACGGGATCGGCGATGCAGAAAAACTCTTCGCGAAAGCCATGCGGTTTCTTGGGGTAAAATACGAAGTCAGGAGTGACGATGCCGGCCGGGAGGTTGTGAAGATCACCGACGCGAGCCGACTACTGAAGGGTCTCGCTGAGTATCCACAACGCCGGAAAAAAGTGGAAGCAGCCAAAGAACGCCGTCGGAGAGTCCGACCGTCCGTTCCAGACAGCGCAAAAGAAGCTGCCTAACTACCGGTTTGGTGGCGCAGAGTACACCACGTCACCGCGCCTGGCTTCCGGTCATTTTCTGGATGGCGCTGATTTTCGCGTTGTCGTCGGTTCCCGATCTCCGCTCGGGGTTGCCACCGCTGTGGGACGCGGTGCTACGAAAACTTGCCCACGCCGGGGAGTACGCGATCCTGGCTTGGCTGTTTTTCCGGGCGCTTCGATCCCAAGGCGTTGACAGTGAGTTCGCTGCCATCTTGGGCCTGGTTTTCTCGGTTGTTTACGCTATCAGCGATGAGGTTCATCAGACCTTCGTGCCCGGACGGAACGGCGCCCTGCTCGACGTGGTGATTGACGCACTCGGGGCATCGATCGCCGCCCTCGTCGTCAGCGGGTCGACCTACGAGCGGCGGACGCGCCGAGGCTGATTTTTGGGCTTAAAATTCCGGGCTTGCGTCAGGACCGTCCGTATGCTACCAATTGGATATGGAGGCCATGAAGCTCTGGACGGTGGTCATTACTGCCCCCGGCTACCGGGTGCGATTGGCGGGCGTTTTGTCATTTCAAGATCCAGCATCCAGGCGTTGAATGTCATAGAACGTCCTGCCGTCTGGTAGTATCGCTCTTTCAAACCCCAACCCACGAGGTTACCATGGACACGGTGCATGGTCTTGAGGTTCGAGAGTTGATTCGGGATGACGAGGTTTTGGTCAGCTGGGAGGAGTTCGTTGAGCTGGCGATTGCATTGGCCCTCCAGCTCTCGGTGTACACCACGAAGTACGGACCATTCGACTACATCGTGGCGATCAAGCACGGAGCGACGACGCTGAGCGCGCTCCTCGAGCGCGTCCTCGAGCACGAGCGCATCGGCTACGCCAGGTTCAAGCGATTGGAGGAGGGACTGACCCTGGCGGATTCCCCGCCGCCAAAGATCGTTTCCTTTCCCTCGACCGAGGACTTTCGCGACCAGCGCGTACTTGTGCTCGATGAGGTCTGGGAGTCAGGGAAGACCATGATCCGGGCGATCCACCAGATCGAGGAATCCGAACCTCGGCTCGTGGTCATGGCGGTGCTGCACTTTAAGGCGGACTGCAACATCTTTCCCCAGCAGAAGCCTGACTGCTGCGGTCGCGTCATCGATCGGCGGTACCGACTGTACCCGTGGGAGCTCTTTGAACGAATCGTGCGCACGCTCCAGAAGAGAATACCAGAGCCACAGGCCGCGGCGGTGGCTGAATGATTCCGTTCTCAACACGCCGGACGCATGGATGCGGCCGGCCTTTTTTCACTTCCGAGCTTAGGTCTGCTTGGCGATGTCGACGACTTTCGCAAACACCTCGGGGTGCTTGGCGGCGAGTTCAGCCAGGACCTTCCGGTTGAGTTGAATGTTTTTTGCCTTGAGGAGAGTGATGAACTTCGAATATGGAATTCCGTGTTGCCGAGCTCCGGCGTTTATCCGGATTTGCCACAGCCGGCGAAAATCTCGTTTCTTCAAACGGCGGTGCTCGTAGGCGTGTTTGCCGGCATGCAGGACTGCAACTTTGGCGAGCTTGAAGACGTTTTTACGGCGCCAGCGATAACCCTTCGCTCGCTTGAGGACGTTCTTGACGTGCTTCTTGTGGATGATACCTCGTTTGATGCGCATAGAAGAGATGCTACCGCGGGTTTGAAACCCGTATTGTTAGAAGTCCCGTCCTTCAGATGGTTTGATCTTGGCGTAGGGGAGGAGATGTCGGAGAGCGCGCGTATCGACTTTCGCAATCCGTCGGTCGCGCCGTTTCCGGAGCGTGATTCGGCCGGGCTGGCGCGCGTTGAAGTGATCTTGGCCGGCGGCGCGTTTGAGAATCTTACCGCGTTTGGTGACGCGAAAGCGTTTTGCCGTGGCCTTATGGGTTTTGAGTTTCATAAGTCATGGAGATCCTTCCCAGAGTTCGGGTGACGCTCGTCCACATAACCTCGCGTCAGCTTCATGTTTGCTTGGTCATGCCGATGAGGCAAAAGAGTTTGTTTCCTTGCTTATTGAGCGGTTGTTCAATGACGACGCGGTCCCCAAGATCCTTGATGAATTGGTTGACGAGTTCTCGGGCGCGGTCCTGATGCGCGAATTCTCGACCGCGGAGAATCATTTCAATTTTTACCTTGTGTCCTTCCGCCAAGAACCGCTTGGCGGTTTCCTGACGTACCTGGCGGTCATGCTCGCCGATCTTGAAGGAGATGCGGACGCCTTTGACCTCGATCCGTTTCTGATGAGCTTTCGATTTCCGTTCCTGTTTCTCCAGCCGGTAGAGGTAGGCACCGAAATCGAGGAGTTTGCAGACCGGCGGCTTGGCGTGCGGTGCAACTTCGACTAGGTCAAAGCCGCGCTCGTTGGCGATGCGCAGGGCTTCGTCCGTACGGAGAATGCCGAGCGACCGGTCGTTTTCGTCAATCAAGCGTATTTCGGGAGACCGAATGTTGCGATTGACGTTGAGGTATTTACTACTGATGGGCTGGGGGTTAGGGGTAAGGAGGTCTCTCGACTCGTCCCTCGCTATGCTCGGGACTTCGCCCGGGACACCCAGCACCTTTTTCCTCGGGCGAATCAGAGATTCACCGTAATTGCTCTGAGTCTCAGGAAAAAGGTGCTGGGTGGTGGAGATGGCGGGTCTTGCACCCGCGTCTACAACCAACACTCTACCACAGTCCACACGGTTCGTCCACCCCGGAGTGGTTCACGCTTGGGAGCTAAGAGGCGGACGAGATACTCCCAGCGCTAGTCCCGAGGTTCTCGGCGATGCTGTGGGACAGCAACATCACCCAGCCGCTGGTTGGCACCCGGCTCCGAGTAGCGGCGTCATCGGACGGATGGGCGTTCGCCCAGAATGAATTCTGGGTTATGCGAAGGCCGGAGCAAAGTTCGGGGCGCGGAACGCGTCCCTCACCTTGCTGAGGAGTGTTTTTGCACTTCTCAATTCCAGAGTTTTAACGTTGTCCCTGGCGCAACGCCGTGCAGTGACAGATTGTCAAGGTTATATCGACTGCTTGGCATCCCCCCCGCACCTTTTGTTTCAAAAGGTGCGGGGCGAACGCCGAGTAATGAATAGTGTGCCGAAAGTTCCGCGAGCTGTCAAGCCTTGATTGTCCACGGCGATCGACTCAAATGGCTTTTTGGAATTCGCGGACGGTCGAGCCCGGTCGATAACCGTGGGCACGAAAAAAGTGGACGGTCTGACGGTTCAAGGCGTAGGCGTAGAGGAGCACCACTGTCAGTCGTCGCTGACGAGCATGTCGCTCGAAGCTGCGGAGCAGGCCGTCACCAATGCCCTGACCGCGGAACCGCGAATCAACGGCAATCAGGTGGAGGAGGGCGACGCTGCTGGCCAGTCGTTCACCAGCCACGAAGCCAACGATCTTGCCGCTGACCTCGGCCACGAAGAAGATGCCCGCGGCAGCCCGCAGCAGATCAGTGATCCACCAGAGTTCCGGCCCCCGTCGTCCGGGTGCGGTGAGTTCCCTGGCCCGAGCCAGCCGAATGCATGTTCGCCGATCACGGCGTGTGGCTCGGCGGATGTTGACCTCGACCGGGACAGTCAGCTTTGGTTGGAGAGCGCGTTTTGCCATAGGCGGGAGTTTACTGGGGAGCGTTAGAGCGGGCTCCTCCTTGGTGTCGGGGTTTTTGACAGTCCGTTGAACGCCAAGCGAGGAATAGTGTGGGGGATTTTCATAGATATGTCAAGCCCCAGGGCTTTTGCCGCATCATTCGTTCAATCGAGCGTTTGATTTCACGCTTTTTGATGGTCTCACGTTTGTCATGCAGCCTTTTCCCACGCCCCAGCGCGATTTCTACTTTCACCAGGCCGCGCTTGGTGTAGACCGAGAGGGGAACGAGCGTTTGTCCGGCGGCTTTGGACTTGCCGATGAGCGTGTCAATCTCGTGCCTTTTCATCAGGAGCTTGCGTGTACGCGTTGGTTGGTAACCAGCGCCGAGGTTGGCCGGTTTGTACGGGGCGATGTGGCAGTTGATGAGCCAGGCGGCATTGTCTTTGATCGTGACGTAGCTAGCGCGCAAGTTGACCTGGCCGGCTTTGGCAGATTTTACTTCTGGGCCGGTCAGGATGATGCCAGCCTCGAAGGTTTCGAGGATTTGGTAGTCATGACGGGCTTGGCGGTTGTCGGCGAGGGTGGGCATGGCTAGGGATGTGGGGTGGGGGACTGGGAGATAGTGAGGTCAGTATAATGGTAAATGGAATTCTTTGTTATACTGCACACATGACTACCATGACCCAGCAGCTTCAGAAGCGACTAGTGGCCGCAGCCGTTGATCTGTTTGAAGAGTGCAAGCAGCAACCGCCAACGGTTCGAGTCGAAATTCCAGCTGACCCTAAGTACGGCGATTACGGCACTAATTTAGCGATGCAGCTGGCACCGGTGGTCAAGGACGGTCCGCTGCGGATTGCTGAAAAGTTAAAGACCGCCCTGGGCCATGTACCGGGAATCACCACCGTTGAAGTCGTGCCGCCGGGATTTATAAATTTCCGCGTTGAGTCAGCGTGGTGGCAGCAGCAGCCAGCCACCATTCTCAAAGAAGGCAAGAATTATGGCGCGGTCAACCAGGGCAAAGGCCAGCGGGTGATTTTGGAGTTTATTTCGGCCAATCCAACCGGGCCTATGACTCTGGCGAACGGCCGGGGCGGGTTTGCCGGCGATGCAGTGGCTAATGTGCTGGCCGCCGCCGGCTACAAGCCGTTCCGAGAGTACTACGTGAATGACATCGGCGGGCAAGTTGAAAAACTGACCGAGTCGGTCATCCGCCGCTCGTTCCAGGCCCAGGGAATTAACGTTGATTACCCCGGAGATCTGTACCAAGGGGAGTATGTTAAAGACATCGCTCGGAAACTCAACCTGCAGCAGTACAAGCTCAAATCGAACGACCTGAAATCACGAATCAAGGGGCGGGTCGTAGCCATGATGGTTCGTGACCTGCAGCGTGTAGCGGCCAAGAAGCTCGGGATAAAGTTTAACCGCTGGTTCCGGGAATCCGAACTGTACACGGCTAAGCTCGACGAGAAGGTTTTGTCCTTGCTGCGCCAGCGCGGATATGTCTACGAGCAGGCGGGTGCCACCTGGTTCAAGTCGACGGCCTTTGGTGACGACAAAGATCGGGTGTTGGTGAAATCCGACGGCGAGAAGACCTACTTTTTTTCCGATATTGCGTTACGATGGAGTCGTTTCAACCGACGCCGGTTTGATCGGGAAATTCTATTCCTTGGCGCTGACCACCACGGCTACGTGACCCGACTGAAGGCCGCCGTCGAAGCGCTCGGTTTTCCGGGTCGGCTCGATGTTCCGCTGGTGCAATTCGTCCGTTTGCTCAAAGACGGTCAGGAGGTGAAAGTTTCCAAGCGAGCTGGCACCTTCGTGACGATTGAAGAGCTGATTGACGAAGTCGGTCTTGACGCGTCGCGGTTTTTCTTTCTGATGCACGCCGCCAACACGCACATGGATTTTGACCTGGACTTGGCCAAGGAGAAGAGCGAGAAAAACCCGGTTTACTACGTCCAGTATGCGCACGCCCGGATTTGTAGTATCCTCAAGAAGACGAGGGGATTGCCGCGAAGACCGAGTCAGCCGCTGAACGAGCCGGTCTCGCTCCAGCTCATCAAGCAGCTTCTACGACTGCCGGAACTCGTCGAGGAGGTGGCGATGGCATACGACGTGCACAAACTGCCGTTCTATAGCTTGGACCTGGCAACGGCGTTCCATACCTTTTACGACCAAGTGCGGGTGATTGATCGGGGTACGGTCAACCCGCGCGCCCTCGAGGTGATCCAAGCCACCAAGCTGGTGCTGGCTAAAACTTTGACGCTCATGGGCGTGAACGCGCCGGAGAAGATGTGAGAAAAAGATTTAAGTTGTAAGTTGTAAGATGAAGGTCAGGCCAGAGATCATCTTCCGACTTATATCTTACATCTTACAACTTTAATCTTTCATCTCGCGCCATGCGCATCGGCATCGACTGTCGAACCATCCTCAACCCCGGACGCGGCGAGCAGGCCGGGATCGGGCATTATACCTATTACCTGGTCAAGAATTTGCTCCGCTTCGACCGGAAGAACGAGTACGTCCTGTTCTTCGATTCGCGGATGGAGCGCGAGCGGACGCAAGAGTTTGAGCAAGTGAATACGAAAATCGTGTACTTTCCGTTCTCGCAGTACCGGCGGTTCCTGCCGCTGACCTACTCGCACATTCTCATTACCGGCGTTCTGCTCAAGGAACGCCTCGACGTGTTTCACGCGCCCGCCACCTCGATGCCGCTGACGTATCGCGGCGCGTCGGTCGTGACGGTCCACGACTTGGCGATTTACAAGCATCGCCAGCTCTTCCCGCCAGCGCAGTTCTTGTCGACCAAGCTGGTCGTGCCGCGGAGCATCCGCCGGGCCAAGAAGATTATCGCCGTGTCCGAAGCGACGAAGAAGGATGTGCGTTCGCTATTTCGGGTCCCCGAGAAACGCATCCGTGTGATTTACGAGGGATTCGTTCGCGGTTTTTCATCACGGTCTGGTGTTGACGTTCGTGAAAAATACGCACTCGACAAATACGTCTTATTCGTCGGTACGATCGAGCCCCGGAAAAACCTGGTGAACTTGATCAAGGGTTTCGCCTCGGTGGCAAATCTCCCGTCGATGAAGAAAATCGATCTCGTCCTGGCGGGCGCGCCGGGTTGGAAGTACGGCGATGTCCTGAAAGCGATCAAAGACGTGAGGATCGGGAAGCGTGCCCGCTACTTGGGCTATGTCCCGCATGACGAAAAAGTGCATCTGATTGAGAATGCCAGCGTTTTCGTCTTTCCGTCGTTGTACGAAGGATTCGGTCTGCCGGTGCTCGAGGCGATGTCATTAGGAACGCCGGTGGTGACGAGCCGGGTGTCGTCGTTGCCGGAGATCGCCGGCACCGCCGCCGTCTTCGTCAATCCGCACAAGTTCAAGGAAATCGGGCAGGCCATCGCGAAGGTCGTTGCTAACGTAAATCTCCGGAAGAAACTCGTGGCCAGCGGCAAGGCGCGGTCGGGGATGTTCACCTGGGAAGCGACCGCGCGCGAGACCTTGCAGGTATATCGAGAAGTGGGGCAGGCAGCGAAGAAGCCGGCGTTGAAGCGGTCCGCTTGACCCCCCTACTACAACGGACTGGAGACCTTAGTTCTTTTAAGGGTCGACGTAAAAACTTACCAGTGCTTCGGTGGCGGAGTTACCTTTGTAGTACGGGGCTTGACCCGGGCGTGAATACAACCTACACTTTCTGTGCGATCTGATATATCGCAGTTCGGCTGTCGGCGGTCGGAGGTCGGCAATCAGCTGACTGCGGAAAGCTGATAGCTGAAAGCTCCACGTATGGCAGTTCCGAATTTCGTAGAACTAGAAAAGGACATCCTGAGGAAGTGGAAGCAAGAGGATGTTTTTCAGAAAACCCTCGCGAAGAAATCTCCGAAGGGGAACTTTGTATTCTTCGAGGGCCCGCCGACCGCGAATGGCAGACCGCACATCGGACATGTCGAAACGCGGGTGTTCAAGGACATCATCCCGCGATTCAAAACTATGCAAGGGTATCACGTAGAACGAAAAGCCGGCTGGGATACGCAAGGATTGCCGGTCGAGCTTGAGGTGGAAAAGACGATTGGCGTGGCTGGGAAAAAGGACATCGAATCATACGGCATCGAGAAGTTCAACCAGGCCTGCCGGGCGAGTGTCTGGCGGTACAAGGGTTTGTGGGAGGAGATGACGGAACGCGTCGGGTTCTGGCTGGACTTGGAACATCCGTACATCACCTACGAGAACTCCTACATCGAGACCTTGTGGTGGATTTTGAAGCAGGCCTGGAACTCGAAATTGCTGGTTCAGGACTACAAAGTCGTGCCGTATTGTTATCGCTGCGGTACGGCCTTGTCATCGCACGAGGTGGCCCAAGGGTACGAGCGGGTGAAGGATCGAGCCGTGTACGTGAAGTTCGAATTGAAGCCGGGACAAAAAATTGGTAGAAAGTTCGTTACGAACGACAATACGTTCATACTTTCATGGACCACTACGCCGTGGACATTGCCGGGAAATGTAGCACTTGCTGTTAACGTGGCCGTTGAATATGTCTTAGCAAGCGATTTAGATGGGAAGGAATTTGTAATACTTGCGAAGAGTATACATGACTCTTGGTCGTGGAATAAGGTCAACAAGCAAGATAATGTATTAAATTCTGAATTCCGTTATTTAAAAGTCGTTGAAGACGATTTATTTGGGAATGACATTGTTGGTTTACAATATAAACCACTGTTTGATTTTTTGGACTTGCGGGAAGACGGCCGCTCTAGTATTGACCACCCCGTCTCCGCCGAGGGCGGAGCCACCCCTCCTCATGAGAGGAGGGGGAGTAACGAAGCGGCCTATACGGTTGTCCCTGCCGATTTCGTTACGACCGACGAAGGTACTGGGATCGTACACACGGCTGTCATGTACGGCGAAGACGACTTTCAACTAGGAACCAAACTCGATTTGCCCAAAAAGCACACAGTCACCGAGCAAGGGACATTCAATGAACTGGTCAAACCGTGGGCCGGGAAGCGTGTCAAGGACAAAGCCACCGAGGACGGTATTGTCCAGTATCTGAAAGAGCACGGCCAACTCTACACGGAAGAGCAGTATGAGCACGACTATCCGTTCTGCTGGCGCTGCAAATCGCCGCTTTTATACTATGCCAAGACATCGTGGTTCATTCTGATGTCGAAGCTCCGCGATCAGCTCCTAGCCAATAACCAGAAGATCCAATGGATTCCGGAGCACGTCCGGGACGGGCGCTTCGGCGAATGGCTGCGCGAGGTCAAGGATTGGGCGATTTCGCGCGAACGGTACTGGGGCACACCCCTGCCGATTTGGGTGTGCGACTACTGCCAGCACCAGGAGTGCCTCGGGAGTTATGAAGAACTGGC
>SBBC01000028.1 GCA_005239865.1 Candidatus Microgenomatus auricola
CCGGCCCGCCGACCGTCGCCCACTTGACGCCCGACGATGAAGAGGAAATCACCGGTCATTCACAACGTCTGGCCGGTTACGACATCGGTCCGAACGTCCACGACACCTTGGTCGACACCATTCAGCATATCATGACGAATAACGGCTTGAAGTTTGATGATGAACACCTGCAGCGGCGACTCGTCAGCATCGTGACCGCTCGGCTGAAAGATATTCGTAGTTCCGCGGCCACGCTCGACCTCCTGACCCGGGCGCCGAAAATCGGCGGGATGGGTCTTGACCGACAACGGGCGGAGAGCATCGTGGCGGAGGCGAGTATCGAGGCGGCTAAATTCCACGATCAGGACGAAGTCCGGCGCCTGGCGGAGCAACAGCGCCGCGTCGAACCGACACCTCCGCTCCCGAAAGTTCCGAGCCCCCCGCCAGTTCCGCTGGAGCCACCGCCAAGCCCGTCGCTCCAGCCAGCCGTCAGGCCGATGACCGTCGCCGCCCCACCGAGAGTCGGGATCGCGCCGGCGCCGATGCCGTTAAGCACTGAACCGAGCCTTGAATCATCGACTCCGACCATGCCAACGGCGGCCTTGCGAACGGCCGAGTCAGAGCGGCCGTGGGTGGCGGACATCAAAGGCCTGCCGCGCCTGACTGGACCGATCGAGGAGCTGAAGACGATGAACGTTACCGATTTCCGACGGCTCGGTCCGGATCCGACCGCCAGTGTTCGTCGCGTCTACGACAAGATCCAGCGGCTCGGGAAAGAATCCTTTACCAAGAAGGCCGAAGGGATTCGAGCGTGGCGCGAGTCGGACGTCTACCAACTCTACGTCGCGATGGGACAGGAGAGCTTGCTGACGGCCAAAACCATTCGCGACGTCATCGTGTCGCGGCAGCAGGGCGGCCAACCGAGCTTGAGTGAGCAGGAGTTCGTCCTGATCGCTGACCTCAATCGAAAGTTAAGATTTTAGGTGGAAGCTGGTGGTTGGAATCTAGAATATGGAACTGAAATTTAGGAGTCAAGGACAATTCTCAATCCAAAATTCTCCATTCAAACTTCAAGATTCTTTTTGACATGCAGTACGTCGTTCCACAATTCATCGACGTTGAGGACAAGATCTTCGGACCGATTTCAGTTCGGCAGTTTGTGACGCTACTCGTCGGCACCGCGCTCATCTTCGCCAATTACCAACTGGTCTATAAATTTTTCATTCCGAATTTCTGGTTTTTCGCCATAAGCTCGATTGGCATCTTCGCCATCAGCGGGACATTCGCTTTCCTTCGGATCAACGGCCGACCCTTCCACCACTTCCTCTTGAACTTGTTGGTGACGATGCAAAAGCCGCGACTAAGAATCTGGAACAAGAAACTCACCCGCGAAGAATTGACGGTGAAAGAAGAGGAAATCATCCTGCCGGCGCCGCTGCCGACTAAGAAGCCGCTCTCGCCGCGAAAGCTGACCGAACTTTCACTGGTCGTTGATACTGGCGGGGCGTATCACGAAGAAGTACCGGAGCAGCCGGAAGCCGAGAAGGCGGCCACTGGCCGCACGCCGGTCAAAGACATATTCTCGGAGGAGTAACTATGGTCAAGACGAAAGTTGCTAAACCCAAACCGAGCGTCAAGATCAAGCGGACGAGCGTCTCGACGCAGCGCTACCTTGACATTTTGGAGATCAAGGACGACGTGGTGGTGCTGAAGGACGGTTCGGTCCGGGCGGTGCTCCTCGTGTCGAGCATCAATTTTGCCTTGAAGTCAGACGAGGAACAAGGCGCGGTGATCGCGAGCTACATCCAGTTTTTGAACGCCATCGACTTCCCGATCCAGGTGGTGGTGCAATCGCGCCAGCTCAACATCGACAATTATCTGGCCAAACTCAAGGACATTGAAAAGGAACAGACGAACGAACTGCTGCGCTCGCAGACGGTCGAGTACCGCCAATACATCCAGGAGTTAGTCGAGATCGCGGACATCATGACGAAGCGTTTCTACGTCGTCATTCCCTACTCGGAGATCGGCGGCAAACCGAAGAAATTCTTTTCCCGGCTGGTTGACGCCTTCTCGCTCACCTCGATCATCCACTTGAAGCAGAAAAAGTTTGAGGACTACCGGACCGAACTCTTCAAACGAGTCGAGTACGTCATGGACGGTCTGGCATCAGCCGGTTTGAAGTCGGTCGTCCTGGACACGCAGTCGCTGATCGAGCTCTACTACTCGACGTACAATCCCGAAACCTCCGGCCAGGAACACATGGTCGAGCTGGGGAAGATTCAAGTTGAATAGGTTGTGGTGAGTTGCTTGTAGTTCCCAGAAATGGTTCTGAATACCCCGCCTTCGGCTAAAGTCATACCGCAATCTCAAGCGCAGCGGAAGTAAATCAGTAAACTATCAACTACAAACTACGAACTACTCACTAGCTCACAATGGCAGACATTAATCTTTCACGACTAAAACCGGGCGAAAGCTTACCGACGAAGCAGGAGGTCGCGCGGACGCGACCGCCGGAGAAGGTCAGTCCGGCTGAACTCATCGAAGCGGAACGGATCTACCGTCGCGGCGTCGTTTCCGTCCGCGACCTGATTGCGCCGGCCTCACTCCGCGTTGACACGAACTTCATTCAGCTCGGATCGCACTACGTTCGGACGATCTTCGTGGTCACCTACCCCCGGTACATTGCGGTCGGTTGGTTCGCGCCAATCATCAATTTCAATTCGCCGCTCGACATTGGGATGTTCTTCTACCCGGTCGACTCGCAGGTTGTGTTGAAGCAGCTGAAGAACAAGGTCGGCGCACTTGAGGCACAAATCCTCTCTGATGCGGAAAAAGGCGCGCCGCGCGATCCGATCCGCGAAACGGCACTGCGCGATATCGAGAAACTCCGCGACGACTTAACCCAAGGGACGGAGAAGTTCTTCCAGTTTGCTTTGTACGTGACCTTGTACGCTGGCGCGAAAGACGAACTCGATCGTCTGACCGAGAAAATCGAAGGCATGTTCGGTGCCAAGCTCATCTATACCAAACGCGCCCTGTTCCAGGCCGAGCAGGGATTCGTCTCGACCGTCCCCATCGGGCTCGACCACATGCAAATTACCTTCAACATGAATTCGAGTCCGATCGCCAGTTCCTTCCCGTTCATCTCGAGCGACCTGACGTCGGACAACGGCATTCTTTACGGCATCAACCGCCACAACAACTCGCTGATTTTGTTCGATCGCTTCAGTTTGCAGAACGCGAACTTCACGGTTTTCGCCACCTCCGGCGCCGGAAAGTCGTACGCCGTGAAACTCGAAGTTCTCCGCTCAATGATGTTCGGGACGGACGTCATCGTGATTGATCCGGAAATGGAGTACAAGTATTTGACCGACGCGGTCGGCGGAACGTACGTCAACATTTCCCTGAACTCGGCCTCGAAGATCAACCCCTTCGACCTGCCGCGCCCGATTTACACCGACGAAAAGCCAGCCGACATCATCCGTTCGGCTGTGATTACGCTCAAATCTCTGCTCCGCTTGATGCTCGGCGAACTGACGAACGAGGAGGACTCGATCATCGACCGGGCGCTCCTCGAGACCTACGCCAAGAAGGACATTACCGCCGATTCCGATCTGGCGAAGATTGAAGCGCCACTCATGAAGGACTTCGAGGAAGTGCTGTCCGGAATGGTCGGCGCGGAGAATCTGGTGCAACGCCTGAAGAAATATACCGAAGGCACGTTTGCGGGCTTGTTCAATTCACCAACGAACGTTGAAGTCAATAACCAGCTGATGGTCTTCTCGGTCCGCGACCTGGAAGACGAGCTTCGGCCGATCGGCATCTCGATGATCGTCAGCTACATCTGGAACGTCGCCCGCTCCAGTTTGAAGAAGCGGATTCTGGCGATCGACGAGGCCTGGTGGCTGATGCAGAACGAGGACTCGGCGAAGTTCATTTACTCGCTCGTCAAACGGGCGCGGAAGTACTACCTCGGCGTGACGACGATCACCCAGGACGTCAATGACTTCCTCCGTTCGCCGTACGGTCAGGCGATCGTCAACAACTCGGCTTTGCAGTTGCTCATGAAGCAGTCTCCGGCCGGGATTGACATTGTCGCCAAGACGTTTCTCTTGACGCAGAGCGAGCGTTACCTGCTGTTGGAGGCGGATGTCGGCGAGGGAATTTTCTTCGCTGGCGCGAAGCATGCGGCCATCAAAGTCGTGGCCAGTTACACCGAAGATCAGATTATTACTTCCGACCCGCGGCAGCTCCTCGAGATCGAAGAGGCCAAGAAGGAGTTCGAGCAGTCGCTGGCCCGCGGCGAAGTGCCGAGTAATCCCGACCAGGTCTGATGCGTCGGTTCATGCTCATCGTCATTCCGCTCGTCCTCCTCGGCCTGGTTGTCGTCGCCTGGGTGGCGCAGAAGTCCAAACCGTCCGACCGGAACGTCGCCAATCTCAATCTCGCAGATGTCGGCCCCGACGGAAGTGGCAACACTAACCGGGCGTCGGATTCGTCGGCGACGTCGGCCCGCGAAGAAGTCGTTACCGTCAGCCGGGCTTTTTCGGAACGCTACGGGTCGAGTTCGTCCGATGCGCCGAACGGACATCTGGCGGCCGCTTTGCCGTTCGTCAGTTTGGCGCTGCAGTCGTCGTTCCAGCGCGTGCTCTCCCGGCCGCCGTCGCCGAGCGAGGAACCAACACTCATCACGAGCCGCGCGTTCGCCTTCGACATCCGTAGTCTCGACGAAAAAGCCGGTCGGGCCGAGGTGGCTGTGTGGCTGCAGCGAAAAGAACTCGTCGGCACCCAACTCCCGGTTGTCTACCAGCAGAATTTGTCCTTGAGCTTGGTCAAGGAACAAGGCGCCTGGAAAGTGAATTTGGCAGTCTGGGGCGGGAAACAGGAGTGATATGAACGCCTTGCCTCGCCGCTCGGAAGGGTCAGAACTTTCCTCGAGCCAACAGCAGGCGGCTGCCCGGCGTCTCCGTGAAGACCAGCAACTCGACCGCGTCTTAACGTCAGCTCTGGAGTCAGGCGGTGAGACGGATCAAGAAAATGAAGACGAGGAGCGTCCGGAAGCGACCGCCGGCCGGACCGGGCTCGGTCCGGCCGCGTCATCTGGCAGTCAGCCATCGTCCGGTTTGACTGAAGCCGTATCGTCAAGGTCAGGACAACTGCGGGAGCAACTGCAGCAGGCCAGGGCCTTGGCTCAAACCGCGGCGAAGGTGGCGCAAACCGCAAAAAGGGCGCGAACCGTCATCTTGATTCTTCAAGCCATCGGGACGTTCATCGCCGCGACCTGGTGGATCTGGCTCATCATCATCGGCGTCGTCTTTCTCGCGGCAGCGGCGTGCGAACAAGCCGAGAATCCCATTTTCAAACCACTCGAATGGCTGAAAGATCTTCTGACTGGGGGAGCATTGCCATGTCCAAAATAACCCGGCCTGCTCCATCGTTCGTCCTCGGTTTTCTGGCAGTCCTGATGGTTGGACTGGTGTTTTCGGGCACAGCAATGGCGCAAACCGGAACGCCGACGAAAATCGGTTCGTGTACCTTACCGTCAGGAGAATGCGTCAATAATGCGGGCGATGCGGCTTGCCGCTCGCAGAACGGAAAATTCGTCGAGGGGAAAAAATGCTCGCCCAAATTCACGCCCAACGTTCCGATCCCGGGGTTATTCGAAGGCACGCAGGACGTTGACGAGTCTCTGTTCGGACGATACGTCAACAGTTTCTACATTTTCTTCGCCGGGGTAGCTGGCATTCTGGCGGTGGTCATGATGATGTGGGGCGGGTTCCACTACATCACCTCCGGGGGCAGCCCGGCCCGGATGGCGCAGGGCAAGGAAATCATTTCGAACGCCGTCATCGGTTTGATTTTGCTCCTGACCTCGTATCTTCTCCTCAACACGATCAATCCGCGCCTGACGAAACTCCGGATTCCGACGATTGCCTATGTGCCCGAGATTCTCCAGCGCGGCTACTACTGCGAAGCCCAAGGCGCGCTGGCGGTGGCCGAGGCGAAACGTCAAGGGAAACTCTGCGGCGCCGAGGTGAAGTACAAGGACGAGAGCGGGAAGGAGCAAACCTGCATCTCGCTGGCGGTTGAGGATAAGTACAAAGCATTGGTCAATCAGATTGACAAAGAGGTGGCCTGTTTTCTTCAGTCGGAATTCGTGACGGTCAACGGCCAGACAAGCGTTCAGATCACCGCGGTCGCAGACAAGACCGCGCGTGAACTGTGCGATAAGGACGATTTCACTCCCGGGACTCACTGCGACAAAACGCATGCGATCTTCAAGTATCAATCAACGGCTGCCGGCCCGGATGGCTGGCTGACCGGGACGTGCAAAAAAGCGAATCTCCCGACACGAGGTGACAAGTGCGTGTACAAGCGCTTTCTGAATTGTCCAACGGGTTCGCAACGTGTGGTCTGTAACTACGCCGGTGGACAGGACACCGGGTGTTGGTCAAACGGCCGACCGGCGGGAATGAGTTTTGAAAATATCACCTCAAGGTGTACTGATAGTTATGGCCTTGACAATCCACCGATTGAAGAAGTTGATTCGATCTGCTGTAAGAACGATGCTAAGGAGGCGATTGAGTGCGCGGATAAGCCGAATCCGAGTAACAAACTGCAAGTTGACTGCGGCCCGTACAACGGTGACCCGGTCAAGTTTTTCCAAGATGGGGTGACGCGAACGTGCACAAAAAAATGCTGGCAGGCGCTGTTTCTGGCAACGTCGTGCCAGACCTATAACACGTGTCCACCCGTCTAGTTAACTATCTAGTTTATGCAGATTAGCTATAAACGCGTAGCGCTCGTCCTCGGATTCCTGCTCCTGACTATTGGCATTGGCGTGGCCATCTATTTCGTGTTCTTCCGCAACCTCTTTGGCCCGCGGAACGAGAACATCAATCTCAACGGCGCGGTGTTTCCGAGTCTCAACGAGAATCGAAACCTCAATGTCAACGCCGCGAACGTCAATGCTCTGCCCAACGTCAACGCCTTGGTCGGCGAGCCGCGACCGATCGCTGACGGCGGGCTGACGCGAACCGTGCCGATCGTCGGGACGCTTCGGGGCGGGGCGACGCTCGCCAACAACGGTCGCGATCTCCTGTATTACGACAGTCAAACCGGACAGTTCTATCAGATTTCACCGGACGGCAGGACGAAGATTCTCCTTACTCCCGACGCCTACCCCGGCGTTGAAAAAGTCACCTGGTCGCCGCTCCGTGACAAAGCCGTCTTGGAATTCCCGGACGACAGCAAGTTCGTGTACGACTTCCGGCAAAAACGTCAGTACACGCTGGCGCCGGAAATGGAAGACATCACCTTCTCGCCGACGGCCGATCAGATTGCTTTCAAGTTCATCGGCGATGACCCGGACGATCGTTTCCTGGTCGTCTCAAATTTCGACGGCACGAACTCGCGCTCGGTCGAACCGCTGGCGGACAAGGCCAACCAGTTCACGCCAAATTGGTCGCCGTCCGGCAACGTCATCGGTACCTTCCAGGAGTCGATTGATGCGGACCGACAGCGCGTCATTCCCTTAGGACAATTGGGTGAAAACTTTGCCTCATTCAACGTGCCTGGTCGCGGCTTCCAAGGCACCTGGTCGCCGGACGGAGAAAAAATCTTGTTCAGCGTGTTTTCGAAAGAGAGCGCCTTCAACCCGAGCTTATACGTCTCCGATGGTCGCACCGAAAACATCGGCAATCGAACGCTCAATCTTCAGGTTCAAACCTGGCCGAACAAGTGCGCCTTCGGATCGAGCAATTCCCTATACTGCGCCGTGCCGCAATTCCTCGAGCAAGGGACTGGATTGTTTCCCGATTTGGCGAAGAAAGCGCCGGATGACTTCTATCGAATTGATCTTGGAACCGGACAAAAACAACTTCTCGCCCGGCCAGTTGACGAGGACGGTAATGATTTCTTTACCGCCAGTCAGCTCTTTCTCTCAGCCGACGAATCGCTCCTGTACTTTTTCGACGATCGGAGCGGCATCATTCAGAAAATTCAGTTGAAGTAGCGATGCGTCGAAGGTTGCAGCTCGTTGGTCTGGGATTGGTCATGACGGTGCTCGTCTGGCCGACGCCGTCATTGGCAGAAGCGCCGAGCTGCGCCAGCAAAGGATACACGAATGGACAGTTCTGGGGCGCGCCGTCGGACAACACGGTGTGCTATGACGGGAAATCTCTGGTTCGGTCCGTGGGCTGTGAATTTACGAACTACGAGCATACCCGCTGCTGTATGAATATCACGACGCCGGTGTGCCTTGATGATCGCGCCGGACTCGGCAGCGGAGAAATTTTTCCGAAACAGGCCACCAAGCCGATTCCGGACAAGGTCCCGCCGCTGACCTTTACTCCGAACGTCCCGATTCCGAGGTTATTCGAGGGCGAGCAGCCAGTCACGAATACCCTGATTGGTAGCTACATCGCCGCCTTTTTTTTCTACTTCGTCGGCGCGGTCAGCATCCTGGCGGTGGTCATGATGATGTGGGGCGGGTTTCACTACATCACCTCCGCCGGCAATGCCCAGCGGATGCGTCAAGGCAAGGAAATCATCGGCAATGCGCTCATCGGATTGGTGCTGGCCCTGACGTCGGTTCTCCTCCTGCGGACGGTCAACCCGGCGCTCGTCAACTTTCGGGCACTGGTCCCGTCGTACGTCGCGCAGATTCTTCAGCCGATTGATTACGCTACGTCGCCGGTCCGTGGTTTTGACTGCCGCCGGAAGATCATGGACGAATTGCCGACGGTCGTGGATACGGTCAAGAAAAACAAGTGGGACGAGATTCTGAAGCGCGAAGCCAACACCAGCGGCGTTGATCCCTATCGGCTGCTGGCGACGCTGGCGGTTGAATCGCATGCCGACCCGAATCTGGTTTCCGGAAGCAACGCCTGCGGCCTGATGCAGGTCCTCCCGAAATCAACCGCCAATAAATATTCATGTGTGCAATTGCAAGACCCGACCATTGGCATCAAGGCTGGCGCCGAGATTTTTTCGAGTTTTCAGAAGAATCCGTGTCTTGCCAACACTCCTTGCAAGCATTGTGCGGATTCTCCAAAATTCGTTCACGCCGCCTATAATGGCGGGTATCAGGCAAACAATTGTAGCGAGGTATGCCGCGACAAGACGGTTTGGCAATGCGGTGCGGGCGGGTACGCGGAGACGAAATGTTACGTCGAGTACACCGACGCGGCGTATAACTGGTTGAAGGCGAACTTTACGTTTTGAGGTACAGAGTGAAGCGTTGTGGCCGACCCCTTCCTTGAAATAAGGGAGGAGTATCACCCCTCTCTGCCGAGACCGCTCCCCCGGATCACAGTCCGGGGTCGCGGTCTCTGGCCCCCTCCCATAGGAAAGGGGAAAGTAAACCCCTCTCCGTCGTCTCGCTTCGCGAGTCTTCCTCCCCTCCCCTAGAAAGGGGAGGGGTATAAAAAGGGCGCCGGTGTGGAGTAGAACCAGACAGGCGCCCGGGCTTACATTCGCGTTGCTACAGCAGGGCTGTCTTCAGCGTCAACCGTGATCTCCGGAAGCCCCCCTCCTCCTGGGAGAGGCCATGCGGGTTGACGTGGGGCAACTTGCAGTTGCGGGCTGTCTCGACGCGGTAGAACCCGTCGTTCAGCTGTTCGAAATGCTGTTGGCACGACAGGCAAGTCCGGTCGTTCACCTTCACCCGCTCGGCAGCGAGCAGTTTGAGACAGCGGATACAGCGGTTCCTCCCCCGTTGATCCTTGATGGGACCGATGTATCCGATTCCGGCGAACCCACGTTCCCTGACCTTGCGGTCGATACAGGCCATTCGGCAGTGCAAGCAGACCTCGGCCTGCGGGATAACGTCGTGGACCCGTCGGGAAACAGCCCGACCACACTTGTTCATGCAGGGTGCGGTCGTTGCGGCACTACTTGCGGCTTTTGCCATTGTCGATACCTTCCGTGGCGGAAGAGCGGGAGCATCGTGCGCGCGAGCTCCGGTTCTCCCAGTGAACAGTAACAGGGGGACAAAGCAAAGCACACTTGGGTCAGCGCTAAAACCTCCTTCCTGCGTGAGCAGGGATGCAGGGGTTGACTGTGGCTGTAGCGAATGTGTCGAAGAACAGGGGTCGGGGACAGACGGCGATTCATCGGTGGCCGCGCACCGACGTTATTGTTTACGGAGCTGCTCGGCTCTCGTAGCGCATGCCGGAGCTGCCCCCGACCAAAACTTGACGAGCGATTAGTTCAGTATGTACTTGATTGTGGGGGGTGTCAAGCCCCACTTACTAGGTCTTAGGTTGTAGGTGTTCGTTAATCTTCATCCCCAGCTTCCTAGGACCTAACTCCTATCCTCCTAGCCCCCTACTCCTGGTGCATGGTTTTGAAAAACGACTCGACTTTCCGTTTCAGCTGCGGCTGGCGATCGAGCGTTGGATCTGACTGCAGGAGTTCTCGAGCCAGCGATTGCGTTTTTTGCATCAACGCCAAATCGGTCAGCGAGGCGAGCGCGAATTGCGGCAAACCGGACTGCCGGATGCCGTAGAGGTCGCCCGGACCGCGGCGACGGAGATCTTCTTCGGCCAGGGCAAAGCCGTCAGTCGTCCGAGCGACGATTTCCAGGCGTTCACGGATGGCGTGATCGTCGCTGTCGGTCAGGAGAAAGCAGGTTGAGGGTTTCGAACTGCGACCGACGCGGCCGCGAAGTTGGTGAAGCTGCGCTAGGCCGAAGCGCTCGGCCCCGGCGATCACTATAGTGGTGGCGTTCGGAACATCTATGCCAACCTCAACCACAGGCGTCGCTACCAGGACGTTGGTGGCACCGGCCGCGAACTCCTTGAGCGCTCGGTGTTTTTCTTTTACCGGGAGTTTGCCGTGAAGAAGACCGAGACGCAGATTGGCCAGCGGTCCAGTTTGTAATCGTTCGTACTCGGTGGTGGCGGCGGCCACGCCGAGTTCGTCGGATTCTTCGATCAGGGGACAGACCACGAAGGTTTGCTCGCCGGCTTTGGCTCGCTCTCGAATATGCGCCAAGACCCGCTCTTCCTCGAGCACTGGCACGACGGCGGTGGTGACGGGTGTTCGCCCGGGCGGGAGTTCTTTGAGGAAGGAGAGTTGGAGATCTCCGTACAGCGCCAGAGCCAGCGTTCGGGGGATTGGGGTGGCGGTCATTGAGAGAAAATGGGGCGTGCGTGCGCCGGCCTTGGCAATCAGCGCGTGTCGCTGCTCAACTCCGAAGCGATGCTGTTCGTCAATCACGACCAAACTTAGGGCCGGAAGACTGACGCGCTGGCTCAAGAGCGCATGCGTACCAACCACGATGTCGATGTTTTGGTTCTTGATGGCGGTCAGGAGCGTTCGTTGGGTGGCTTGACCGTTCCGGTTCCAGTCGCGCTGCGTTCTGGTCAACAACCCGATCTCGAGCGCTCGGCCGAAGAACCGCGTCAGCCTTTCGAAATGTTGGCGGGCGAGAATGTCGGTCGGAGCGAGGAGGACGGACTGGCGGCCATGGGCGGCGACGTTGTGCATGGCGATCGCGGCGACGATCGTTTTCCCGGATCCGACATCTCCCTCGAGCAGACGATTCATCGGGACCGGCCGTTCAAGGTCACGCAGGATTTCCCAGGCCGCTCGTCGCTGGTCGTCGGTCAGGGTGAACGGCAGCGAGCGGACGAATGACCTGACCGCCTGTTCATGGAAAGGAATCGGTCCGGCCCGGCCGCGTTCGCGGAGGCGCTGCGTCTGGAGAACCGAGAGCGCGAACAGAAAAAGTTCGCCGAACTTCAAGCGCTCACGGGCGGCGTTGAGCTTGCGGAGGGCGGTGGGAAAATGAATTTCCCGGATCGCGTCGGGCAGTCGCAGCAGACGTTCGGCCTGGCGAATTGGTTCAGGCAGCCAATCGGGAAGAGAACGAACCAGCGGCAGAACTTTGAGAATCAACGAACGAATTTGCCGCTGCGTCAGTCCGGCGGTGGCGCGGTAGATCGGCAGGATTCGGCCGGCCAGCAACTGCCGCTCGCTCACGCGCTCAACCAGCGGTGATTGCATCTGTGGGCCATAGGCGCTGGTAACGAGCTTGCCGACGACCAAGAGTTCCTCGCCCGCCCGGTAGGTGGTGGCTAGGTACGGCTGGTTGAACCAGATCAGCCGGACGCTCCCGCTTCCGTCCTCGAGCAAGCCCTCGGTGATCGTCATGCGTCGCCGCCGCCAGCCGCGCCGCGATTGGATGAGTTGCAAGCGACCGCGGAGCACGACCGTCTGGCCAGAGCGAAGGCGCGCAATCGGCGTGACATGTCGCAGGTCCTCATGCCGAATCGGAAAATGCGACAGGAGGTCGAGCGCGGTCGAGATGCCGAGCTTCGAGAGCTTGGCGGCGGTTGAAGGACCGACGCCGGGCAGTTCCGACAAGGGCGTCTTGAGGTTCAACATGTTGTCATTCTAGCAGATGCTGGGTATTCGAAAACGACTCACGACGTCGTCGCGGTCGTTTTCTCGCCCCTATTTACGAGCAAGTACAGTGGACGACCGCCTGCCCACACGGCCCACACCGCGGCATGCAGTAGCGGTCTGATCCTTCATGGACATGAGCCTCATCATGCTGACCGGAAACGGATCCGCAGATGGCGCACTTCCAGCCGTCGGTGTTCTGGCCGCACTTTGGGCATTTCATCGTATCCATCTGATCACCTCCTTTACGCGCCATAAGGTAGCATAATGGTTACAACGTAAAGAGGAGGGTATCGGGGTGGAAGGCCACCCAGGCAAACCAAAAGAGTTCGACGTGCGGCCGCTGCTGACCATCAATCAAAACCTCAACCCCGCCGTCATCAGTGGACCTGAGAACAATTCGCTTGCCTGTAACAGTATCCTCGATCATCGTGCGCTCAAGCACATCGTCTCGTTTGTATGCTGTGAAGGTTCCATTGACCTCAACGCCGATGACTCGTGTCTTTGGATTGAGACGGGAATCTCGTTCATTGACCGGGAAGTAGATGGACGATGATTCGTCGTAGTCTCCGTAGGGATTGACGCTGTAGTTTCTTCGATGACCGGTATCGCGAGAGAGGACCTCACCGTCCGGGTGTTCTCCTTTCCAGTTCGACCAGTCTGCAACGACCGTCGGTAGCTGTTCGAGACGGGTGCCGGTCTTTGGTCCAACAACGGCCTCGCCAGAAATCTGCGCCCAGTAACTTTCGGTTCCGGGTTTCCCGTCAATTTTCCGGTCAAACATCAGTAGATCGCTTTGGTAGAGTTTCCCCGACACGCCGAACTCATATACCTGACCATCAATGGTTCGGTCAAAAACGAGGCCACTTCCGCACAGGGGACAGAAGGTTACGACGATCGGTTTTCCCGCCACGACATCGTTCACGATCTCGTGCCAGACGAGGATTTGGTACGGGTAGAAACGGGCAACACCATCGAGCATCACGGCGATCCCAAGTCCGTCGGCGTCCACCCAGGCGTTGGCCTCCGCCACCGTTTCAAACCTCGGGTTATCGATCGAGGGGATGCCATCCTTGCCCGGACCGCCGCTGTAGATTTCGTCGAGGGGGATGCTGGATTTCATGGTAGACTCCTTGATGTTTGCCGGAATGTTCACCCGTTGCAGTGTGCCGAATCGCGAGATGAAGATAGTCACCCCAGCGACGAGGATGAGAAAGATGATTGCCAGAGAGACCTTCGACATATCCTAGATCAGGCTCAATGCTCGCTCGATTTGCTGCCGGAATCCACGCTCCGAAGCACCGTTGAAGCGGAGAATCTCTTTTCCTTCGGAATTGACGAAGACGAATGTCGGCGTGCCACGAACGAAGTGCTGTTTGGCCAGTTGTGATTCCCGATCAACATCGTGCTCTTCGAGGTGTACGTTTGGGAATTCAGCCACGACGTTGCTGATGAACGGCCGCATGACCTTACAGATCTCACACCAGGTGGCGGAGAACCAGACCAGGGTAAGTTCACCAGGCCGTGGCGTTTGGACCTGATTTCGGACGACCGCCGATCCGGCCTGATTATCATCGACCCGAGTATTGGTTGGCCGCTTGCTTAAAGAAGTTTGCTTTGAATCTCGGCTAGCGATAGCGATCAAGGTTGTCAGCCCAACGACCAGAGCGGTTATCAAACCAACGAAGAGCAGCCGTTTTGCCGAACGCCTGACTGGCGATTTCATCATGTTTGACATTAAGAATGATTAAATGATCGGTGTGAGCCGGGCTAACCATGAGGTCAGGATGGTGAATTTTCCGGTGGCCATGAGGAGGCCAATGAGAATGAGGACACCGCCGGATGCAATTTGTGTACGTCGTAGCCATACGGCGTGAGCACGAATCCAAGTCAGGGTTCGTGAAGCCGCCAGGCTGATTGCCAGGAAAGGGACGGCGATGCCGAGTCCGAATGCGACCAGGAGTAGCGCTCCGCGGGCAGCCGTTTCCATCTGGGAAGCCCAGAAGAGGATGACCGCGAGGGTGGGACCGATGCAGGGGGTCCAGGCGAATCCGAACGTGGTACCGACGAGGAAGGAGCTCAGTGCCCCACGTTTGGTCATCTTTCCGGCGACGTTGAACTGCAGAGACCGGTAGAGCCACGGAAGCTTGACGACCTCTAAGAGGTAGAGGCCAAGAAAAATGAGGAGCACACCACCGAGCTTTTCGACGACCGGACGGGCGTGCAGGAAGGTTTTGCCAATTGTGGAAACTGAGAAGCCTAGGATAATGAAGATGAAAACGAAGCCGAGGGCAAACCACATTCCGTGCCGGAAGGTCTGGCTGCGGAAAGGGGTGGTTGCTACCGACTCTTTGGTGGAGACACCAGAGGCGTAGCTCACGTACGCGGGGATGATTGGCGCCACGCACGGCGAAAAGAATGCGACAACGCCGGCGATGAAGGCGATGAATACGTTGATGTTGAGGCCGTCAAACAGCATGTTCGCACGTCGTGATGAATGGTCGTTGTCTCAACGTATCGCGAATCGCCTCTGTGAAGCAGCTCGTGTCCGGTACCTTCCCCTGCGAGAACAGCTTTCCGTTGATGGTCACGATTGGCGGATGCCATCCCCCGCGCCACAGGACCTTCCAGAAACACAGCCACCACGGTCTGATGACGAGCTTTACTGTTCCGGCGGGGAACTGCTGGGAAATTGACCGCGCCAGGTGGACCGTGATTTCGCACTCAACGCAGGCCGACGGCGGAATGGTGAAGAAGCCCTGTTTGCCGGTGTAGCGGAAGATGGTAACGCGGGCTGATCGGCGGCTCATCATATGACGAGTTTCCGGAGCAGTCGGGCCGCCTCAGTCGGCGCTATTTCGTAGCACTGGGTCTGCCCATCGCGTTCACATACCACCACGTCGGCGTCTTTCAAAATGCGGAGATGGTGGGAGATCGTTGGCGCCGTGAGAAAGAGTAAGTGCGCGAGGTCAGTCACGCACAGCCGGGGATGAAGGGTGAGCGCCTTGATGATGCGGAATCGAGTTGGGTCGCTGATGAGCGAGAGGAGGCGCGGGAGGGTGATGGTTTCTCCAGTCTGGAGGGCGAGACGGAGTGACCGGGCTTCCGCTGAGGTGATTGTAATCATATTTAGATGTTTAGATAACTATCTAAATACTACAAAGCGGTCGTAGGCTTGTCAAGAGGTGGGCTGTGGATAGCGGTCTAGACGACGAGTCGGCCGAGTTTCCGGAACGTGGCGAGAGGGTTTTTGCTCCGCCCGAGAGCGGAGCCAACGATAATAGCCGAAGCACCGGCGGCGCGAGCGAGGGGGAGGGTGCGCTCATTCATGCTGCCGTCGACGCTCAGTGGCAATCGAGGAAACATTCGGCGAAGTTTCCTGATGACATCGAGTTGGCGAGGAAGAAATGGCCTTCCCTGCTTTCCCGGATGCACGGTCATGACCTGTATGCCCTTGATGTACCGGCGGAGTCGTCGGAGACGCTGTATCCTTGTTCCCGGTTTTAACGCCGCCGTGAACTTGAAATTTTTTTGCTGCCGGCGCACGAGGCTGGTGGACCGGCGTGATTCTACGTGCAGAATGAGGTGATGGATCCTGGCGGCCGCACACGACTCAACCCATGCTTCAGGATTTTGGACCATCAGGTGCGCTTCTGAACCTTTTGGCAGATGAAGCGTGCGGAGCGTACGAGGACTGAACGACCTGGTGCGGACAAACTTTCCATCCATCAGGTCAATGTGGACGGGCACGCGAAGTTTCCGCCAGCGGTTGGTCTGGCGCTGTGCTTCTGCTGCGGTTCGCGCCAGGATAGCGGGAATGATCCTAACCTTTGGCATGCTCCAGCGCCTTGATTTGGCGAATCCGTCGGCGGTCGCGGGCAGCGTTGCGGAATTTCGTCGTCAGGAAAGCGCGCACGATCTTCCAAGCCGCACCGATGGTCAGGCGATCCGCGGGCAAGGCCAGGACGTTGATGTTGTCGTCACGCCGCGCCCGGGCAGCCATCCAGCTGTCCGAAGCCACGGTCGCCCTGACACCGCGAATTTTATTGGCGGCCACGGACACGCCGACGCCGGAACGACAAAGGAGGATGCCTCGATGCTTATCGCTACGGCTGACCGCTCTCGCCACACGCGCGGCGAACAACGGATAATCGTCAGTCGCATCAAGACGGTGAGCTCCCAGGTCTTTGAATGGTAGCTTGGCCGTCCGCAGCCGACGCTTGAGCTGTTCCTTAAGTTTGAAACCGCCATGGTCGGCGCCGATGTAAATCATGGGGATTGTATGGGGAAGGGGTTACAGGTCAGAAATGAATTACGTATGATGGGTTACGGAATAAATAAAAACGACAGCGCAGACTTTCAGTCCGCGTTTCGTTTGGTTTGCTTAAGCAGCTCCAGCGCACCATAGAGGCCGCCGATGTCGCCGAGCGTACCATGGACGATCGGCGGTGCTGGAAGAAAACCATGGAGTTCTTTCAAGAGTGAACGGCGGACGTCAGGTATGCTGATGCCGGGCCGTTTCATCATCGAGCCGCCAAGGACGATCGCATCTGGTGACCAGAGTGCGACGATATTCCTGAGCCCCACAGCCAGCGCCGCCGCGGCTTCGCGCCATACCGATGGACTGGTGATGTGTTTCGGCGGTTTTCCAAAACGACGCCTGAACGCAGTTCCGGAGACGAGCGATTCAAGATCTCCGTACTGTCCGCAGCGGCAGCGGGCGCGGCTCCGACGATCAATGACCTGATGACCAGGTTCAAAACCGAGTGCCGCCTGATCAATCCGACCGTTGACGATCCGGGCGCCGCCGAGACCGGTGCCGACGCCGAGGTAAGCCACAATCGCGTAGCCGCGACCGGCTCCGTGCGCGGCTTCTCCGAGCGCCACCAAGGCGCTATCGTTTTCCAGCGTGACAGGAGCGTGCAACTTCCGCGCGAGGTCTCGGGCCAGGGGTTTTCCAATCCATGAAGTCAGGTGCGGTGCGTTCAAGAGTCGATCCTTGGTCGCGGTGAGTGTTCCGGCAATCCCGCCGACCGCGGTGGTGATGTTCCTTCGGGCGCTGTGTTGACGCGCCGCACCGATGAGCACGCCAATGCCGTCGCGGTATGTTCGAGGCCGCCTGACGGTCAGCGGAGCGACCACCTGCCTACCGTCGCGCGTGACGGCAATGCGGATATTGGTGCCGCCGATATCGAAGAGCAACGCGTTCATGGCTTGACCAAACGCACTATCGCACGGACGATGGCGTCCGCGTCAAGGCCTTGGTGCTGCAATTGTTCTTCCGGCGTTGCGCTGGTTGGGGTTTTCGTCACGGTCAAGGAGGTAACACTTCCGGCATATTTCCCCAGCGCGCTGCGGACCGCTTCGCCCAGGCCGCC
>SBBC01000058.1 GCA_005239865.1 Candidatus Microgenomatus auricola
AACACGCTGCAATCCGTATTGGTTTACGATACTTTTTTGACCTGTCCAGCCGGGTACCACGGTCCGCCCGCAGGCGGTTTTTACCAGCGGTCAACCAGTCGTATCAGCAGATTTAGTATTTCGGTTTGCTTCCTGTTTATTAACGAATTCGTGATTTCCTCTTCGGGCCTAGGGTATGATCCGACGCCTGGCGATTCCAGTGATGACAGTCATTGCAACGCAAACACACCCCAAGAAGTCAATATCTTAAGAAGCAGCTCTGCTGCCGGCGCCTGCATCGTTGATACTGACCCGAGAGAATTCACTCTGTTTCAGATTGCCGCACCGGTCAACGCTTTTCAGCCGCTGTATGAACTCCGGTAACCAACGACCACGGCTGCATGTCCTGTAAGACGAGGCCGAACTTCCCATGGCTCACGTCTTGACGCAGCGACGTTTCGTAGCGTACGCGACCGTACTCCGGATCGCGTTCGTGCTTTTGGCGGCCGGCCTGCTGACCACCTTCGTGCCCTCGAGCAGCCGGGCCAACGACTTCGTCAAGCTCGGCTCGCCGTTTGCGAGTCCGGTCAACCTGCGCAGCATCGCCACGGTCTACGACCGGATCCCGAGCACATACGAGGCCTGGGCCGCGGGTGAAGAAATCGGGACCAATCAGGGCGTCCTCTTGTATTTCAACGGCACCTTCTGGACGAACATTCCGCTCGAGGCCGGGACGCCGGGCCTGACCGGAGTCAGCGGACTGCGTTTCCTCACAAACCAGGACGCCTGCCAAAACACCTATTCGTCTTTCCAACTATGGCAGTGGAAGACGACGGCCTGGGCGGTTGGGAAAAGCGGAACAATCCTGAAGCTCGATCCCTACTCAAAGGCCTGGAACGCGGAGAAGAAAGTGAACGTCGATCTGTGCGTTAACGGGACGAACAACGGTTCGCTCTGCGATACAACGGCGAACAAAAATGCCTGTGCCGCAGGCGGCGGAACCTGCCAGAGCGGTCCATCGCGAAGTTGTACGCCGACCGAGCTCAAGCGACCAGATGTATGTGCTGGCGGAACTCTTCCGGGATCAAACAATGGTACGCTCTGTCCAAATGGTAACAGCGATTGCACTGGAAATGCGACCTGTACGAACGTTTGCGCGAACTGGACTTCAATCGACTTCAACGCCGTGGCCGCAGCGCATACCTCGAAAGCCATCGCCGTCGGACGCGACCCGGATTCAAATCCGCCCGACATCCGGCCGCTCTTTACCTACAAGGAGACGTTGAGTACCGACAACGCGGCCTCGACCTGCGAAAACAAAAGGTTGATCCAGCGCACCTGGGAGCAAACAACTGACGGTGATTTTGCCTATGACGACGATGTCCGGGCAGCGTACTACATTGACAAAGACCATGGCTGGCTGGCTGGCCGGGACGCAAGCGGCAAAGGAAAGTTATGGAAGTATAGCCAAAAAGACGGCTACACGAATGAAACTCTCAACCTTGGAACTGCGGCCAACGGCACAACCTTGACCAGCGTGGTGGCGACGTTCAACGCGACACCCGCGGCCATCACGCCTGGGCAACCACTGAAGAGTTTGGTCTGGCTTGGCGGCGAGGGCGCGCCGAATAAAATCATCCGCTATAACGAGGCCGGCCCGGCTGTTTCGTCATCTCCGACGACGGCGCCGGTTCGCGCGTTGGCATTGACTCGGCGCATGGGTGGGCGAGGAATAAATCTAGTTACCAATCCGGGATTTGAAGCGGACCGTCTTGATTCGAACGTTCCGAACCACCGGCCCGACGGCTGGGAGCCAAGCGGAAGTTATCTCAATGCATTGGGAAACGGCGCGCACACCTCGTTTCTTGATCCCGGCGGGTCTTCCGGAAGGGCTTACGTCGGTGAACCCTGGCAGAGTATTTCCGGCATCAAGAGCGAAGCCCTTGGGATGGGACTCTTTGCGACGCGGTCTGGGATGGCCGGGACGAATTTCCCGGTTGACTACTGGGGCTGGTCGAGAGAGGATCGTGGCCAAATCGTGACGACCTTTCAAGATCCGGATTTCATCACCAAGATTCTTTCGAACTCCGGTCTGACTGATAAACCATTTCAGACGGTCACCATCGACGATGTCAACGTGACCTTGGCGCCCTACGAAGTCGGGACGGTCTTGTACGGCCTGGTGAAAATTCCGGACAATACCGCGCCGAAAACGTACCAGTTGAAGATTGAACAGTTGGGTTCGCAGCCGGGGCGAGTCGCATTCAACATCGAGAACGATCGGAACGACCGCGAGTGCGAATCGGATGGCTCGCCGACCGGCCAGTTGTGTCCTAACGGCACCGAGTGCCCGGCTGGTCAGAGCTGCGTTGACCGCACGTCGTTTCCGTCGATTGTTACCCAACCCAACATCAGTAACTCGACCGTCTCCTGGCGGGTCGGCACCTGTCAGAACGTCGGAACGTACAACGGGACGCCAGTCCAGTGCTTTGACGATTCAGAGTGCTACTGGGGGACCTGCAGTTCGGATTCGACGCAGCTCTGTCAAAAGGATACGGAGTGCCCGCGGAAGTGCTCGAATCAGCCGTCGCTATTATGCACCGGTGGTCCCAACGACTGCCAGTTCTGCGCGACAGACCCTAGTTCGCAGTGTTCAAATCAAGACGACTGTCCGGGGCTGTGTACAGACGGCACCACGCCGTGTTTTGACGTCGGCCAATGTCCACCGGGCCAAACAACATGTTCGTACCCTTTGGCCGGAAGCTGTCAAGGCAACCCTGGCTTTTGTCCGGTTGCGCCAACCTGCAATATGTGGGACACGAGCAGCGGAAACTTGTGCGGTGGTCCTGCTGGAACACCCTCGAGTCCAGGGCCGGTCAGTACGATCGTGACCTTTCCGGCGTATGGCGGAATCAAGCTCAAGGAATGCGCGAATGGAACGAATGACGGGACCTCCTGTACTACCGCTGCCCAGTGCACCGGTGGCGGGACGTGCCAGGTTCGGGGGAGCGGCTGGTATCCGTTCGCCATCCAGTACTACCAGCCCTGGACTCCGCGGTGCTCGAACGACGGGCTGATGCCGTGCGCCAAGGACGCGGACTGCGACGGAGGATTCTGCCAGATTGGGGAGTGGTGTTCAAGCAGCCACCAGGCATGTTCGGTCGCGTCGCCGTGCGGCGCGGGCGAGGGGGTGTGCGGCTACACACCGAACGCACCGCAGAGTTCATTCCCGAGGTTCTGTACGAACGTAGGGTTCATTGGTCAATCATGTACTGGCGCCGCCGCTGACTGCGGGGGTGATCCCGGTTCCTGTCTCCCGCTCCGGTACAAAGGCACCTGCAACGGCGGCACGAAGCATGGCCAGGCCTGCCGGAATATGGCTGATTGTCCGGGTGGAACTTGCCGAATCGAAACCGAACCGCCGTCGGTTCTGACGTTTCAGTATCGAGAGCAGGGAACTGCTGCCTGGATAGATATTCCCAACGCGGCCAAGGACAATCTCCTGTCCCCGACCCAGAGTTTGCCGCAATCCGAGGTCAAGCAGGAAATACCGCTGTCGCTCCTCCCGGGAACGGCCTATCGAGTTTCCGGAAAATACAAGCTTGAGTTCAGCGATCAGTTCGATCAGTACTCGGCTGCTGATCCGCGCTGGAACCAGCGGCCGCACGCGGGCGTCATGACGCGCTGCAAAAACTCTAGTTTAGGAACTTGCGGCTACGAAATCAACCTCTTCCAGGGCGACCGCAGCTACGGGGTCGGGAGCGGCAAGTGCCAGCTTGATTCGTCAATCTCGTGCCAGACGAACCAAGAGTGCAAACCCCCGAACCAGGCGACCGACAATGGCATTTGCGTCGGTGACTGGCAAAATTTTTCCGCGGTCGTGACCAATCAGTACTACGGTTCGTTCGGGAGCGATCCGGGGCAGAGTCTGGAGATCGTCTGTTTCGCCGACGTCGGCGCGAAAATCACCTGCGACGAGCTTTCGGTCACCCCGGAAAACGAAGCGGCTGTCACCGCCTTTGACTTGATTGACGTCTGGGCCGTCGGCGATCAGGACGGAAGCGGCGAGGCGATCGTATACCGCAACACGTTTGACGTAAGCGCCGGGACCGTGCCAAGCGATTCATGGCAGCCGCAAAAGCCGCCGGTCAAAGCGCGGCTGACATCGATCACCGCGGCCGATCCCTATCATTTCTGGGCGGTCGGCGAAGCGCCGCTCGGCGGGGACGCGACGATTCTCCGGTTGAGCCCGGGGAACGTGACTGGCTGGGCCTGGGTCGGGACCTCGACCAATCAGAGCGATCCGATCGGCTGGATTGACTTCAACTGCGGCAATCAAGGAACGTGCGCCAGCCAGCCGTCCAGCTTCGGCGTCAACGTCAACGACAGTGATACGTACGGGCAGTGCGCGAACAACCTGGCTAAAGCCTGCACGACCGCGAATGAGGTGGCGGATTGCGGAGGCGTCGGACAGTGCGTCAAAGGGGTGATTTCGGGAAGCGCTTGGCTCGGAAGTCAGGACAGCAACGAAACCGTTGACTTCGGACCGTGTACCAGCCCGACCAACGGTAAGTGTTCGATTGGGTCGTGCACCGGCGATCCAACCGTTGCCTGCTCGGACAACAGACCTTGTCAGCGGTGGTGTCGGAATTCAGCCGACCCGTCAAGTTCCTCGAATCAGCCATGCTCAACAACCGCCAACTGTACCACGCCCGGTGAGACCTGTGTGAATAATACCTCGAGTACCTGCTCCTTTCCATCGTGTGCTTTAAGCCGCGACTGCAGCGGCAACAACAATCAGTGCAAGTTCGATGGATCTTGCAATGACACACTCGGTCAATGTTACGAAAACTCGGCGCGGTTGTGTCCCAATTATATCGCGAATTTGTGCAACGGCGTCTGCAGCCAGAACCAGGGGTTTCGGTGCATCAATGATAGCGACTGCAAAATCAAGTGCAGCAGCAATCCGCTGGCCTGTCGGTCGAGCGGGTGGCTGTCATTCGACAAGTCGGTGACCGGACCGCCGCCGGATCCGGCCGCCGCGGCCAAGCCCTATCTCGCAAAATTAAATCTCTCGACAGATGCGATTGAGGGCTGGGGCCGGCTGCAGCTTGGAAAATGCAACGGCGGAGGAAACAACGGCTTGGCCTGTTTTCAAGACAGCGACTGCGGAGGCGGCAGCTGCGACTACTCGAACGCGCCGTCCAAGTCGCTGCCCGGCGTGACTGATCCTGACGCGGAAGCCGGCTGGGTGAAATTGCGCGGCGGCTCAACCGGTCCGGTCAACGGCTCGGACCGTTTCGTGGCCTGCAAGGACTGTACGGCCAATGCCAACCCCCCCAACCAGCAGGCCTGCAAAATTTGCACTGATTCTCAACCCTCATCATTTCCGACGTGCAATGATTGTTCACAATGCACAGCCAAATGGTGTTCGGATAAAACCACGCCGTGCAGGACGAATAATGATTGCGTAGGGCTAGGAACTGGGTTGTGCAAAACCGCAGGCTTTTGTAGCGGCACGACCAATCGCTGTTTTACCGACTCCGATTGCCCTGGGGTCAGTTGCACAACCTACGGCGGCACATGTTCGTCCTGCAACCAATGCAGCGTCTACGGAGTTTCGATCGATAGCGGCGGGACGAAGCAGTTCTCCGGTTTCGCCTGGAGTCCTGATCTCGGTTGGATTGACTTCAGCACCCTCCGCCTCGGCGGACAACTCTTCTTCCAAACGAAGTTCGGCGACATCTACTCGGGCCAGAACGTCGGTAGCACACTGACTGGGGTTCCGCCCGGCTTCCCCGGCGGCTCAACGGAATGCAACGCCACCTATCGGATCGTGGCGACCGGAACAATTACGAACTTCTGTTCGAGCGCGCCGATCAGCGGCGGCGTATCGGCCTTTCTTCAGCCCGGCGCGCCGCTCTTCCCGCTCCCGCAAGCCGAGAATCGCTACCGGTCGCAGATCGGCGAGATTGACCTCAACGGACTGACCACGAAGGTCAGCGGCAATCGCAATAAGTTCGGCGACGTGGTCGAGGAATTGTCAGGTAATCGTACGCTCAAGGAATACTTCGCCACCCGCGATCCGGCCGCCGATCATGACACGCCGCTCCTCGGCAAGGTGTATCACGTCACCGGCGATCTGACGGTTGACGAGAACTTGACGTTCGACCCTCCGGCGAACGCGAATCCCCCCGGCGTCCCGCAGGAGAGCGGCGCCGGCACGTTCGTGGTGGACGGCAACCTGACGATCAACGCCAATCTGTTCTACCTCCCTTCGCCGTCGGTCGGGATCCGGGAACTGCGGCAACTTCCGTCGCTGGCGTTTATCGTTAAAGGGGACATCACGATTGACTCCAGCGTTTCCCAGCTCGTTGGAACGTATTTCACTGAAAAAACGGTTACTGTTGAGAGCGCTGCGAGCGGCGACAATCAGTTGGTCGTGCGCGGGGCGATGGTCGCGCAACAATTCGATTTCAAGCGGAAGTACATCGGTTCCACCGGCGCGATCGAGCCAGCGGAGAAAGTCATCTACGACGGCCGGCTGCAGGCAAACGCGCCGCCCGGACTGGCCGCTTTGGCTCAAGGACTCCCCGACGTCCAAGAAGTGGTGCCGTGAGGAATGAGCGGGTTAGCGCGTTGGCGGTTTAGCGGCTTGGATGGTGATGCGAAACTGCGAAAAGCACGCGCGCACCGAACGAATTTCGTAGATTGGTATCACACACTCGTAAGGTGGACAAAGTGATTTTTTTGTGCTATAATTTTTGTACACATTCATGACCCGTTCCCTCAAGAACAAAACCGGTGTATGCCACGGTTGATTGGAAGTAAGGCGAGCTATCTTGGCGTTGATATCGGAACATCGAGCATCAAGCTCGTTGAATGCAGAAACCAGGGCGGTCAACCCCGGCTGGTGACCTACGCTTTCCTCGAGCGGCCCACGAATATCATTAAGAGCGACTCCCTCCAGGAGCAAACCGAGATCGCCACGGCCATCCGCGAACTCATCAAGCGGTCGCGGGCAAAGACCGACCGAGCGATCTCCGCCCTGCCAAACTTCTCGGTCTTTTCCTCGATCATCAGCTTACCGGTCATGCCGCGGAAGGAGATGTACTCGGCCGTCCGCTGGGAGGCAAAGAAATTCGTGCCGATGCCGATTGAAGAAATGGTTCTCGATTGGCGCTTGTTGAAAGACAAAAAACGATCAGCCAACGACGCCGCGTTAAAGGCGTCGAATCTTCCCAGCCCGGACAAGCCGGTATCCGAAGAGCACGGACCGAAGAATCTCCGCGTCCTCTTGACGGCGGCGCCAAAGACGTTAGTCAAACGCTATCTCGAGATCTTTAAAAACGCCGGTTTGAAACTCGTGAGTTTGGAAACCGAGTCGTTTGCCCTTGAACGCTCGCTCTTAGGCGGCGAACCGGGCTCCTTCATAATTGTCGACATCGGTTCGGTCGTCACGAACATCACCATCACCGTCAACGGCATCCCGCTCCTCAACCGTTCGATCGACGTCGGCGGCGAAACCATCACCAAAGCCATCGCCAACAGCTTGAACGTTGAAGTGGAACGAGCCGAGCAGTTCAAGCGCGACGTCGGCGTCGGGTCGGTCCAGGGCACGGCCAGCCAAATTCCGCGAGCGATCGAATTCGTTATCAATTCCATCCTCAACGAGATCCGTTACGTCTTCAATCTCTACCGCAACCAGGGCGAGAAGCCGATCGAAAAAATCCTGCTGGCCGGCGGTTCGGCCTTTCTGGCCCGCTTGCCCGAGTACTTGGCCACGACCCTGAACATGAAGGTCATCATCGGCGACCCATGGGCGCGGACGGTCTACCCGCTTGACTTGAAACCAGCGCTCGACGAAATCGGTCCGCGCTTCGCCGTGGCCATCGGTCTCGGCATGCGCGAGATCGTAGCGCCATAACACCATCCATGCCGGACATCAATCTTCTCAAAGACACAAAAGAAGGGAACGAGTCCCAGCCAAAAAAACCTAAGCGCGTTCCACCGGCGCCGGTGACGTTTTCGTCGCCGGAGCGCTCGGACGAAAAAGGGAAACCATTGAAGAAGCCATCCGGGCTGATACTCTGGTTCCGTTCCCTGTTTGAGCGGCCGAAAGCTGGGAAGGCACCGAGTGTGGCTATTCCTCCTCCTCCACCGCCGCCGCGGTCAGCCCCGAAAACCACCAGCCCTCGGCGCGTCGAGCCGGAAGATATCTTTGCCGGCCTGGCGACGGTGAGCGGCGGACCGGAAACGAAGAAGCCGCCAGCGCCGCAACCGTCTAGCCCGACCGGATCACGGCCAGGCGATTTTCCGCCATTACCGCGCATTCCGCCGGCACCGGATCAAAAGGTCGGCGTGGCTGGACGCGGAAGCGGGGTGACTACGCCGCCGGTCAGTCCGTTCGGGCGCGGGTCGAGGTTCTCGACCCCGCCGGCACCGCCAAGTCCGCCGCCTCCGCGGATGAGAATCCCGCCGGCCTCGCCGCTTCGACCGTTACCGCCGACCGAGGATCAGGGCTTCGACGGAGTTAATCTGCTGCCGGAAGAACTCGTCACGACGTTCGACCCGAAGAAGAAACTTACGACGATTGGCCTGACGGCCCTTGCGACCGCCCTCGCCATCGGCATTCTCGAAGTGGCGTTGCTGTTGTGGCAAGAGACGCGGGTCCAGAAGACCGAAGAGAAGCGCGCCGAGGTGACGGCTACGATTCAGAACATCAAGTCGCTTGAGAACGAACAGCGGAAAGCGATCCTCTTGAAATCGTCGAATGACATCATTCGACAGCTCCTCAACCGGCATGTGTACTGGACGAAGTTCCTCGACAGTTTCGAACGCTACACCTTGCCGACGGTGTTCTACCCGGGCGGCCTGACGATCGACGTCGGCGGCGGCATCTCGCTGACCGGCATTGCGCCTGACATCGAGACGATCACCCAACAACTGACGATTTACCAGACAGCCGCGAATTTCATCAAAGACATAAAAATCGATTCAATCAGTCGGTCGCCGGAAGGCGGCGGATACGGGTTTGTCGCTGATTTCACCTTTCTCCCCGACGTTTATTATAACCCGATCGACCAGTCGTCGGGGGGTGGGAATACCACGACCAATACGAACAGCCGAACCTGACCATGAACATCCCCGCGCCATTCCGGAAACTCCTGACCGTCCTCATGACCACGCAGTTTCGGTACGTTTTGATTGGGGTGGTGTTCATCGTCGCCCTCCTCGGCTACGTCGGTTTGCTGCGTCCGCAGATTGCGACCGTTCGGCGGGTCGGTATCCTGGCTTTGCAATCGGAAACGGAGGAACTGAAGAACCGGCAGGCCTACCTCAAGCAGGTCGAGGAAATGGTCGCGGCCTACCGAACCGTCATCAGTCAACGACCGGTCAACACCGAACAGATACTTCCTCTCGAGCCGCAAGTCGGTCGTCTCTATCTGACACTCCAAGCGCTGGCCGAGGACTCGGGGATGACCTTAGAATCAGTCGCCGTGACAAAAGGGACAAGTTTAGCCACGCCGACGGCGGGCGGAACGGCCGCCCGTCGCCCCGGCACCGAAGCCCAAGCCGGCGTTCGCTCAAGCACCGACACTGTCCAGGTCCTCGATGTCAGTTTGAGCGTCAGCGGGCCGTCCGATTATGAATCATTCAAAACGCTCCTCCAAAATCTTGAACGGAGTCAACGGTTGTTCGACGCCTTGTCCTTCAGTTTCCAGGGTGGCGCGACTGCTCCCGGCACCCAGCCCGGAGCCGGCAACGTATTTTCCATCGAAGTAAAAACCTACTACCTTGAACAAGCCACCAAGTAGCCTGCGACCGGTGAGGCGTGACCAGACCATCGCATGACCTTCCTATCCTCTCGTCAACCGTCAAGCTTCAAGCGTTAACACTTCTTTCACTATGGCCCTCGTCCAAAAACGCAATCCGCGAAGAGCCACGTTCCTGATTGGCGTGCTCGTGGTGGTGCTGGTGGTCGGGATGGTCGCCATCTATCTTCTCCAACCGAAGACCGGTGACGATCAGCCGCTCGTCGGAGGCAGTCGACGGAGCACCGATTTACCAACCCTTACGCAGTTCGGCGAGGATCTCTACGCCACCGAACAGTTCAAGGCGCTCCATGATTTCCTCTCGGCTTCACCGCTGCCGGAGACGCCGGTGACGTTGCCGGGACAGCGAAATCCGAACCCCTTTCAAACGCGATAACCCATGACGCCACCCGCCACCACTCAACCGACCGCTGAAGCGACGCTCCTCGATCTGCTCCTGGCTGATGGCCTGCTTTCCAAGGAGCAGGTGGAGGCGCTCCTGGCCGAAAGCCAAGCCAGCCATCAGCCGGTGAATGAACTTCTCGAGTCGAAGAACCTCGTGCGTGAAGAGGATTTGGTACGCGAGAAGAGCAAACTCTACAATATTCCGTACATCGATCTGTTCGGCCGCGTCGTCCGGGCGGAGATCCTCAACGCCGTCCCAAAGGAGTTGGCGGAAAACTACAAGATGGTGGCTTTCAATCGTTCGGGCGACGAACTTTCGGTGGCGATGGTCGATCCGTCGAACTTCCGCGCCCTCGAAGCGATCGAGTTCATCGCTCGGAAGAACCGCTACCGCCTGAAGTACTTCCTGACCTCGCTCTCGAGTTTGAAGTACATCGTCCGTCAATACGAATCGCTCTCGGCCGAGGTCGAGGAAGCGCTCAAAGGAGCGGAGGAAGAATCGAAGATCCAGCAGGCCATGCTGAAGGTCGAGGAGGAGGGACTCGAGGAGGTCGTCAAGACCGCGCCGGTGTCGAAGATGGTCTCGGTCATTTTGCGACATGCGGTCGAGGGTCGGGCCTCGGACGTCCACATCGAGCCGGTGGCCGACGAAACGCGCGTCCGCTTCCGGGTCGACGGGATCCTCCACACCTCGCTGATGCTGCCGAAGCACGTCCATCAGGCGATCGTCGCGCGGATTAAAGTGTTGTCAAACCTCAAGATCGACGAAACCCGCATTCCGCAAGATGGTCGCTTCCGCATGGTGATTGAAGGTCGGGATATCGATTACCGCATTTCGACCTTGCCGCTCGTCAACAACGAGAAGGTGATGATGCGGATCCTCGACACCTCGACCAAGTTGACCGAGCTCGGCGTCCTCGGCTTCGAGGGTCAGGCCCTGGAACTCATGAAGGAGAACATCCAGAAGTCGCACGGTATGTTCCTCATCACCGGTCCGACCGGTTCAGGAAAATCAACCACGCTGTACGCGCTCATCAATCTCCTGAACGACGAGGCGGTGAACATCGTGACGCTCGAAGACCCGGTCGAGTACTTCATGAAAGGCGTCAACCAGGCGCAGACGAACGCCGAGGTAGGCTTAACCTTCGCCGCGGGTTTACGCTCGATCCTGCGGCAGGACCCGGACATCATCATGGTTGGCGAAATCCGCGACACCGAGACGGCCGAACTAGCGGTCCATGCCGCGCTGACTGGTCACATCGTCTTCTCGACCCTCCACACGAACGACGCCTTCGGTGCCATTCCGCGGTTGATTGACATGAAGATTGAGCCCTTCCTCATCGCTTCCTCAACCAACGTCGTGATGGCGCAGCGGTTGGTGCGGCGGGTCTGTCCGCACTGCCCCCAGTCGGTCACCATCCCGGAGCGACTGGAGAAGGAGGTCTCTGCCGAATTGGCGCTGATTGACAAGACCGACCTGCCGGATGAAGTCAAACTGACGAAACCCCTGAAGTTTTCTCGCGGCCGCGGCTGCGTGCGTTGCGAAAACACGGGGTACAAAGGGCGCGTGGCGATTGCCGAGGTGCTGGCCATCACTCCAAAGGTTCAGCAGATCATCGTCTCCGGCGGCAACCTCATTGAGATCCTCAAACAGGAATTCAAGAACCAAAGAATGTTCTCGATGCGGCAGGACGGGATTATCAAAGCCCTGCGCGGTATTACCACTGTCGAGGAAGTCTGGGATGCCACGCGAGCGTGAGGGGACAGGTGACGGTTGACTATGACATTTGACTCACAAACGTAAGGACATCCCTATGGCAAAAAAAACCACGCACGACGAATCCGGGAAACCGAAAATTTTAGTCGTCGAGGATGATTCGTTTCTGGCCGGCATGTACGTGACGAAATTCGGCCTCGAGGGGTTCAGCGTCGACTTGGCGAGCGACGGCAAAGAGGGACTGAAGAAGGCGAGAGAGTGGAAACCGGACTTAATTTTGCTTGACATCGTTCTGCCGATCATGGACGGCTTCACCATGCTCCAGAAGGTCAAAGCCGACGCGAGCACCCGGGACGTCCCGGTGGTTTTGCTCACGAATCTCGGACAGAAGGGCGACGTCGAGAGAGGGCTGGCCCTGGGCGCGGCCGACTACCTGATCAAGGCGCACTTCATGCCGAGCGAGGTGATTGAGAAGGTCAAGCGGTTGTTGAGAGCGTGAAGGACATGCCAACTTCCGAATCCATCGTCATCCAGCGCATTCTCACCAGCGCGGCGGAATACCGCGCCAGCGATTTGCACTTGACCGTCGGCAATCCGCCGATTCTCCGGGTTGACGGCAAGCTCGTGGCGCTCGAGCAGGAACCGGTCATCACGCCCGAGTTCATGGACGTGCTGGTCGAGATGTTCTTGACCAAAGACCAGCGCGAGATGCTCAACCGTGATCGCGAAATCGTGGTGGCCTTCGCCCTGGAAAATCGCATTCGATTCAAGGTCTCGATGTTCTACCAACGGGGTTTCCTGGGCGCCAGCTTGCGTTTAATCCCGAAGGAGATTAAGCCCTTGTCGGAACTGGGCCTGCCGTCCGTCGTGCAGGGCTTTACCCGACTGACGAAAGGTTTGGTCCTCGTGACCGGGCCGTTCGGATCTGGACGAACCTCGACGCTCGCCGCCCTGGTGAACGAAATTAATAAGACGCGCACAGCCCACATCGTCACGATTGAAAAGCCGATCGAATACCTCTACCTCAACGACAAGAGTTTCATCGAACAGCGCGAGGTCGGACGGGACACGCGGTCGGTCGAGCAGGCGCTCGAAACCGCCAGCCGCGAGGACGTTGACGTCATCATGGTTTCGGAGATGGAAGACCCGCCCGTCATCCAGGCGGTGCTGACGGCGGCCGAATCGTCGCGGCTGGTCATCTCGACGATGAACACCGATTCGGTCATGAAAACGGTCGAGAAGATCATCAACAGCTCGCCACCGGAGTACGAGGTCAAGACGCGCACGCAACTCGCGGGCACGCTGGAGGGGATCGTCAGTCAGCGCTTGCTGCCGCGGGTCGGCGGGGGGCGGATCCTGGTGGCCGAGGTGATGGTTCCGTCCTCGCCGATGCGATCGATTATCCGCGACGGCGCGCTCTATCAATTGCAGAGCATGCTCCAGACGAGTCGCGGCGAGGGCACGATCTCGCTCGACCGAGCGCTGGCGGAACTGGTGAAAACCGGCGAGATTTTGATTGACGATGCGCTGGCGCACGCGGTTGATCCGAATAATTTGAAAATGCTGACGAGAAGTTGAATAAGGTTTTAGGAGGTTAGGTGTTAGGTTTTAGGAAAATTTGAGCATGAAGACGCAAACGAACTCCTACAAGGAGCTGAAGGTTTGGCAGAAGTCAATGGACTTAGTAGTACGAGTGTACGAATTAACCGAGGCGTTTCCGAAGGAGGAAGTGTAAGGCTTGACCTCGCAGGTACGGAGATCCGCAATTTCAATTCCCTCAAACATCGCTGAAGGGAAATACCGCCGACAAAACGTCTCGATCTCCATGCCGTCGAGGTATCCTTGACGAAGTCATGAAGATGCTGAATGCCATGATCACCAGGCTCACGACGTCAACTCATGTTCGCTCCTGACCCCTATCTTGCTAACCCCTAATACCTAACACCTAGCTCATGGCCATCTTTGACTACAAAGCGAAGGACCTGGAGGGCGCTTCCGTGGTCGGTGCGGTTGAGGCGCCGAGCGAGAACGTCGCGCTTGACGTTCTGAAAGAAAAGGACCTGGTCGTCATCTCGGTCAAGGAGCGCAAGCGGATTACGCTCTTCCAGTCGTCGTTCGGGTTTTTGCGTCGCGTGCCGCGGAAGGACGTGGTGCTCTTCGCGCGGCAGTTGGCGGTCATGATCTCGGCCACGGTGCCGATCGTCCAGGCGCTGCGGATCCTCGTCAAGCAGACGGACAACATCAACTTCAAGATCATCATTTCGGAAATCGCCGACGAGGTGGACGGCGGAGCGAAGCTCTCGGCCACGCTGGCTCGCTATCCGACGGTCTTCTCGAACTTCTTCGTCCACATGATCCGCTCCGGCGAAACGACCGGCAAACTCGATGAGACCTTGAACTACCTGGCCGACCAGCAGGAGAAGGACTACGATTTGATTTCAAAAATCCGCGGGGCGATGATCTACCCGGCCTTCGTTTTGGGCGGCATGATCATCGTCGGCGTGGCCATGATGATTTTCGTCATTCCCAACCTGACGCAGGTGATCGAAGAGAGCGGCGGCGAGCTGCCGGCCTCGACGAAACTTCTGATCGGCACGTCGAGTTTTCTCCAGCAGTGGTGGTGGACGCTGGTGGTGGTGGCCGTCGGCACGGCGGTCCTCTCCCGGGTATATACGCGAACGGAAGGCGGAAAACGGCAGTTCGACAGTCTCAAAGTCCGGCTGCCGGTCTTCGGACAGATTTTCCAGAAGATTCACCTGGTCCGATTTTCCCGTTCGCTGGCCACGCTCATCACCTCCGGCATCCCGGTGACGCGGGCGCTCGAAATCGTGGCGGACGTGGTCGGGAACATCACCTACCATGACCTGACCTTGGCGACGATCAAGGAGATCGAGGCGGGCAACTCGATCGCCACCGCCTTTGTGAAATCGAAAGACATTCCGCCGATGCTGCCGCAGATGATGGTGGTCGGCGAGCAGACCGGAAAGTTGGATTTGGTGTTGGAAAAACTCGCGAACTTCTATACCAAGGAGCTCGAAAACATGATTACCAACCTGACCTCATTGATCGAGCCGGTCATCCTCGTCCTGATGGGCGTGGCCGTGGCAATCATGGTCATGGCAATTCTCCTGCCGATGTACAATTTGTCGCAATCCATAGCGTTTTTTGGGCTCTTCCGCTTGCTGGCCTAGCGGTTTTATGCTATACTCCATATACGTTGGGGTGTGGACAGCTGAAAAACTTACCCCACAAGCCCCAAAAGCCAACAACTCACAAGCTAAATTTCCAAACGAAAGGGGGTGACGAAACAACATGCATAACACGAATAAGAAAGGATTCACGCTCATCGAGCTCCTGGTGGTCATCGCGATCATCGGCATTTTGTCGACCATCGGTCTCGTCGCCCTCAACGGCGCGCGCGGCAAAGCGCGTGACGCAAAACGCGTGAGCGACCTGCGGCAGTATGCGCTATCCATGCAAACGTTAGCTGATGGCGCAGGCACCTATGACATCAATGGCTCATGCGCTTGGCCGTCCGATCTCGATAGCTGTGCCCCGGTCACAGACTTTTTCGGAACGGGCGCAGCCTTCCCGCAAGACCCACAAGGAACTGGTACGGTCGTGGCCGCGGCAAATGCGACGAATGTAGCCTGCGATACAACGGCTGAACGCGGTGCAGCGCAGTGCCGGGTTCGGGCCAGCTGGAATATGGCCGCGCCATATGAGTATTTCGCAGCGCAAATGTCGACTACCGAGTTTGCGATTGGCGCATGGTTTGAGTTCCCGCCGCCAGGGGTCTCAGGCGGAACCAAGGGGACGACGTTCCTGACTGAAGACGGAAACTTCTGCACGACCGCCTGTTAACATTCAAGGACATCAAAAAGGGCCGACTGGCTCTTTTTGATTTTTCTCGTTTGGAGGGTATACTGAACATATGCGCAAAGATCGGCAGACCGGCCTCGGCCTCATTTCTACGCTCCTCGTTTTCTCCTTGATTGCGGCTTTCCTGGCTGCGGTCGGATTGGTGTTGAATCAGGAGCGGCAGCGGGTGCGGGATAGCCATCGGATGGCGGATATGATCCGAGTCCAGTTTGCGTTTGAGACGCTGTATCGGGAAAGGGCCAGTTACGCCGAGGGAGCGAAGGGTTGCAACCGCGTGGGCGCGCTCGTGTCGGCCTGTGAATTAAGCGCCTATCTGCCGAAAATCGGAAACGTGAAAGATCCGGGGAAGCACGCTTACCAGATTGAACGCGTCCCGGATGATCAGGACTACGGCGTGAGTTTTGTGCTGGAGCGGGGGTACGGTTCGCTCGCCAAAGGGAAGCATGTGCTGACGAAGGATGGGATGAGGTGAGTGAGTCAGCAAGATAGCTTCATTAGCTGGTTAGCTTGTTAGGAAGAGAGTGGGGTGGGTGGTTGCAATGCTTGAAGGCATCATCGCATTTGTTCTAGGGACAGCGATTGGCAGCTTCTGTAATGCGGTGATTTATCGTCTCCACGTCGGCGACTCGCCGTGGCGAGGTCGGTCGTATTGTCCGCATTGTAAGCATCCATTGGCAATTGTTGATCTTGTTCCGCTTTTAAGCTTCTTGGTATTGCATGGACGCTGCCGGTACTGCCAGCAGCCGATCGCCGGGCAATACTTTTGGGTGGAGCTGGCGATGGGATTGCTGGCACTCGGAATGGTGTGGCGCTTCGGGATCTCTCTTGAAGCGGTCGTCGGCATCGTCATGAGCGCTTTCTTGCTCGTGATTTTTGTGTACGACCTGCGACATCAGTTGATCCTTGATCGCGTCAGCCTGCCGGCCATGGTCGTCGCGCTCGTCGGATCGTTGGTTATCGGACGAGAACCGTTGTCACTCCTCGTCGGCGCGATCGTCGGTGCCGGACTCTTTTTCCTTCAGTTCGCGCTCTCGAAGGGTCGGTGGATCGGCGGCGGCGATATTCGACTGGGAGCGGCGCTGGGGTTGATGCTCGGCTGGCCGTTGGTCGGGGTGAGTTTGGTGCTGGCGTATTTTTCCGGTGCGATCGTGGCGCTGGGGATGATCCTGACAAAACGAAAATCCTGGACCAGCGCCGTGCCGTTCGGGACGTTTTTGTCGGCCGGCGGCGTCGCCACGTTCCTCTGGGGGAACGACATTTTGCAATGGTACCTGGCCGGAGGATTTTTTGACTGGGTGGTTCAGACATTTCTACGATTCTACAATCCGACAATTTGAAGGCACAGATAGCAGGTGACGATTGACTGGATGACTTTTGCGTAGGACAATAGGGAGGTCATGGACGTCAAAAGTCAAACGTCAAAAGTCAAACGTTCTGCCGGGTACACCATGATCGAGCTCCTCATCAGCGTCGCGATTTTCATGTTCCTGGCAACGATCACGGCCTTCGGGTTTCGCGGAGTCGGGCAGGCGAACAGTTTGCGCCAGGCCGCAGCGGAATTGGTGGCAAATTTACGTCGCGCCCAGACGCTGGCACAAACCGGCGCCACCGTCACCCTGTGTCGCGGGCTCGTGCCGGTGAAACTCTGTTCAAGTTCGACGGACTGCGGCGGCGGGTTCTGCGACGACGTCCGGGTGCCGAAAAACGGGTACGGAGTCGTTCTCGGGTCATCGCCGCCGAGCACAACCTATCTTCTCTACGCCGAATTGAGCGACCCGGCAGACGATTATCAAGTCGACACGGACGTCATCATCAATCAGGGAACGATGACCATGACGAAGGATACGAGCATTTCCGGAGCGACCGCCCTGGCCATGCTCTTCAAGCCGCCGCGGGGAGAGGCACAGACGAGTAGCGGCGGGGCCTTAACCTCGCACACCTACTGCGTGAAACACTCGGCCCTTCCTTCCCTGGCCAGGAAGGTGACGGTTTTGGGTTCCGGGCAAATCCAGGAAGAATCGGATTCAAGTTGTTCGCCATGAGCACGACCCGGATGAACCAACGCGGTCAGGGATTGCTCGAAGCGATTATTGGCATCGGCGTCATCATCGCCGGCACGGTCGGGACGGTGACGCTGATCATGGCGACGATCAAAGCCGGTCGCTCAACCAACAACCAAGTGGTTGCGGCCAGTTTGGCGCGCGAGGGGATCGAGGTGGTGCGCAACCTCCGCGACACGAACTGGCTCCGCATTCAGGCGAACGAGGACACTGACCTCGCCGCCCCCGGTCTTCAACCCCCAAGCAGCTTCGAAGGCATCTTTTCGGCAACTGACCCGAAGCATGATGCCATTCCAGTCATGAGCGTCTCGACGTCCAGCTGGACCATCGAGCGCTATACGCCCGGCCCAGCGTCGTGCGGCGGGGCGTGGGATTGCAGTCAGGTGTACCAGGCACCGCCGAGTACGCGGTACTTCCAGGATTTCGCTTCGGCCACCCTCAACCGTCAGCCCACGCGGTTCAAACGGACGATTCGGCTGAATCCGATCTGCCGAGTGGATGCAAGCCCGGCCGATGGTATTCCGGATGTGCCAGCCACAGAAACGATCGCGAACGGTGACGGCGCGGTCTGTCCGGTGATTCCGGCGATTACGACGATGGTCGGGTTGCAGGTCTTGAGCAAAATGACCTGGGATGAAGGGGGCAGCCCAAAATCATTCCAGCTTGAGGCGCGGCTGTATAATTGGAAGTACGTTAAATAGCTTAAAGCTTCATTAGCTTCGTTAGCTTGCTAGGAAATGCGAGTAATTCATTCATACCGAGAACTGACCGTTTGGCAACGATCAATGGAATTGGTTGCGGATATTTACGAACTGACTGAACAGTTTCCAAAAGAAGAACTTTACGGATTGACGTCACAGTTGCGCCGGGCGGCAATTGCCATCCCATCGAACATCGCCGAAGGAAGATATCGGGGAACGAAGAAGGATTATTCGCAGTTTTTGAGAATTGCCATGAGTTCCGGCGCCGAGTTGGAGACGTTGTTGGAGATAGCGAAAATGTTGCCAAGCACTAAAGATTTGCAATCTGCACGAGCTGATTCGTTGTTGTAGGAGGTCATGAAAATGCTTAACGCCATGATCCGAAACATGAACCCAATTAGCTAAAAAGCTAATGAAGCTAACGAAGCTAGCACCTAACAATCTTCCCTCACACGGCTTCACCCTGCTCGAATTGATTGTCGCCGCTGCGATTTTCAGCATCGCCCTGCTCGTCGCGACCGGGCTGTTTGTATCCATCACCCGCGGGCAAAAGCGCGTCCAGTCGCTCTCAAAAGTGCAGGACGACGCGCGCTTTGTGCTTGAGCAGATGACACAATCCGTCCGGCTCGAGGGGATCGATTACTCGTATTACCGCGACCCGAACGGTGATGGCGATCACAGCGACCGTCTTACCTTAAGCACGCCAGCCCAGGAGCTGGTGACTAAGAACGCCGACGGTACGCGGACATTCTACCGCTGGATTCCGAGCGCCGCGCCGACGAAATTGGCGGTCTGCACGCAAGCACCGTCTGACGCCGGGACGAAGTGTCAACCAGATTCGGCCTTTACCGACGTCACGCCAAAAACGATTACCATTACGGACTTCAAAGCGTATATCCGGCCATTTTCCGATCCGTTTGCTCTACCGCCGCGAACCGGATCCGATTGTTTGACCGCCGCTAATTTTGTTCCGACCAAAGGTATTTGCACGTGCACCGTCCCGACGGATTGCTTTGACGATCAATCCTGCGCGTCGGGACTGTGCTTGAACCCCAATCTCCAGCCGCGGGCCACTCTCCTCATCGCGTCGAAAGGCGGCAGTGCCAAGCCAGAGGAACAGGTGACGCTGACGTTTCAAACGACGGTCTCCTCACGCCTCTACAAGCGCTAACATGGCGATTCACAGTCACACACAACGCGTCAGGCACGAACAGGGCGTCGTGTTGTTGCTTTCGCTGCTCCTGATTGCCGCCCTGACCGCGGCCGGCATCGGCGCTTCGGTCATCATCGTCACGGAATTTCAGTCAACCCGCAGCACCGATCAGGGCATCAAGGCCTTTTACACGGCCGACATCGGGATGGAGCGGGCGCTGTATACGGTCTTCAACAATCGGCTGGTGGGAACGCAACTCCATCCGCCGGCATTCAGTCCTTGCAATTGCGCAAGCAGCACTGAAACCTTGTGTCAGCTGGTTTGCAATAACCCGGAGTTCAGCGGCACGACCGTCCTCACCGATGCAGGGGCCAGCGTCTTTTTGGAAGACACCTCGGCCACGACCGCCGCCAAGACAGTTGCCTTGACCCGGGAGAATCAAACCGTGCAGATTGACCTGTATAATCCAGACAGCCCTTTCAGTCCAGGTTTCAACGACGTGGCCCGAACGATCGTGCTCCAGCGTTCAGCGCTCGCTGCCGAAGACCCGAATTCCGTGGGCGCAGAGGTGCAGTGGATCTACGCGCTCAAATTCGGACAGACCTTTGCCGAGAACTCGACCATTCGACTTGTCCGCAATCAAAACTTGGCGGGCGGTGTGACCATTGATCTCTATACCGGTAACATCTCCAGTAACGACGGTACGCCGGTCGGGTCTGATAACCCCTTAGGGATTACGCTGCCACCGGCAAGTTTCGACCAAATCTCGGGGTGGGTGGTCAGAATCAAAGCGCTGAAGAACGATTTGCCGAACCTGACCTTTTATGCCGAATGTGTCGATACGTCGCCCTGTCCGAACTTCGGTTATCCCAATCGTTTTCCGCTGCGGTTCGACATCGCGATTTCTTCGAGGGGGACCTATCGGGATGCCAGATTCGTGATGCGTGCCGACGTCCCATGGCGGCTGCCGACGGTCGGCGTGTTCGACTACGTTATTTTCAGTGAAAAGACGCTTGACAAGCCGGGCTAGTTCAGCCGGACTACCTCGACGCGCAGGTCTTCGCCCCGCAAGCGGACGAGCAGAAAGTGTTTTGGTTGCTGGCCGAGCGAGCCTAAGGCGGTTTGCGGTTCGCCGCCCCCTCCGCCGGTGACGTAGACCGGCCAGGTCTTGATTTTGTACGGTAGGTAGAGGTGGAGGTGACCAGTGAACATCCCGAGGACCCTGGCTTCGGCGAGCAGAGCCAGAAATTTCTCGTTCGACCGGCGTGACGTCGGCGCCTCATCATCGCCGATGAAGCTCTGCAAGGGCAGGTTGAACGGCCGGTGAAAGGCGATGATGTAGCGGGTGGTGGAATGTTGAGCCAATTCGTCTTTGAGCCAGGCGAGTGTGGCCGGAGCAAACCCAATGCTGCGATCAGCGTTGTCAAGAAAGACGAAGCGGTAGCCGCCGAGGTCAACCGCGCGGTTTTCGTGAGCGTAGAATTGACGGAAGAGTCCGCGCGTTTCGTCAGTCCGGATGTCGTGACTGCCGACGGCGGCCTGAATGTTCAGGCCGCTGGCATTTTCCAGCGCGCGCATGGCGGTGAACTCATCGTTCGTTCCCTGCTCGGTGATGTCGCCGGTGTGGAGCACGAATTGCGCGCCACGTCTGGTGGCCTCTTCCAGGACGCGCTGGTAGACGGTGGCGTGGCTTTCCGTATCGCCGACGACAGCGAAGACCAACTCCGGCGAACGGGTTGACAATGGGGACTCGTTTCGGTTCGCCGGCGGCGGCCCGAACGCCAGCACGAAAACGACCGCGGTCAGGGCGAGCACGAGGACGGGAAAAATAATCGGTTTCATGGTAGACTTAAGTTTATCACGCGAACCGTATGCGGCCTATCCCCGAATACATCAAACAGCGCGTAAAAAAACTCCGGCGGGAAATCGAGCGGCATCGCTACCTCTACCATGTGCTCGACCGGCAAGAAATTTCCGACGCCGCGAACGATTCGCTGAAGCACGAATTGCAGCAACTCGAGGCTCGGTACCCCGAGCTCGTCACGCCCGATTCGCCGACCCAGCGGATCGGCGGCCAGCCGTTGCCGGAACTGAAAAAAGTCGCGCATCCGGTCCGGATGTTGTCGCTCGCGGACGCCTTCGGTCCGGAGGAATTGGCAGACTGGGAAAAGCGCTGGCAGCGGCTGGCGCCGCGAGCCAAGACCTCGTACCTCGTCGACCTCAAGCTTGACGGGTTGGCCATCGGTTTGGTGTTCACCAAAGGGATGTTGACGCGGGGAGCGACGCGCGGTGACGGAATCATCGGCGAGGACGTGACCCATAACCTCAAGACGATCGAGTCGATCCCGCTGCGGCTGCGGACTGATGACCTGCCGACCGCGATCAGGCACCGGGTGCTGACTGGCGCCGTGGAGATTCGTGGCGAGGTGGTGATGTTGAAAAAGGATTTCGAAGAGTTGAACCGGCGTCAGCGGAAAGCGGCCAAACCCGAGTTCGCCAATCCGCGGAACGTCGCGGCCGGCAGTATCCGTCAGCTTGACCCGAAACTGGCGGCCAGCCGGAAACTGACGTTTTACGCCTGGGAGCTCGTGACCGACCTTGGCCAAACCACTTGGGCCGAATCCTACGATCGGCTGCGGGCCATGGGCGTGAAAGTTAACCCGCGGGCGAGCGTCTGCGCGGATCTCCCGGCAGTCGCGAAGTTTCACCAGCGGATCGAACGGGAGCGCGAGCAACTCCCGTTCTGGGCGGACGGCGTGGTGGTCAAGGTCAATGATCGTGAACTCTTCCAGCGGCTTGGCGTCGTCGGCAAAGCGCCGCGGGCGGCAGTGGCTTTGAAGTTCACGGCGCAGCAAGCCACCACCGTGGTTGAAGACATCCGGGTGCAAGTCGGACGAACCGGCGCCCTGACGCCAGTCGCGCACCTCCGTCCGGTTCTGGTCGCCGGCACCACCGTCGGCCGGGCGACCTTGCATAACGCCGATGAGATAGCACGGCTTGACGTCAGAATCGGCGACACCGTCATCATCCAGAAAGCCGGTGACATCATCCCGGAGGTGGTCCAAGTCCTGAAAAAGCTCCGCCCGTCAAAGACCACGCCCTTCCACATGCCAAGGCATTGTCCGGTCTGTCATCACCGCGTGGTTCGGCGGAGCGGCGAAGCGATTCACTTTTGCGTCAATCAGCACTGTCCGGCGCGCCACCGCGAAGGTCTGTATCACTTTGCCTCGAAGAAGGCCTTCGACATTGACGGTTTAGGACCGAACACGATTGATGCGCTGGTTGACGAACGACTGGTGCGCGAGCCGGCCGATTTCTTCAAACTCAAGGCATCCGAGCTGCATGAGCTGCCGTTGTTCGCTGAAAAGAAAGCGGACAACCTCATCGCCGCCATCGGTAGCGCCCGGAAGGTGACGCTTGATCGGTTCATCTTCGCACTCGGGATTCGCCACGTCGGCGAGCAGACCGCGATCGACCTGGCCCACCATTTCCAGTCGCTTGAGCGTCTCGTCAAGGCCTCGGTCGAGGCGATCGCGGAAGTGCCGAACGTCGGGGCGGTGGTGGCGCGGAGCGTGGCCGAGTTTTTTCAGGCTCCGAAGAATCGCCAGGGGGTTGACGCGCTCCGTCAGGTCGTGACGATTCTCGCCCCGCCGCGACCGACCAGCCAGAAACTCAAAGGCCAGACCGTGATCGTGACCGGGACGCTCAATACCATGAGTCGCGAAGAGGCGCACGAGAAAATCCGGGCGGCCGGCGGGACAGTCGGTTCGAGCGTGACGAAAAATACTTCATACGTTGTGGTCGGCGAAAAGCCGGGATCGAAGCTCACGGCCGCGAAAAAATACGGGGTCGAGACGCTCGATGAACAAACCTTCCGGCGCATGGTAGAATAGTGGCATGGAACCGGTCTCAACATCCAACGTCAACCGCATTGCCGTGCTGGCCAACCTCGATCTCCGGCCGGCCGAACTCCGGGTCCGGGCACAGGAATTTTCGGCGATTCTCGAATTCGTCAACGCCCTCAAAGACATCAAGGTTGAGAGTGTCCAGCCGACCGTGCAGGTGACCGAGGTTGAGAACGTCTTCCGCCAAGATGACGTGATCGCCTTTGCTCATCACCGGACGCTCCTCGAACACAGCCCGCATCGACACGGCGATCTCTTCCGGGTGGCGGCGGTCTTCAATCAGGACGAGCGATGACGGGCGACCTGACGACCTTGAGCATCGCCGAGATCCGATCGGGCTTGCGCACTCGGGCCTTTGGATGTCGCGAGCTCGTGGACGCGTATGCGCAGCAGATTGACCAGCGCGATCATGAGATTCAGAGTTTTCTTCATCTTGACTTGAAGAGCGCGGCCGAAGCCGCTGACGAACTCGATCGAAAGCTTGGCCGCCGCGAAGACCTCCCGGCTCTGGCCGGCGTGGTGGCGGCGGTTAAGGACAACATTGCGGTCAGGGGCATGCCGGCGACCGCCGGGTCAAAAATCCTGGAGGGCTATGCCCCGCCGTACGAAGCGACGGTGGTGGCGCGGCTGCGAAGAGCCGGTGCGATCATCATCGGCAAAACCAACCTCGACGAGTTCGCCATGGGTGCGTCAACCGAACACTCGGCGTTCCAGGCCACCAAGAATCCTCATGATCCTTCGCGCGTTCCCGGCGGTTCTTCCGGCGGATCAGCCGCGGCCGTCGCCGCCGGAATGTGTACAGTCGCGCTCGGCTCGGATACCGGCGGTTCGGTCCGACAGCCAGCCGCGTTCTGCGGTCTCGTCGGCATGCGTCCAACCTACGGTTCCGTCAGCCGCTACGGTTTAATCGCGCTGGCCTCGTCGATGGACGTGATCGGTCCGTTTGCGCGGACGGTGGCCGATGCGCGGGCGGTCCTGGCGGTCATGAGTGGTTATGATCCGGCCGACGCGACCACCCTTCCGCACCACGAAGTCGCAGCCGCAGAAACAACCGCGCTGAACATCAACCAGGTCAGGGTGGGCGTTCCCAGGGAATATCAGGAGGGCGAGATCAGCCCGGAGGTGCGGCATGGGTTTGAACAGGCGCTCACCGCCCTGAAACAAGCGGGTGCGAGCACTCTTGATGTTTCCCTCCCCATGACCTCGTCGGCCGTGCCTACCTACTACATTATTACGCCGGCCGAAGCGTCGTCGAACCTGGCGCGCTACGACGGTATCCGCTTCGGTCAGCCAGCGGACATTGACCTCGGGCACCACACCGCTTACGCCCGACTCCGGGCCGAGCGGTTCGGGTCGGAACCGCAGCGGCGGTTGCTGCTCGGCACCTTTACGCTCTCGGCCGGCTACGCCGATCGCTACTACCACCGCGCCCAGCGCGTGCGGACGCTCATCCGTCAGGATTTTGTGAACGCCTTTGAGCGGTGCGACGTCCTCCTGACCCCGACCACGCCGACACCGGCCTTTCCGCTCGGCAGCGTGGTTGATCCCGTGGCGATGTATCGCCAGGATATCTTCCTGTCGGCCGCCAGTTTAGCTGGCGTGCCGGCGATTTCGGTGCCGGTGCCGACTTCGGGTTTGCCGGTCGGCGTCCAGCTCATCGCCAAGCAGCAGGACGACGACCGCCTGTTGGCAATGGCGCGTCATCTGGCCGAGCGGCTGGCGGGGCGGGGATGACGAGATTGCCGACGCCGGACATTCATGCTAAAATGCCAGCCGGGAATTGTGTATGACGAAGAAAACGAAAATTCTCATTGTTGAAGACGAACGGATGCTGGCCGACATGTACGGGACGAAGTTCACGATGGACGGGTTCGAGATAGTCAAGGCCTACGACGGGGCGGAGGGATTGGAGAAAGCCCGGGCGGAACTCCCCGACTTCATCCTGCTCGACATCATCATGCCGAAACTTGACGGCTTCTCGGTCCTAAAAGAATTGCGGAGCGACCCGAAGCTGAAGAATACGCCGGTCCTGATGCTGACGAACCTCGGCCAGGACGACGACATCAAGAAGGGGAAAGAACTCGGCGCCGAGGATTACTTCGTGAAGTCAAATCACACCCCGGCCGACGTGGTGGTGAAAGTCAGGGAACTCTTGGCCAAGCCGAGGTAAGGTCCATGGCGAAACGGCGAACGTTGATTCGGGCGACCGACCGGGCGCACCCCCATCAGGAGCGGACGCTCGTTTTGGTCAAGCCGGACGGGGTCAAGCGCGGGCTGGTCGGCGAGGCGATCAAGCGCTTTGAACAGCGCGGTTTGAAGCTGATCGCCCTGAAGATGATCGCCCCGGGCGCAAAGAAATTCCACGACCATTATCCAAAGGAGCAGGCCTGGATCGCCCGACTTGGCGAGAAGACGCTCTCGAGTTTCCAGAAGTACGGGCTCGATCCGAAGAAAATGCTCGGCACGGACGACCCGCAGGTGATCGGGCCGCAGGTCCGAACCTGGATCATCGAGTACATGACCAGCGGACCGGTGGCGGTGATGGTGATCGAGGGCGTTCACGCCATCGACATGGTGCGGAAGATCGTCGGCCCGACCCTACCCAACATGGCTGAAATGGGGACGTTCCGCGGCGACTACTCGGTCGACTCCCCGACTTTGGCGAACGTCAACCAGCGCGCAATCCGCAACCTCATCCATGCCTCGGAAAATGCCGCTGAAGCGCGGCACGAGATCAACCACTGGTTTACACCGGAAGAACTGCATGACTACAAACGGGCCGAAGAAGACGTCATGTTTTAACCCGCTGTCAGGCATCAAGCGCTGTCAACGTTGACAAAGATATTCTGGGCGTATAAACTGGAAGTTGAACGGGAATTATCCACATGCAGAACTTTTCTTGGAAGTCGTTAATTGGAAAGTCTATCGTCATTAAGACCGTTTTTGCTGCAGCTTGAGCCAGTGAGGTAGCAACCATCAGATAACACCCTCGCTGGCGCACTACAAGCCAGCGAATTTCGTTCATCATCGTGCGGATTTACACCTCGCGCAGGAGCAACCGAATGGTGGCGCCCCTGCACGAGATGCAAGCCCGTACCGCCATGACTGCTCGCAATCTCCACACCAGTATCTTCACGATTTTCTTCCACATCCGAGGAGAGCGGTTTGCCATGACCAGCAGTCGGTAGTCGGAGGTCAGAAGTCAGAACAGTCCGATCAGCGCAAACCCCCTCTCCCAGAACGGCCGAGGGGTTTGATGTTTTTCTCAAAGAAGCGTTCATTGACAACCACCACCCAACTGGAGGGACCAAAAATGGTTCTCGAAGAAAGGGATGTTCAGCGAGAGTTCCGGCGTTCGCTCATGAATACGACAACCTTGCTCGGGATGTTTCGTCACCGTTTTGAGGGCTCACTCGACGGCGATACCCATGTGCTGTTGGTCGAACTCGAGCAAGCCCTGCAGCCGGTGCACGACCGTCTCAACACCCTTCATCTCCGGAGGTGACCACATGAAAAGCGTGCTGGAGAAAACGCTCCACGCCAATCTCGTCGCTTCGGCCGAGGCGTTCGAGTCGGCGCTCGGAGAAGTGCTCGACGTTCCGGGGGAATCGGCCTCGCCAAAACTCCGGGCTTCGGCGCGACTTCTGCAGAGCGATGTCAAGGCCTTTCGCCTGTATCTCGAACAGCAGGTCGAGACGATCGCGGTCTCCGCCACCGTCCCGTCAGCCCGTCCCTGGATTGGCTAGGCGGCACCATCGACCGGGACGATTGCCCGCCGCCAGCGGCGTCATGCCACCGCGGCCGCACCTTTCAGCCACTGACTCTTTGAGGAGGGTTGGTGGCTTTTTATACTCCTCCCCTCATCAGAGGGGAGGGGAGCCAGAGACCGCGAGTTCCGAGCGGTCTCGGCGGAGAGGGGTTTCTCATCCCCCTTTCCAAGGGGAGGGGAGGCGGACAGGGGTATATTCCCTTCCGTTACACGTGTTATACTACCTCCCGCTCTCCGTCGCTCCTTGTATCATCATTCTCTACCCATTCCTTCGGAGCCCTAGATCGCCGTGTCCCGTGGGATGCGGTTGCGGGCTAAGCCCGACTGTGAGCCACGGGCATATCAGCCGGGACGTACAATCCGGAGAATGTGGTCGGGAGCATCGGAGCAGCATCGGGGTATGGCGCAGTTGGTAGCGCGCATGCATGGGGTGCATGAGGTCCGGGGTTCGAGTCCCCGTACCCCGACCAGCGACTTTCAAAAATGGGTTCGACCTGTCCCGCACTTGCGACCCCCGATCCGGTCGGGGGATAGTGCGGGGTAAAAATTCCCCCTAAAGCCCCCCGGAGTTTACCCTGCCGGATGGCGGGGCCCGCCCGCAGGCTAGATTTCCCCTTCTCCGGCAGAGCCGGATCCGGCTTCGCCGGAAAAAAGGTTCGCGCAGCGTTCAATAAATTCGACCAATCAAAACGTATGGTGATGGATTGGATTATCTGGTGTCTTTTTAGACTGGGAACGCTCTTGACACTTACTAACCTTCAGGGTTAGGTAACTATCGTCTTCCCTTGGCCCTTGTCCGGCTATGGCACACGGTCAGGCGCTCAAGGGCGGATTCCATGTGGACGGTTCTTTTCACCGGCCTGACGGTACTGATGTTCGTCCGGAGCGTGAGTACGCTCGGCCTGACGTTCTGGGAGCGGTGGCGGCTGCCCACCAACCGAGGCCGGCGGAGCTACGTTCTCGAGCCCATCTGGCGGCGCGGGGTGTACGTCACGGTCGGCGGGTTTCTTCTCCTTTTCTACGGCCTCATCACCAGCGTCATCCAGAAACAACAGATCGTCGGAGTGATGGTCGCCGCCATTCTCGTATTTGGTCTGACCACGAATTTCCTGGGGCGGACGAGAAATTCGTAGCAGTAATTCCGCACCAGATTGCCGATCTTGTCTGACGAAGCCCGCTCCGGCTTCCTCGGAAAAGATCGGTTTTTTATTCCAAAAACCCGCGCCATCCCCGACTGGATCGGGGACTGGTACGGGTTTTCGTTGGTTCTTAGAAGCGGTCTTGACCGCCGCCGAAGCCACCCCCACCGCGACCACCGCGGAAACCGCCGCCACCACCCCGTCGGGGCGGGCGATCGGTCATTGGGCGGGCTTCGTTCACCTTGATGGCGCGACCGTCAAGCTCTTTCCCATCCCACATCGAGATGGCGGCTTGGGCCTCGTCGTCGCTGCCCATTTCCACGAAGCCGAAGCCCCGGGAACGGCCGGACATTTTGTCCATGATCACCGAAGCGGAGACCACGGTGCCGGCTTGAGCGAACGCCTGCTTCAGACCATCGTCGGTGGTGTTGTAGGACAACCCGCCGACGTATAACTTTGTTGCCATGAGACGAACGTGCTTACTTGATAGATGTAGGGCGACCTTCTCGTAGCTCGCCCCCACCTGAGCGCGTCTCCATTCGTCGAATGGCGTCGTCCCAAGCAGGCAAACTAACCGAGCACCTACTACGGACAGACTACATGATGCTTGCTTTTTTGGCAAGGGCCACAAGAGATCGCGGAGGTCGTGGAGGAATTGTCGTGTCGTGCTACACTTCCAGCATGATCCCGATACTTCGTAGCACCAAGTTTGTCTTGCGCCCTTTTCGTCAGAGCGACGCACGCTCGCTTGCAGCTCACATTCATGACCGTGAGATAGCTCGAAACACCGCCAACATCCCGTATCCGTACACGCTCAAGGACGCGCGGCGGTGGCTGGAAAAAACCATCAAGGACATGCAGGAGCGGCGGCCGAAGAACGTGAACTTCGCGATCCTCGTTGATCGGGGTGTCGTCGGTGGGATCGGATTGCATAACATCAAACACGCCCACAAAGCCGAGATCGGCTATTGGCTGGCGAGGCCGTACTGGGGTCAAGGCATTATGACGCAGGCGGTCCGTCTCGTGATGCGGTACGGCTTTCACCGTTTCAAGCTCAAACGGATTTTCGCGTTCACGTTTCCTTGGAACAAAGGCTCGCAGCGGGTGTTGCTCAAAGCCGGCTTCAGACGCGAAGGGTTACTCAAAAAGAACGTCAAGAAGGGGAACAAGATTTTTGACAGTCTGATCTATGCCAAGGTGAGGTAGCGTGATCGAGTTTCGGCTGTTAAAGAAATCGAAACGGAGCCGCGCTCGCCTGGGAGCACTGAAAACTCCGCACGGCGTGGTGGAAACTCCGGCTTTCGTCCCTGTGGCAACCCTGGCCAACGTCAAGACGCTGTCGAGCGATGAAGTGCTCCAGACCAAAACGCAGATCCTGATCGCCAACGCGTATCACCTGCATCTCAAACCGGGTGAGGGCGTGGTCAAACAAGCCGGTGGCTTGCACCGGTTCATGCACTGGCCGAAACCGCTGATGACCGACTCCGGTGGGTTTCAGGTGTTCAGTTTGGGGTTTGGGAAAGATCTGGGCGTCGGGAAAATCCTCAAGTACTTTCCGGGACGGAGCGGGGAGAGCGTTCGTCTCGGCAGCCAGCCCCAACACCTGAAAATCACGGACGAGGGCGTACTCTTCCGTTCACCGTTTGACGGCCAACCCGTATTCCTTGGACCGAAAGAATCGATCAGGATCCAAGCGGCGCTCGGCGCGGATATCATGTTCACGTTTGACGAATGCACGCCGCCGCTGTCGACCCTGGCCTATGCGAAACAGGCCTTGGCACGCACGCACCGGTGGGCACAAGCGTGTGTCGACGCGAAGCCAAGCCGGCCGGCGTTGTTCGGTGTCGTCCAGGGATCGCGCTTCAAGGCGCTGCGGATCGCGAGTGCCAGATTCATCAATGCAGTGGGGGTTGAGGGTTTTGGGATCGGCGGCGATCTCGGATCGAGCAAACAGGCCATGCAGAACATTCTGGGTTGGGTCATGCCAGAACTCGATGAGCGCAAACCGCGGCATCTCCTTGGCATCGGCTATCTTGAGGACATCGAGTTGATTGTCAAGCAAGGAATTGATCTGTTCGACTGCACCCTGCCAACGCACTCCGCCCGCCGCGGCCTGGCGTTGACGAGCCGGGGGAGACTGGATCTTGGGAAGCAGCAGTGGTTGAGAGACCACACACCGTTGGACGCTGGCTGCGCATGCCCGGTCTGCGAGCGATACACCCGAAGCTATCTTTCGCATCTCACGCGGGCAAAAGAAATGACCGGCATGAAACTCCTGACCATGCACAATGTGTTTTTCTTCAACACCTTTGTCGAGCGGATCCGCGTCAAAATCAAGCAGGGGAAACTCTAGCATGGACAATCCCGTTCGCCGGACGACGAAGTGGGTGGTCGAGCGGAGCACCCACGTCCGCATCAACCGAGCGGCGGTTGAGCGACTGGCGGAAGAATGGGTCCAGCAAGGCGTGCGCGTGCCGGCCTGGCCCCGATCCATGCACTTGGAAACGCCGGACGCTCGACAGCTCCTGACGTATCTCTTCGTGCTCGACAGTTTGAATTTTTGTTTTTGGTCAAACTCCGAGAAGTGGAAAATTTCATATCATGGTAAATCTTATGATGGATATTTTGCCCTGTCGTTGTCGCTCCGGAAATTTTTTGAGCAGCAACCGCAACGCGCGACGTTTCAGTATTTTGCAGACATGCCAAACGCTGCTTTTTGTCGGATGTTGGCGGGGCCGGGAAGACTGTTGTTCATGCGCCAGCGCTGGGACATCCTTCGCAGCGTCAGCCGGGTTTTCGTCAAGCGCTTCCAAGACGACCCGCGAAAGTTCATAGCCCAGGCACACCAAAAAATCTCGGTCTTGGTTCCGATGATTGCTCAACTTCCTTTTTTCAACGACGTGGCGAAATATCGGGGACGGCGGATCGCGCTATGGAAACGCGCCCAAATTCTGGCGGGCGACGTCTACGGAGCTTTTCAGGGACGAGGTTTTGGGAGGTTTCTAGACCTGGACTATTTGACTGCCTTCCCAGATTATAAACTGCCGCAGATTCTCCATCACCTCGGGCTTTTGGAATACTCAAAACCGCTTGAAGTCAAATTGCGAAACCGACGCGAGATTCGTGCTGGCTCACAAGCCGAGATCGAGATCCGGAGCGCCACAGTCTGGGCGGTCGAGTGGCTGCTGGCGGCGCTCCAGAAACGCGGTCGGCAATTCTCGGCCTTTGAGATTGATTGGATTTTGTGGAATCAGAGTCAGCGGTTGCCGCTGCCCGGGCCGTATCACCGGACGCGAACGCTGTTCTATTGATGACCGAGTTGCTGCCTGATATTTGCTATACTGTGTCTATGACCAAGGTTTCGACGAGTCAGACTAGCGTGTCAACATTGAGGAGGTGAGGGTTGATGCCAGAGATTATCACGCGGTATCCGGACGTGACCTTACGCGTGCTCCAGGATGCCGGTGCACAGTGTGGAGCGGGTACGACGCCCACGATCCTGCATGACTGTCCGCCGCAACGGTTCTGCACCCTGCCAACTGGTGAAGTTTGCGTTTTGGGTATCAACGAGTTGCACCGCGCCCAGCAGGTGACGGTCTGGCAGCTCTGGCAGCAGCCGGTGCTCGCTTTGCCAACGGTCGCGATTGTGGTGCTGGTTTTTCTGCTTGGCGTCCGGCTGGCCCGAGCTCGACGACCAGCCTAGCTTGCCTCGCGCGGTACGGCTGGACGAACTGGGTTTTTTGAGCGTAGTCATGACAAAAATTACGGTCGCCCTCGGCGACATCACCAACCAGAACACTGAAGCAATTGTTAATTCTGCTAATCCCAGTTTGCTGGGTGGTGGCGGCGTTGACGGCGCGATTCACGCCGCGGCTGGACCGCGGTTACTTGAAGAAACGCGAAAACTCGGCGGCTGCAAAATCGGTGAAGCCAAGATGACCAACGGGCATCGCCTGCCGGCCGAGTATATTGTCCATACCGTCGGTCCGGTCTACGGTCGGATGGAAGGTCAGGAAGCCAGGCTGCTGGCACAGTGTTATCGAAGTTCGCTTGACCTGGCCCAAGCGCACCTGGTTCGGAGCATCGCCTTTCCCTCAATCTCGACCGGCGCTTACGGTTACCCGATCGAGGAAGCGGCGCCGATCGCCATCCGAACGGTCGGGGAATGGCTCAAGGCCCACCCTGATGTTTTCGACGAGATCCGGTTTGTCCTGTTCTCGCGTGATGATTACGAAACTTATGCTACGTTGTTGAGCGATGAGAGAAAAACCGATCGGTCTCTATCTAACTAAAGACAGCATCAAACTCGAGTCGTTCTCGGGGTACTAGACTAAAAAGGAGGAACGGCAATGGAACTCCTAAAAAAGAAGTGCGTCCCCTGCGAGGGTGGTGAACCACCGCTCAAGCCGGAAGAAATTCAGAAATTGCAGCCGCAGGTGCCGGAGTGGAGCGTGGAAACGGTTGACGGCCACCCCTCCCTGGTCAAGACCTTTACGTTCAAGGACTTCGCCGGCGCAATTGATTTTGTCAACCAGGTCAAAGACGTGGCCGAAGATGAAGGGCATCATCCTGACCTGCATATTCATTGGAACACGGTGCGGGTAGAGAACTGGACGCATGCCACCGGCGGGTTGCATGAGAATGATTTTATCTTAGCGGCGAAGATCGACCGCATTACCGACTGAGGCTTGACTCATTCGATCCCGCGGTGTAACCTTGATACAGGTGGCCAGCAGCCACCTATTTAATATGACCTATAATCTGATCACGGTATTTGACATTATATCATTTATGATATAGAATAATGTCACCGAGTAAAGAACCTCAAATCAAGGCATTTCTGTTTCTGAAGAGCAACGGGCGGAGCCCTTTCGAGGAGTATGTACGCTGACTCAATTCAAAGCGGGAAATAGCGTATATTCACGCGACGATCGATAAACTCATTCAGAACAATGGTCGCTTACCACCGCCGTATGCTAAGAAAGTTCGGGACAAGATATGGGGACCTCGCTCAACTCGCGGTAATCGTGCATTCTATTTCATCGACACCGGACGAGAAATCGTTCTAATCGACGGGTACACCAAAAAGCGTGACCGGATTGAGTCGCATGTACTTGACCGCGTTTGGAACTTGTACCAGGAATACTTGCTAACCCGCCATCGGAAACCGTATTAAGAAATCAAGGAAGAATCCTATGCGCAAAAACAATGCCTTCTATAAATTCAGGAAGGACAAGGAATATCAGCGCTACTACAAAGAAGCCAGTGATGAAATTGAGTTAGCAATCGCCTTGACGCAGGCCCGTAAACGCAAGGGTTTGACCCAAGCCCAACTCGCGAAGCGCACCGGTATGCCGCAAAGCCAGATCGCTAGGATCGAGAGCGGGAATCATAACGTGACCATCGGGACGCTCAATCGCGTAGCGAGCGTGTTGAATTTGAAAATCAAGGTGGCCGGGTAGCACAAACAAAACCGGCCGGACATGCGAAATATCCGGCCTACGTTTAGTAGTGCAACAATAGACGGGTTAACTGTACGACGCTTGACGCCAGCAACCATGCGCCGTAGACTGAAGGTCTACTCTTTGCGAGTCTGTTCGTTGTGGCCCGTTTCTGGGGTTTCCACTTCTGACCAAAACACATGGATGTGGCCCCGCGCCCGCCATCGGATTTCGGTCAGTGCGGATTCTCTGGTTTCGGGCGTCTTGTGCCCGAGAGTGTGAGATTGATCGCCGGTTCACGGGGGACCCCGGGTATGGACTGGCTGTCATCAATACCGCTCTCGGGTTTTTCTTTTTCCGGCCTGGTGCTAGACTAGAACCATGATCCAAAAGGAAGTGGTCAAGCAAATGATTGTCCTTGCGACCAGCGCCTTCGGCTTGGTGGCGGCACTCGCCTGGAACTCGGCCATTCAAGAACTCTTCAAGCGGCTGTTCGGCTCGACCTCCGGCATCGTCAGCATGTTCGTGTACGCGGTGGTGGTGACCATGATTGCGGTGGCGGTCACGACGAAACTCGGCCGCATGCAGAAGCGGCTCGAGGATGAGGAGAAGCGCTAGGTCCCATCCGGCACCAATCGTTTGGCAGGTATTTAGGCGCCTTTACTCGGAACAGGCAGGATTTATGGCACCCACCGCACCGTTGTGCGTGGTGGCTTGAAGAATAATTTCGTCACGAAGTAGCCAAAAACAAAGCCGCCGATGTGCGCAAAGTAAGCGATCCCGCCGCCGCTAATTCCCAGCGAGCCAAGGCCGCCGAAGAACTGGAAGAGGATCCAGTAGCCGAGCATGGCAGACGCTGGAACTGTCGA
>SBBC01000026.1 GCA_005239865.1 Candidatus Microgenomatus auricola
ACGATGACCAACTTTTCTTTTCTGACGGTCATATCGGCATTGTACCACGACCGCGTCCGGATTTGACCTTCAACCGTTTATTGCGCTAGGATGACCTGTTCCGTAGCGAACACTTGATCGTTCGACAACCAATCCTCGTGGGTATATCGCTCACGCTCTTCGGAAAGGACGGCTACCGTGATTAACACCGATCCTGTCATCATGACCGGGAACGCTCATCCGGCGCTGGCGCGGGACGTGGCTCGACTGCTCAACTTGAACCTCGCCAACGTCTACGCCGGCGCGCATCCTGACGGCGAACCGAACATCCAGTGCATCGACGACGTCCGCGGTCGCGACGTCTACATCCTCCAACCAACCAGTCAGCCGGACCGCAATCTGATTGAACTGGCCCTCCTCGGCATGGCCATTCGACCGTCGGCCGGCCGAATCACGATGGTCATTCCTTACTTTGGCTTCGCGCGGCAGGATCGTCGCGACAAGCCGCGCGTGCCGATCTCGGTCGACCTCGCCATCCGCATTCTCGCCGGTACCGGCGTCAACCGCATCGTCCTCCTCGACCTTCACACCCCGCAGATCGTCGGCATGTTCGAAGCGGAGAATCCGAACATCAGCATTGACCACATGTACTGCCGTTCGGTCATCCTCGACTGGCTCGCCCAGCAAGATCTCTCGAACATCACGTTCTCCTCGATTGACGCCGGCGGAGCGAAGTGGGTTGAGTCGTACTACCAGCGGCTTCGCGACATGGGCTTCCCTGTTGAGTTCGGCATTGGCGCGAAAAGCGGATCGTCAACGGCTGGTATTGCGGGTGTCCAGCTCCTGGGGAAATACGCCGGTCACCGAACGGTGTTCCTCGACGACATGGTGACGACCGCTTCATCCGCGGTGACTGGATCGCATGTGGCGCTGTCGCTCGGCGCGACGGACGTCTGGATGATCGCCATCCATCCGGTCCTCGCGAACGCAGAGGTGTGTCGTCGGATCATCGACAGTCCAATCGCGCGTTTCATCACCACCGACACCCTGCCGATGAAGGAGGAATATCGGCATATCCTCGAACCGAAGCTGACCGTCATTCCGATTGCGCCGCTCCTAGCGCTCGTCGTCAAGCATCTCCACGAGGACCGCTCGCTCTCCATGTTCTTCGAGCTCGCCGGCTACCGGGCGGGGCTGCAAGAACTGGGGATGGGGTAGCAGCACGGGCGTGCTTCGCATGAAGTACGCTCTTTTTTAAAGAACGAATTAGGAATTACGAATGACGGATTTGGAGCTTTTAATCAATCCATTGGTCATTTTGTGAACTTCTACTGTTTGGCTAGCTATTTTTTGGTACCCTTCGGGCGAAACATAGCCTACATCCTTGGCGATGAACAACTGGTTTTGCAATTCGGTCAAGGAACCAAGAGCAGTTGAATAAAACTGCACCTTTTCTCTGTAGGACTGTCTACTGAACCCTTCAGCCAGGTTTGAAGTGATGGAGATGGCCGACCTCCTCATTTGACTCACGAGCCCGAATCTCTCATGTTCAGGAAACTTCGATGTCGTTTTGTAAACTACTAATACTAACAAGTGACCCTCTCTCCAAGCACGCAAATCGGTGAATGAAACGATTTTTGTCATCCATCATTTCCTCCGTAATTCGTCATTCGTAATTCCTCGCTCACACCTTCCTCCTCCACATTCCCACCCCCGCGCCCAACACCAGCGCGCCAGCCACCGCCACGTACATCCAGACCGCCGGTTTCGGCGCTGGCGGGACTTCCGTGCGTTGCACCGGCGGAACCACGTGCGACACGACCCGAATGTCATCTTTCATGCGCGGCAGCAATCGGATTCCGCTCGACGTCCGACTCAAGATACCGGCGACCTCGACCCGATCGCCGGAACGCAAGGCCGGGCGCTTGAATCCGGTTGAGGCGCGAACGTACACATTGACTTCACCGCTCCCGTCATCGAGCGCGAATCGGCTGCCGCTCAAGGTCGTGACTTCCCCGACGATCCGGACCAATGATCCAACGTCGTCCGAGTCGATTGAGCTGGCGTCCAGTGTTTTCGGTCCGGGAATGTTCCCGCTCCCTCTTTGGCTGATGCCGGAGCGTTCCTCCACCAGCACGTATGCCTCGCTATTCTTGGTCCGCCGTTTTCCGCGCACTTCCACCGCGTCGCCAAGTGCGAGTTGCGGAAGCGAGGTCATTGATCGCACGGCGATCCCCAACGTACCGTCAGTCACATATAACACGCCGTCGCCAAGCACGTTCGGCGCGGCACTGACTACTCCGGTGATATAAATGTCAGACGATGATTCCGCCGATTGCGCTTCGGTAATCGAACGCGCAATGGCCGTGCCCTTGACCTTTCCTTTCGGCTTGTTCGGCTGACTCGACGTGACCGGGGTTTTGAGCGGCGGACGAACGGTCAGGTCGCGGGTGACGACGTCCAGCAGGCCGAGCGGATCACGCACTGTCAACTGCGCGTTGACTGCACCGGCTTGTGCGTAAACGTGCTTGGCGACCTTTCCTGTTCCTTTTGTCCCGTCCCCGAAATCCCAAACGTATGTCAATGCATCACCATCAACGTCCGTCGAATCGGAAGCGTCAAACGTGATAGCCTCTCCCGCCCTCCGTTTCGTACTGACGCTGAACTTGGCTTCCGGCCCATGATTCGGCTTCAAAAATTCGTTCGCCACTCCGGGCGTTGGTTTGGTCGTCCATTGCCACCGGCTACCGTCCCAGGCGTAGGCCGCGCCCTCTTCCGCTTCCGCGAACTTGACTTCGTCAACCACCTTCCCGCTCGCGTCTTTCAGTGTGACTGTGTCACCACTATTATTCAGCGCGATCTTCGTATCTAGTCGGGCCGCCACCACGAATGCGCCGCTGCTCACCGCCGCGGCTGACGGAAACTTGTAGGTCGTCCCGCTCTCGTCGTTTAACGTCCATCGACTGATGTCAGCGCTGTCTACGCTCACGACCAACTCGACAAACTCGCCGTCGTCCGCACCGTCGGGATTTGCGAAAATCTCGTTGATGATCACCTTGCCGTTCGTCCGCACGATCGGCGTCGGCGCGGCTTGCTCAATCCCGACCGTGGCGGCGGTTGCGGTCACGGTAAAACTCGCAACGGCGCTCGCCGTGCCATCCTTGATCTCAAGACTAACCTGGTAGATCCCGGCCGCGGCGTAGGTATGCGTCGGCGAAACCGCGTCACTTGTGCTGCCGTCGCCGAAATTCCACGTGATCGACATCGCGTCGCCGTCCGGATCGGATGCATCTGAAGCGTCAAAGGTGGTCGGTGTTCCGACAACGGTTTCCGTGTTTGCGATGCTCGGCACGACCGGCGGCACGTTGTCGTTCGCCGCCCGGGGCGTGCCTTTTATGATCGAGTCGGTTTTCAGGTTCACGCTGGTCGTGGTCGTGTGCCAGCGTTCCGGTTTCGTGCCGTCACCGGGAATGCCGTTCCGCGCCATGGACGCGTATTCCTGTCCGCTCACGTACTTGCCGGCAAGCGGCGTACCGCTGCCGTCATCCACAACATCAACCAGCGCGCCAGTTGCGTCGTACAACTTTACCTCCAAACCGGAGTTCAGAAGCGAGACTGCGGTGTCAACAACGTCTGGATCAATCGCAAGCTGTGTGCTCGCCGAACTCATTGCAAAATTTGAAATCAAAAAGTACCCGTGTGCCTCGATTGTCTTCTCAGCAGGAATCGTCAACATCGTCACTTCTTGTCCCGACGACTTCCGCGTCAGTTTCCAGCCAGATATATCCACCGCTATATCCGTCATATTCCGCAACTCAATCCACTCGTCCGCACTCGATGCCGGCGAGCCCATCCACAGTAATTCATTGATTACGACGTTTGGCGTTTGATTTTCCGCAACCAGCGTCAACGGCAAAGCGGCTGGAAGCAACAGCGCCACCACCGAGAGTACTGCAACGAATTTTTGTGAAAACATAATCGGTGGCTCCCTTTAGCCCTGTACCCGACCCCCGAGCTCATCGGGGGGGCGGTACAGGGTACGCCACCGTTTGTCTGCTCCTACGCTAACATATGGACAAAAAATGTCAAGCTAAAAGGGCACATGGTAAGAATCTGACGTTTCTCCATCATTGAAGCTCCTCGAAAAATCCGTCCGGACCTCGTTCGGAAGTGTGGCACAGGCGCCGGTCGGTTCTTCTTCGACGACGCACTGCGCTTTCAGCGTTCCGTCCGCACCGAAGTATGAAGTCGAGGTCCCGTCGAACACGAGATAGTATCGCTCGTTCGTCGACGTTGCAATCCCCGAACTCACCACCATTGGTGACGCGACACTCTGCCCGATTTTTTCGACCAAGGCCAGATCTGTCATGCGCACGTTGGTTGAACCAATCCGCGGATCATAGCCGTTCTCGATTTCCGTCCCGTCATCAAATCCGTCGCCGTCCGTGTCGGCGGCGTCTGCATCAGTCCTGTACAGGTCCTCAAGCTCGTCGAGCAAGCCGTCGTCATCCGAGTCGTCGAATGCCGTACTTTCATCATTTGTCAATGTTGAGACATCGGCATCCGAGCTTTTCGTTGTCGCTTCGTTCGCGTCGTAACTCACAGTCTCGTTTCGCAACCTCCCGGCTTCTGACTGCTGTGTCGTGAACCACCAAGCCGTCGCTCCCCCACCTGCTAGAAGAACAACCACCAACACGACGACAACGACCGCATTTTTTCGGCTTGCTTTCGGCGTTTTAGAACTGCGCTTTATGCGCGGTTTTTCCGGTGCCTCTGGCCCGAGCTTGTCGAGAAACATACGCGTCCATTCTAGCGGACTTTGACCGGCTTTGACAGAGCGCTAGAATGAGTACACAATGTATCGTCACATCGCGGGCGAGTGGCGGAATGGTAGACGCACTAGCCTTAGGAGCTAGCGGGAGCAATCCCATGGAGGTCCGACTCCTCCCTCGCCCATTCCTCATAAAGCTTCCACCAACTCCAGCCACAACCCCTGAATCGCTTGGGCTTGACTTTTGCTTGTCCTCCAGCTAGATTCCACACGCCCAAGAAAATAGCTTTTTTGACAATCTACTCCACCGATCAATCGCAAGGGGGTGTGGAACATGCGGATCACAACGATTGGCGACATTCCCGTGCTTACACCGCAAGGAAAACTCGACTCCGGAGAAGACGTCGACCGACTCGAGGTTGAACTGCGGCAATTGGCGAATGAGGGCGCCCGTGCCGTCATCATCGACTGTTCGCACGTTCGAAGCGTCAACAGCGTCGGCCTCGGCGTCTTGATCTCCGGGCATTCAAACTTCGTTCGCCGCGGGGGAGGGTTCGCTTTGGCCTGCGTCAATAAGGTAATCGAGAACATCTTTACGACCACAAAGCTCTCGCTCGTCTTCGAAGTCTACCCGACGGTCGAGCTGGCCGTCGCTGCGCTGACCAAGTCCGCACCGCAACCTACCCATCCGGAAAGGAGTCCGAAATGAAGGTCATGGAACTCGAAGGCGGCATTGTCGTCATCGCCCCGAAGGGAATCCTGGTGCAGGGACCAGCCACCGACTCGTTCTGCTACGAGCTGGCGGGAGCCTGCAACGGACCGGAGGTCAGGCACATCCTGCTCGACCTGACTGACGTGATGCACATCAACGCCGCTGTTCAGGAGATCATCGCCGAGGCGCGGCGATCCTGTCTGCAGCGCGGGGCAACGCTGACCTTGGCCGGTCTGAACAAGCGCCTCGTGCCGACGATGCTCGTCGCTCACCCCGACCTAGTCCTAAACGCGCACCTCGATCTGGACGTGGCCGTGCAGGTCTTGCGGGTTGGCCATCAACCTGCGCCTGCTCCGTCCTTCAACGAGTTGTAGGGCGGGTGCCTGACCCCGTACCTTCTCCTCGATGCTGAAGCTCGTCTCCCGAGGGAGACTGAACTTCCGCTCAACAACCAAAACGACCCCGAGGTCTTCCCCGCTTTCGCGAGGACTGATCCGGGGTCGTGTTTTTTATCCCAACCGTTCCACCACCGGCAGGAACAGCTGTTTCAACCATGCCGTCACAGACGTGAGCCACGGTTCGTTGACAAGGGCGTAAACGGCGCCGAGCGCGATCAATCCGATCAGAAAGCCGCGAAGCACGCGGCCCCGCTCTTCGAGAGCAAACAAGCTCCACGCAATCCCCAACAACGCCACTGCTGCGATGATGGTAAAACCAGTCACACCATAGTGATCCGAAATGATCACCGCCAGCACGATTGAGCTGGCCGCCCGGAAGCTGTAGGAAATCTTCAACAATCGAGCCGCGCCGAACAACAGTGCAGCCGCCAATAACCGCAATCCGGCCAGTTCATTGACGCCGATGAGCAGCCGGACGAAGGCCAGCAGATAGAATGGCCATCCAGCCAGGGCAATCAGATCACGCTGGAGTTCATGCTTGGCGCTCATGGCCATACCCTAGTAGACGTGCTTGCGCAGGTAGTTCTTAATCACTTTCTCGGACGGAAAGTACATCGGAGTTGGCAATTTGGTCGGCTCAAACCACTGCCACTCCACGATTTTATCCGGCTCCCGCACTTCCGGTTCGCCTTGAAAGTCCATACACAAGAAACCAATGGTCACAAAGTGGGCGTCAGATACCATGTCATCGCTGACACTGACGATTTCCATTATTCCGGTCTTCAGGCCAGTCTCTTCTTCCGTTTCCCGTCGCCCACACTCATCAAGCCGTTCACCGAAACGAACCTTCCCGCCCGGCAACGTCCACTGTCCCTCGCCATGCAAGGCGCTCCCCGCTTTTTTGGCGTCGGGGTGTCGGCGACCGAGCAATACTTTTCCATCGCGCATGAGCATCACGCCGGTACCGACACCAACCGCCATGTCGTTACTCATACCGCAAGGCTTCTATGGGATCCTTCCGTGCCGCCCGAATGGCCGGAGCCAGACCGAAAATCACGCCCACGCCGACCGAGAAGGCTACGGCGGTGAGTATCGAACCCACGCCGATCACAATGGACAGTCCGGCCTTGGCGTGAACGATGACACTCAGGGCGGTAGCGATGCCGACCCCCAGTGCCCCACCGAGAAGCGAAATAACAATGGATTCGATGAGAAACTGGGTCAAGATGTTCACGTTCGACGCCCCCAAAGCTTTGCGAATGCCGATTTCGCGCGTCCGCTCGGTCACTGCCACCAGCATGATGTTCATGATGCCGATGCCGCCGACCACCAGCGAGATCGAGGCCAGGCCGACAATCGCTTTCGTGACGGTCCCGAGGACGTTGTTGACGACCTTGAGAATGTCATCCTGCGTAAAAACCGTGAAATCCTCGGTGTCAGCATGGAGTTCAAGCATTTTCGCTTTTACTTCCTTGGTCACTTCCTTGATGTCGGCTGCTTCATCCACTTGAAGGATAATTCGAAACACCTGGGTGTTCGGGATGTCGCGCTTGGCCGTGGAGTACGGAATGAGCAGAGAACTCGTGAAGGAGGGGCCAGCCAGTAAGCCCGAGGATTGGGGCGATTCAACCACACCGACAACTTCGTACGATTCTTTCCCAAACCTAACCATTTTCCCGATGACATCGGCTGGCGCCAAAATCGGGAAGAGTTTTTCCCGTGGGCCGCGATCGATAATTACCACTCTCCGTTGCTCAGCCTCGTCCTCCGGAGTGAACAACCGACCAGCTTTCAATTCGGCCGTACTGAACAGTTCGAAGTAGCTCGGCTGCACCGCTAGGTTGAAAGAGGCAGGATAGCTCCGTTCGCCAACTACCGGCACACCGGCTAAGAGAGAAAAAATACTGCTGTCCTGAATGGCCGGAAGTTGACGTAAGGCCTGGAGGTCTGACTCGGTCAAGGTCGATGTACCAATCGAGGCCGCAGGATTGTACCCACCTTCCTCCGTCTGCACCCGTCCGGGAATGACGAAGATGAGGTTCGTCCCCAGCTCCGTCACTTGGTTGGAGATGTCCTGCTTCACTCCCTGACCTAAACCAATGAGCGCAATAATCTGAAAGACGCCGATGATGATACCGAGCATGGTCAGGAATGACCGCAGCTTCTTTGACAAAAGCGACGAGAGTGCCGTGTGGAGAGCGTGAACAATCATGGGACGATTCTTCCGTCCAGCAAGTGGACGATCCGTTGCGCCTTGCGAGCAAGGTGCTCGTTATGGGTCACCAGCAGTAACGTCGTACCCTGTGCGTTCAATTCTTGTAAGACTTGGACAACCTCTTCGCCAGACTTCGAGTCGAGATTCCCCGTCGGTTCATCAGCCAAGATAATCTTCGGCTGATTCATGAGCGCCCGCGCAATGGCCACGCGTTGACGTTCGCCTCCGGAGAGCTGCGTCGGCCGGTGGTGCAGTCGATGGCTCAA
>SBBC01000047.1 GCA_005239865.1 Candidatus Microgenomatus auricola
GCCTGCCGGCGCTGTACTACCGGGAGTGGGTGGCGCTGGGGATCATTCTCCTCGCTCTCATCATCGTCTACAGCACGGTCAGACCGCGACCGGTCGCGGCGCCAGCACCGGCCTGACGCCTTCGCAGTGAACAAGAGCAAGGACGCTCGTTTCCTGAACGGTTCAAGAATGTCTTCATGACCTTCACGAACCGTTCTTTTTTATACCCTCCCCTTTCTCCGAGGGGAGGGGAGCGGACTCGGCGGAGAGGGGTACACCGTCAACTTCTAGACATCGCGTCGGGAGTTTGCTAGTGTGGGAACGATTCATCGCGCACTTCATGGTTGAAGCTCCGGTTGTTATCCAACCAAAACGTTTTCTGCCCGCCGTCGCTTTCCTCGGCGTGGCGATTCTGGCTAGCGCGTTATTGTTCTGGAACCTCGGATCGAAGCCGCTCGAAAATTGGGATGAGGGCATTCATGCAAACGTCAGCTTGGAGATGGCGCGGAAGGGCGCCTGGTTCGACCTGTCGTACCGCGATGCGTTGTACACGGCGAAACCGCCACTGAAATTCTGGTTGACGGCGCCGCTGTTTGCCATGTTGGGCGAGACGGAACTGGCGGTCCGCATCTGGTCAGCGGTGGCAGGCGTTGCCACGGCGCTGCTACTGGCGTTCTGGGCATGGCGGTCGAGCCGGAGCGTCCGACTGGCGCTGCTCGCCGGTGGCGTTTTCCTGGCCGGACGCTTTGTTCTTTTCCACGCCTTCCGAACCGGCGAGACCGATGGGTTGCTGACGCTGTTCATCGTGGCGGCGCTGTACGCCTATTGGCGGAGCTGGCAGCGACCACGCTGGCTGCTGGCGTTCGGGATTCTTACCGGACTGGCGGTCATGACAAAGTCGTTTGCTGGGTTGATTCCGGTTCTCATCGCCGGCATCGACGCAACGCTGGCTCGACGCTGGCGGGAGTTTGGCATGCGGAACCTGCTGGCAGCGCTCGGCTGGTTTCTGGTCATCGTCGTGCCCTGGCACGCGATTGAGCTTGTCCGTTACGGCAGCGCGTTCTGGCAGGGCTATTTCACCTTCCACGTGCTCGAGCGCGCCACGGACGTCCTGTATAAGAACGTTGTGCCTTGGTACTGGTACCTCGAGATCATCTTTCGACGGACCTTTCCCCTGAGCATGATTGTTCTGTTTGCCCTGATTTTCGCAGTCCGGCGCGCGTTCCGAAACCGCGATTCGCTCGACCGGATGCTGCTCGTATGGTTTCTGGTCGTCCTGATGCTGTTCTCCTTCGTCCAGACGAAGTTCGACTGGTACATCCTCCCGCTCTATCCGGCGTTGGCGCTGATCATGACGCGAAGCATCGCCGAGTATCTTCAGGCGGCTGACGATCGCGCGATGCACGTTCTCGCCTTTCTGACGCTAGCGGCGACGATCGCATTGCTTCCCTCGGGCCTAGCACACACGGGACTGATTTGGATGATGACGCCGTACGGCTTCCTGCCGGACGCGGTCAGCACGAGCGTGGCTGGACGCCTGAGCGCTGGCGTTCTGGTCAGCGTCATCGTCGTCGTGCTCGCGCGCTCTCTCCGGGGACGGATCGTGGTCGCGCCGACGCGGGCGATTGGAATATTCCTGACCGTGTACTTCCTGGTTGTGGCTCTTGCTTGGCAGGGTTCGTACCTCCGCCATCAACCGATGACCGCGCCGTTCAAAGAGATTGCCGAGAAGGTTGATGTCCTCAATGTCGAGGGGATCGATGTGACCGGGTTCACGCTCGTCACGCAACCCGCGGGATACTTCTACCTGCGACGCATTCCTGATTTGAAACTGCGAGAGGTGAAAACGCCAGATGACCTTACCAGTCGCGTTGTCCTAACGACGCTCGATGCGCAGAACGCTTCAATCCGCGACCGCGGAGATGCTATACTGGAAGCGGGAAACTACATCCTGATTGAACAACGTGAACGCCCAGCCACCTAAAGTTGCCGCCGTCCGCTTCTCGGTCGTCGTCCCGTTTCTTGACGAACGCGAGAGTTTAGAGGAACTCTATATCAAGCTGCTGGCGGTGTTTGAACCACTCGGATCATTCGAACTCATTTTCGTTGACGACGGGAGCACCGACGGATCATTCGAAGTTGTCCGTCGCCTGTTCGAACGGGACCGTCGAGTCGGCGCGGTCCAGCTGCGGAAAAACTTCGGCAAGTCGGCGGCGCTGACTGAAGGATTCCAGCGGGCCCGCGGCGAGATCATCGTGACGATCGACGCCGACCTCCAGGACGATCCGACGGAAATCCCGAAACTCGTCGAGGGTCTCGAGCGAGCCGATATCGTGACGGGCTGGAAGCGTCAGCGTCACGATCCCTGGACCAAAACGTTTCCCTCGCGGATCTTTAACCGGATGACGCGGTCGGTGTTCGGGGTGAAGCTCCACGATCTCAATAGCGGTCTTAAGGTCATGCGCCGCGAGGTCGCGGATGCCATCGACCTCTACGGCGAACTCCATCGTTTTATTCCGGTGCTCGCCGCGCTTCAGGGATTTCGCGTGGAAGAACTTCCGGTCACGCATCACGAGCGGAAATTCGGCCGTTCAAAGTACGGCTGGAAGCGCTTCGTCCGCGGTGGTCTCGATTTGTTGACCGTCGGTTTCCTCGGGCGTTTCCAACATCGCCCGCTCCACCTCTTCGGTGCCATTGGCGCGATGTTCTTCGTGGTTGGGGTGATCCTCGGGATCTACCTTTCGGTCCTCCGTTTCCAAGGGCAGTCCATCGGCCAGCGACCGCTGCTGACGCTGTCGGTCTTGGCGATCATCACCGGTTTTCAATTCCTGTTCACCGGGCTCCTCGCGGAGCTCATCACCGCCCGCTCGAGCCGTCACTATCCGGTCCGGACCGTCCTCAAGCATGACGACGGAACCAGCCGCCGCTAGCGCGACGAACCGCTGGCTGAAAATCGTCCTGCGTTGGGGCGTGGCCATCGTGATTTTATGGTTTCTGGTTGAGCGTCTGGCGCGTGATTGGCCGACAGTCAGCGCGGCCTGGCAGCACGTCGAGTGGGTCTGGATTGGATTGAGCGTCATCCCGGCCTTCGGATACTTTGCGTTTCGGGTGCAGGCGTGGCGAGAAATTTTGTCGTCGCTGAAGTTGCCGACGCCGTTCGCGTTGAGCGCGCGGGTGTGGATGAACGGCGAAATCGCGCGCTACGTTCCGGGGAACGTCTGGTCAGTGGTCGGACGCATCAGCCAGGCCTTCTCCATTGGCGCGTCGCGCACACTCGTGTTTTCGAGCATGGTGCTCGAAGTGCTCGTCTTGCTGGCGGCCGTCACGTTGCTCTCCGCGCTCCTGCTCATGACCTATCCGCGATTTGAGTTTCCCGGGCGGTGGCTGGTCTTGATCTTGGTGGCAGTTTTTTCGCTGGCGGTGGCGGCTCGCCGCGTTGCTCGCGGACTGACGCAGATCGTGTTTCGCCTGCTCCGCCGCCACGATGCTCCGCCGAGCGCTGGGCATCCGGCCCGCGCTTTCAGTTCAATGGTCCTGGCCTGGCTGTGCTTCGCTGGTTTTCATGTGCTGGTTGCGCTCGGCCTGCAGATTGACGTTCTCGGCATCGGCATCATGACCGTGGCTGGGGCCACGCTCTTGAGTTGGCTCCTCGGGTATGTGAGTTTTTTGACGCCGAGCGGTCTCGGGGTTCGCGAGGCGGCGATGGTCTGGCTGTTCGCGCCGTTCGTGAGCGTGCCGCAAGCGATCGTGTTCGCGGTCATCAGTAGAATGGCGATGACGCTGGTTGAAGTCATCGGGTTGGTGATTGCGAACTTGGTTACCCACCATCGCCGCCAGTGATTTACAACCGACCTGGTCTATGGTATACTATTCTGGTAATTGACAGACCGTAACGAAAACTCAACTAACATTCAGGAGGAAGACAACATGAAATATTTGCGTTTTTCCAGCGCCATCGTCGCCATGCTTGTTCTGGTGATGGGCGCGGGCTTTGTCGTTCCCGTCGAGGCGGCGACTACGAAGAAGGCGTCAACGGCAAAACCAAAGTTCGGGACAGTCGGCACGTTCCTCGGCCGGATCTACGCTGGCGACGGACTCGATGCCAACAGCGCGTATCTCGACAATCCGAAAGGATTCACCGCTGACAGCAACTGTACCTTCACGATTGCCGACACCCTGAACAACATTATCCGTCAGATCGACGGTACGACGAATATCATGACCCGGCTGGCCGGGACTGGTCATTACTTGGCGACGAACGGGCCGGCGTTAAAAGCCGCGTTCAAAGCGCCCCAGGACGTTGAAATCGGTCCGAATGGCGAATTTTATATCACCGACACCGAAAACGGCAGCATTCGTCTGCTCAAAGACGGCATCGTCACGCCGTGGCTCAAGAACCTGAAACTTCCGACTGGCACGACGATCAGCGGCTCGACACTTTTCATCGGCGACACCGGGAACAGCCGGATTCTCAAGGCGACCATTCCGGACGGCGCGGTGACGGTGGTGACGAACATCTCGAGCCCAGGGAAGATGGTCGTCTACGGCGACTACCTGTTCGTGGTGAATGCGAAGAATACCCGACTGTCCCGCGTCCACGCGACGACTGGCGAGACGGTCGTCATCAAGGATGGTTTGACCGACGTGGACGGCGTGGCAGTCTACAACGGCAAGATCTACTTCGTCGCCAGCGACCGGGGGATGTACAACGAGGTCTGGCGCTACGATCCAACCACTGGCGAGATCGTCATGCTCATTCGCGTGGTCGAGACAGAATGGTACAATCACGCTTCCGATATTTTGTTCTGCAAAGACAAGATGTACCTGCTATTCTCTTCTGGTTCAAGCATTTTCAGACTCGAGGTGGATGCGACGAACCCAGTCAAGATCGCCGGCATTCACCGCTACGGGGATACGGACGGCGGCAAGAACGACCTCGTCCTCGGTCGCCCGAAGGCGCTGATTCTGTCGAAGGACAAGACGAAGCTCTACATCGTCGAGAACCACCGGTTCAAGGTCTATGACTTGGCGACGGGAACACTCTCGTTCATCGCTGGCAGCCCGATGGATAACTGGCGTGACGACATCGGCAACCAGGCGCGCACCAGCGGGCCGACGCAAGCGGTCCTGTCGTCGGACGGAAAGCGCCTGTGGTTTGCCGATAAGAACAACAACCGTATCCGTTCGCTCATCATTGATGAGGCCCGACTGGAGACCCTGACCGGCGCCGGCGCGATTAATCAGTTCGCTGGCGAACGCAACGGCTACGCCGAAGGCGTGGCCTGTTCGACGGAAACAAAGGGTGTGGCTGGCTGCGCCTACTTCGACCGTCCGACCGGTGTGGCCATTTCGCAGGATGGCAAGACACTCTACGTTACCGACACCGACAACTACCGGATCCGAACCGTCGATCTGGCCACCGGGGCGACGAGTTTGCTGGCGGGCGGTGAAAAGGGCTTCAAGAGCGGGGTCGGCTCGGCCGCGAAGTTTAAGAGCCCGACTAATCTTCTCCTAAGCTCGGACGGCAAGAAATTGTTTGTGGTTGATGTCGGGAACCACGCGATTCGTCAAATTGATCTGGCCACCAACAAGGTCACGACCATCGTCGGTTCCGGGAAAGCGGGTTACCGCGAAGGCAAGTTCAAGCACGCCCGCTTGTCGTTTCCTGATTCGTTGGCGCTCGGTCCGAACAGCACCACGCTCCTCATGTCGGAAGTCGGCGACCAGCGTATCCGGATCATCGATCTCAAGAAAAAAGAGATACGTCTGGCCGCCGGCTCGGGTCAGCGCGGGAGCGTGAACGGGGCGGCCAACAAGGCGACCTTCAACAATCCGAAGGGGATGGTGCTGCTGTCGTCAAAAGTGCTCTTGGTCGCGGATCTCGTCAACGACCTCATTCGCGTCGTGCGTTTGCGCTAACCATTTTCCGGGCGGAGCCACCACCCCATGCTCGGAGATCGGCGTCGGGCTGGCATCCTGCTTCACCCCACCTCGCTTCCTTCACGGTACGGCATCGGCGACTTCGGTCCCGCGGCCTACCGTTGGGTTGACTTCCTTGTTGATGCCGGTCAGACGTTGTGGCAGGTTTTGCCGCTCATCCCGCCGGACGCGGTCGGTTCGCCGTACGCTTCGTCGTCGGCCTTTGCCGGAAATTGGTTGTTGGTGAGTCCGGAGCGCTTGATTGCGCAAGGGTGGTTGCCGCCGATGCGCGGATGGAGCCAGCCCGCCGAGCCGGTGCAGTATCGAGAAGTCATACGTCGAAAGCGCCAGCTTCTGTGGTTGGCGTGGCTCGAGTTTCAACGGCAGCAGAACGTCAACGCCCAAACGCGATTCCGCAAGTTTCGGATTCGCGAACTCTCCTGGCTTGAGGACTGGGCGCTGTTCTCTGCACTGAAAGAGCACATCGGAGAAAGTCTTCCCTGGACGCGGTGGGAGCAAGGTATTCGCCACCGGCACGCCCGGACTCTTCGGGTGTGGAGGGAGCGCTTAAGCGAGCGCATTCGCTTTCACGAATTTCTTCAATGGCTCTTCGACGAACAGTGGCGGGCGTTGAAACGATACGCCAATGAACGCGGAATTCAGATCATCGGGGACGTGCCTTTGTTCGTAACTCGGGATAGTGCTGATACCTGGACGAATCCCAAGAACTTCCATCTCGATCGGCTGGGCCGACCGACGATCGTCGCTGGCGTGCCGCCGGATTACTTCAGTCCGCGCGGGCAGGTTTGGGGCGATCCGTTATACAACTGGGACAA
>SBBC01000053.1 GCA_005239865.1 Candidatus Microgenomatus auricola
GCGTTGTTTTGCGGTGGTCCGGCCTTCGGCAGTTTCCTCCTCGACCTCTTCCGACGCTTGCCAAAAGAATAAATATGGAGAAATAGTTGTGCCGAGCACGGCCACGATTATCGTCCACACGCCGTCACCGCTCGGCAGATTCGGCACGAGCGTATGGCGGATGGCGTTCGCCCAATCCGGCGACGTCAGAAAGGCCGCGATCACATACGAAAACAATGCCAGGGTCAACCACCGCAAGACGTTGACGTAACGTTTGTAGGAAACAAACACCTCGAGCAACACGACCACCGCTGCAAAGCCCGTGAGATACAGCCATGACGGCAGCGCCAGCACCAAACGAGCTGATTCGGCCATGGCCCCAAGGTCAGCGCCGATGTTCATGGCGTTAACCAGAAACAGTCCGATGCTCAACAACAGCACGGTTCGAACCGAAACGTGACGCCGAAGAATGTCAGCTAGTCCCCGCCCCGTCACCATGCCTAAGCGGGCTGACATTTCCTGAACCGCCATCATCATCGGCGTGGTGAACAACGACAGCCACAACAGCGAATAACCGAATTTCGCGCCGGTCTGCGAATAGGTGGCAATGCCTGAAGGATCATCGTCCGAGGCGCCGGTAATCACGCCCGGACCGATTCTTTTGAAGAGCTTCTGGGGATGGAACATGCATAGGAAGTATAGCGGAAAATCGTCCCATGCTACAGCGCGGGTTTAGCTTCCTTCCTGCCAGAGGGCTTGCCCCGGACTTGTTCTAGGGAGAGGTTGGGGGCAGTGGGAGACCCGCGCTATTTCATAGTGGGTGCGCTAATCCAACAAACCACTGCGGTCGCTCGCGATATGTTGATCAATATAAAACCCCGACAGAAGTTCTTCTGCGCGGGGGTAGGCCACACGGTGCGAGGCTGAACGAAGAAGTGAACCGGCAAGTTGTTTCTAGCCCTAGACTGACGTGCGAACTGACGTTGTGAGACCATGCTTCCTCTGAAACAAGCCTGCGAGTTCGGTCGCGTCATCTTGCAGACAAAACGCAAGAAAGGTCACGCTATGATGGAACAGGGGTCTGTGCGTATCGGGCTGCGTCCTCGAAGTTCGCCCGGGGGCCGAGCAGGTGGACGAGGATCTCCTGCTGCTTGCCAAACTCTGGCGGTGTGATGTAGATCACGGCACAACACTGGTTCATTTCATTCCTCCAGTTCTCCAGTTTTGAATTTTCGACGAACTTCTTCGGTTCAGCTCACCCTCAACACGCAGTCATCTTTGTCGCAATGAAAGCACGACGATTAACTGCTGTCAAGGGAAACTTGTATCAGGCCCTTAACCGTGCTACACTCTCCCTGAAAAATTCGGGCCCGTAGCTCAATGGTAGAGCATCTGCCTTTTAAGCAGAGGGTTGAAGGTTCGATCCCTTCCGGGCTCATTTCTGTTATGAAAGCCCGTAGCTCAATGGGTCGAGACGGACTCCGCCGAAGGCACGGCGAAGCCCAGGAAGAGCATCTGCCTTCTGTGCCCCGTACCAGTCGAGCCCCGCACTTCGAAGAGTGCGGGGTAAACTCCGCGAGCCTGGTGCGGGGTTAAGCAGAGGGTTGCAGAGCCTGTCCCGCCCCCGATTAGATCGGGGGATGCCGGGATTCGACTCCTGCCGCGCTCACCAGAATATGACTAACAGGCATTTTTGATGCCATTTCGTGGGCGGCTCGGCATTCCCCCATTGAACCCCCCTGCCGAGCCGCCGGGGGTGTTGATGTAGACGTGGATGTCTTTCTGTTTGTCCTCGCTATCGAGGAAGAGCAACTGGGCGATGACGATGTTGGCGACGTGGTCGTCAATCGGCGTGCCGACGAAAATAATGTGCTCTTTCAGCGGGCGGGATGAGGAAATGGTTAGTTTCATTCATACGCAGCTGACTATAGCGCAACCAGAATAACTTGGGTAGAAGATTAGAGTAATTGTTCGCGCGGATGGTGAGCCAAATACAGATAGAGCGCTGAAGCAACGCTGTCTGCCAAAAAACCCGCGCCTACGTCCGGTCCGTGCATTTTTCTGGCTACCAGAAAACCCTCTTCGACCCGGGAATTCAAGTTCGGCAAAGGGCTAGAGCCTATAACGTCGTAAATTGCCTTTACCGTCGGGAAACCGTCGACGAATTCTCGATTATGGGCGATACTGGTTGGTTTGCCCTCAGAGTGCTTGAGGTCCTGCTCGTAATATTGTAATACATTGTTCACCCCGGGATAGTCGGGAACATCGCGGTCATACCGGACAAGTTTATGCGCGTGCTCTTTCATCGCTCGCAAGTTGGCTACGTCTTCAGGGCTGGTTGATTGCATAATCTCAGTTGCCTTGACCAGCACTTCATCGGCACTCAGTTGACGGTTACGATCATACAGTACGTGGGCCGCCACGATCGGCAATAATTCCTCGATAATCCCCTGATTAATCCGGCCCCCTCGGCGGTTACGAACATTTTTTTTCTGCGCTTCCAGGGCCAAATCATACATCAATTCCGGTTGCTTTCCGGCTTGGCCAATCCGCTCGGCTAATTTTGCAAACGATTCGCCGATGTTAATTCCAGCAATAATAAAATCTTCAATTTTCAGGTGACGGGAAACATCTTCAAACCTTGTTGTGCAGCCCGGCTTATCCGAAATCGGTTCAATTGTAGCCGCAATTTGCACATGACGCTGCACTTCGGCCGGCGTTCTTTCCGCTGGCTCATTTTCCCAACCCTGGTCATACAGTTCATTATCATTTGCCGCGGCTCGAGGTTGTCCAGCTTCGTACGTCGTCAGGATTCCGGCACTATAAAGCTGATCGAGTAAGTCCCGGCGATCTGGATTCATCTTCAGCATCTGCTGGCGGATTTCCTCGCCTGACAGAGCGCGTTTTGTTCCTTGATAGTCGTTGATCCGATGCAGCGCGTCATAAACATCAGCCAAGGCCAATATCCGGCCATAATCCTTGATCAGAGTCCTGGTACCCTCGCTGTACGGATGCAAAAATTCCGGGAGTTGCTGCGGGTATTGACGTGTTTGGAAACGGTGGTGCAACAAAACTACCTCGGCGGTAAAGTCGAACGAGTTGCGAAGCGATTTGTAGCCGTCCATAACATGAGGCTCAATTTTTGCTGAATCTTCCGCTGTCCAGCCTTCGGTTTTCTTTAACGTTTCTGATGGCACCCCCGCTTTTCCGATATCATGCATCAGGCCGGCATAGAGCAGCGCCCTTTCGTCGACGCGCGCGTACCGGGCAATTCTTTGGGCAATTAAACCGACGCGCAGCGAATGCTTATATGTGCCCTCATCCTCGTTTCGCAGTTGTGTCAGGTAGGCATCTATAGCTTTTCTTTTTTCAGCCGGAACCTCCAGATCGTCGAGCGCAATTTTTACCCGGTCTTCAAGCGACACATGCGGATCGAAGTACTCGACATATTCAGGAGATTTTTTCTGGCCAGATACTTCCTGCTCATAAAGATCCGCCAGCACATTTTGTTGCTGGGCGAGGGTTGTCTCGTCCAATGCATGGACGCGGGTGTCAGATTGTGACCCGGCAGGCATATCCTCAATATCACGGTTGCTGACCCAGACGTCTTGAGTCGAACAACCGTACTGTTCTCGGGCAATTTGCTCCGCGGCCTCTGCTTCAGCCTCTTGTTTACTATATCGTCGCTGTTCAGGCATCATCCATAAGAGTACGCGGATTACTCATTTTTGACAATACTTCAGCGGGTAAAAAAAGTTTTTGAAAAATAAAAAAACCCGCCAGGTCCGAAGACGTGGCGGGTGCAGTTGTGGGCGATCAGTCCTTCGGCATAATTTCCAAAACACATGCCATACAGGTCGTCTTGCCGTTGTATTCCGCCCACACCTCTCCCTCGGAGAAAGGATTAGGAGAGGTGGTTGCGCCGCAACGATGGCATACACTCTGCCCCTTCTTTTCCTTCTCCTGGCTCCTTTTTCCTTTCCCCTTTACGCTTTCCATCTCGTGCCCTCCTTCTCTTCCAAAGGTCTTCTTCAGGTCATCCACCATACTCTTCAGAATTCTCTCCTCGGTCTCCATCCACTTCCTGGCCTGACTTCGTTCCTCCGGGGTGTGGGGACAGAAGATAGTAAGATTACACAGCGGGCAAGGCATGGTTCCTCCTTATGAGACCCAGGTAGCATCGGGTAACTACCTGCGGGTAAGGGTAACTACCTGCCTGGAGCGTAAATGCTCCCTTGTCAAAGAACCAGACCCAGCTTGACGGAGGACAAGTCTTTTGATAAATTTTTCAAGGATACTTGAAGGAACTATGAAGTCAGCGCTGTCGGTAGTTCAAAATGCGGGGTTGTCCGAAAATACGGCCAAAATCTATACGGCATTGCTCCGGAAAGGTCGTGGGAATTACTCTTCACTGGCCGCCGCGACCGGACTTCATCCGCAAAGTGTGAAAAATGCCCTACGCGAATTGATGAATCAGGGGTTTGTTATTCGACTCGATCATAAATTGGACCAAACGCTCTGGCGACCGTCCCCGCCGTTCGAAATCGCAAAACGCCTGCGACAAAAATACGAAACATTTGCCCGGGCCTTACCCGGCCTACAGGCCGCATTCCGTCAGCATCCGACGACGGTGGTCCACATTTCATCGGGACTTAGCGAAGCGATGACCCATCTTCGACAACTCATCGATCACGCCCCAAAAAACACCACGATCACCCTTCGCGGGTCCGTCTGGCCACGCCTTCGGCAGGAAAGCGAAGAGGCCTGGAATGAATTACAGGCCTTGGCTAAAAAGCGGGGACTAAGGATAGCGAATGAGGCGCTAAAAAAGGATGGCCCTCTTTCCTTCGCCATGAGCGATCGCGCTTGTGTGATGTTTATTTTTGACCCGACTGAATCGACGATTGTGACCGTAAACCAACCACGGGTGGCGAGGCAGCTACGGGGGTTGTTGTCATAACGCCTTGATCAACACGAAAAGGACCGGTCAGATCAGCCAACCACAAATGTGTTATAGAACGCGTGCTTTCTGACTCGCACAGTGTTTTTGGGCAACTCAGGGCCAAACCTCCCATGTACAAATCCCCCTCAACCCATCGACTAAAAGCTATTAGCTATAAACTCTCTTGATGTCTTACCCGGTTGTCCGTCAGAAGCTCAAAATTGGCGCTCAAAAAAGATTCGCGCGAATTGTATGATTACTTCATTTCTGTTATGAAAGCCCGTAGCTCAATGGGTCGAGACGGACTCCGCCGAAGGCACGGCGAAGCCCAGGAAGAGCATCTGCGTTCTTGCCCCGTACCTGCGGAGCCAAACGACGCATGGTGCGGGGTTAAGCAGAGGGTTGGAGGTTCTCCGCCACCTTAGGTTCACACTATCAAGGACCGGCGGATCCGCCTTTGGCGGAGACTCCTCCGCGGGTCACCAAAACTTATCTCCCCACCTTTATCGCCCGCTCCACGAGTTTGAGGAACACCCGGCGCGTGGTTTCGACGTCTGCCAGGGCGCGGTGTGCGGCTGGCTGCGCCACACCGAGGTACTGTGCGACCGCGGCCAGGGAATAACTGGGGATGATGAGGTAGCGCTTCGCCAGTTCCAAAGTATCGAGCGTTTGATTCTCAAGCATAGGCAGGCCCAGTTGCCGGAGATGCATGTTGAGAAACGCCAGGTCAAAGAGAAGGTTATGACCGATCAGGACCGATGACCCGACGAACGTTCGAAAGGTCGGGAAAACCTCGGCCGGCGACTTTCCTTCGGCCGCCAGCAGGGCCTCGCTAATCCCATTGAATTCCACGTTCTTCGGATCAAGCAGCCGGTTGGCTTTGACCAACGAGTGAAACTGTTCGGCGATACTCTGACCGCGCATCTTCTGGCCGGCGACCTCAATCACGACATGACCTTCCTCCGGTTTGAATCCGGTGGTCTCAACGTCAATCACGATAAATTCATTCGGCGCGGTTAGAGGCGGCATCGAAGATAGTCTAACGTAAAGCTGCACCGAGTTTCAACCCGGCTGTGGACAAATCGCGGGGACAACCTGTGAGCAAATCCTCTTGCTGACAAATCGGCCGCGCCCTACAATAAGAAAACGATGACCGCCGATCAACTCGAGAAAATTCCGCCGCAGAATATCGAAGCCGAGCAATCTGTCCTCGGCGCTTTACTGATTGACAAAGAGGCGATTATTCGCGTGGCTGACGTCGTCCGACCGGAGGACTTTTACAAAGACGCTCATCGTAAAATCTACGAAGCCATGCTCGAAGTTTACGAGAAGCGCGATCCGATTGACGTCATCTCGCTCACTAACCGGCTGAAGGAACGCCATGACCTTGAAGCCATTGGCGGTCGCAGCTACCTCGCCTCGCTGACGAACATTGTCCCGAATTCGTCGCACGTCGTCAACTACGCGCAGATCGTCCAGCGCAAGGCGACGCTCCGGCGCCTGCTGGCCGCGGCCGCGGATATCAGCGGGCTCGGTTTTAGCGAAACCGAGGACGTTGACGCCGTGCTCGATAAAGCCGAGCAGACCCTCTTCAACGTCTCGCAGAAGTACCTCCGCACGCAGTTCATTCCGCTCAAGACCATTTTGACCGAGGCCTTCGACCGCATCGACGAACTTCACCGCGAACCCGGTCGCCTGCGCGGCTTGTCGACCGGCTTTTCCGACCTTGACAACATCCTGGCCGGATTGCAGCGCGGCGACCTCGTCATCATCGCCGCTCGCCCGTCGATCGGAAAAACCTCGCTGGCGCTCGACATCGCGCGGAACGTGGCCGCCCATGAAAAAGTTCCGGTCGGCCTGTTCTCCCTCGAAATGTCGAAGGAACAGCTGGTCGACCGACTGCTGGTGTCCGAAGCGCAGGTCGATCTCTGGAAGATGCGCACCGGCAAACTTTCCGAGGACGAGGATTTCTCGCGGATCGGGCACGCCATGGGCATCTTGTCCGAAGCCCCGCTCTACATTGACGACTCGGCCATCACGACCGTCCTCGAAATGCGGACCAAAGCCCGCCGTCTCCAGTCGGAACACGGGCTCGGACTGCTGATCGTCGATTATCTCCAGCTGATGGAAGGCAGCGCCGACGCCGAGAACCGAGTTTTGCAAATCGCCGAAATCACCCGCGGACTCAAAGGGCTGGCCAAGGAACTCAATGTGCCGGTGATCGCCATCTCCCAGCTCTCCCGCGCCACCGAAATGCGCAACCCGCCGATTCCGAAACTCTCCGACCTCCGCGAGTCCGGATCGATTGAACAGGACGCCGACGTGGTCCTCTTCATCTACCGCGAAGAAATGTACAAACCGGACACCAACCGCAAGCACATCGCCGACCTGTTCATTGCCAAGCACCGCAACGGTCCGACCGGACA
>SBBC01000002.1 GCA_005239865.1 Candidatus Microgenomatus auricola
GGCGTCGTACGAGTACGTCCTCGTGGAGTCCCAGACGAGCATTGCACCCAACCAGTGGTGCCTGATCGTGCCCGTGAGCTGGTTGAACTGGTCGTAGGAGTACTGCCTGACGTCGTCAATAGCGGGGGACACGATAGTCCCTGGAAGCAGGATTCCGTCGAAAGTCAGCCCTGGTATCGTCCCCATCGTGACACCCGAAAGATAGGTGCCGCCGGATATTCGGACTTCCGCCGTGCGGTTGCCGTTGTTGTCGTACGTGTACGCGAACGCCATTATGACGGAGTTGTCATTCTCCCTGTAGTTGACCACCCCCTTCAGCCGGTTCAGGTTGTCCCACGAGTATTCCGCAACAACGCCGTTCGAGTACGAGACGCGAACAGGATTTCCGGCGTCATCATAGATATAGTTGGCCGATTTTCCGGACGCCCCCGCCGCTGTCTTCAGGGTGTTATTTTTGTAATAATCGTAGTTGAAGCTGAGGCCCCCAAAAGACACGCTCTCTATCGACCCGACCGCGTCGTAGCCGTATGAGACCACGCGGCCGTTCTCCGTGGCGCCGGTTATCCTCCCAAGATTGTCGTAAGCGAGTGAAATGCTCTCGCCGCCCCTGCTGGCGCTGCTCATCTTCCCGAGCTCGTTGTATCCGAAGCTCGCCGCCGAGCCGTCCGGGTATGCCACAGACTTCACCCGGCCGCCGGCGTCGTACGTGTAGCCGGTCGTCCTGCCGAGCGCGTCGGTCTGGGTGGATAAGTTTCCGTTGGGGTCGTGCGTGAAATACGAAACCCTGCCGAGAGGGTCTATGACACTGATCAGGTCGCCCCGCGCGTTGTACTCGTAGGCCGTCGAGTGGCCCCTCGCGTCCGTGACCTTCGAGAGTTTCCCGAGGTGGTTGTAATCATAGCCGGTCGTGATCCCGGAGGAAACATCCTTCACCTCGGTCAGCCGGTTCATCGCGTCGTACCTGTACTCGGTCACGATGCCCTGGGGATCGGTCACCTGCGTCAGGTTGCCGTTAAAATCGTATCCATTCGTCGTGACCCCGCCGGTTGCATTTTTGATCGTGGTGAGCTTCCCGTCGCTCCTGTACTCGAACTCCGTGGCGTGGCCCCGCGGATCCTTGTATCTGGCGAGCCTACCGCGCGAATCGTATTCATAGACGCTACTGTTCCCCTCCGCGTCGGTGACCTCCGTGCGGTTCTCCACGTAGTCTATCACAGTCGAGTTGTACCGCGCGTCCGTGATCTTTTTAATCTGCCCCTTGTGAGTCCCGTCCGTGTAGTATTCGACCCTGAAATTTTCCCCAATCGGGTTCGTGAGGGTCGTGAGCCGCCCGTCCGAGTCGTAGTTTAAAAACGTCGCTGATTGGCCCGGCCCAGAAACTCGCGCAAGGTTCCCGTTCACGTAGAGCATTTCGAACTCGCTCCCGTCCTTCTCGATTACGTGTGAAAGGTTGCCGTCGCCGTCATATCCGAGCACCGTCCTGTTCCCGGACTTGTCTGTAATCGTGGCGAGCCGCCCGCCCGAGTCGAAAGAGTATGATGTCGAGTAACCAAGCTGGTCTGTTTCCACGGTGGTCAGGTAAAGCGGGTTGTGCCGGAATTCTGTGGAGTTCCCGGCGTTGTCAATCACTGCGGTATGGCCGGGCGAGTAGCTGAACGTGGCGCCAGCGCCCATGCCATCAAGCTGTCCCGTCACCCTACCGTCGGCGTCGTAGGTGTTGCTTAAGACAAGGTTCCCGTTGGGCTCGCGGATGCTGTCGAGCCTGCCATCGTAATCGTATTCGTAATGCCCGCCAGCGATGTTGCTGCTCTTCCTGAGATATCCAAGCCCATCGTAAAGATATTCAACGTTTTTAACCCAATATTCGTCTTCGCCAGTGGCGACCCAAATCGCTACGCTTCCAATGTTTCCGCTGCCGTTGTAGTAGAAATTCATCACAATCTGGTTCGGTTCGTCCTTTATCTTCTTGAGCTGTGAACCCACGTATTCGAGTTCAAGCTTGTTCCCGTTCCTGTCCGTTATCCTGGCGAGTTTCCCCTCCGCGTCGAAGCGATACTTCATCCCGCCGGGCCTGCTGAGGATGTACCTGTCGTTCGGATCTGAAGTCTTCTCAAGCTTTGAATATGTCTTCAGGAAGGGCTCTATGGTGCCGGCATTGTTGCGATAAGCGTCCCTCTTACCGTCCTCGTTGACGAGGATGATGCGCTGCCCGTAATCTAAAATTCTCATGTTGTAGCTGTGCGTCCACCTGTCGCCGAACGGGCTTTCGATGTAGTCATCGCGCGAGTTGTACGTCCTTACGAACGAAACCGGGATCGCCCCGGGAACGGAGATGTCCTGGACCGAGTACGTGAAGTTCCCTATGCTGGTGTTGACCCCGCCGCCGGTGATGTCGACGTTGGGCGGTCGCCCGAGGGCCGTCTCGGCAGGCAGCGCCACCGCGCAAGACGCCTCCGCCACATTTTCCTTTTGTTCAACGTTGTTCGCCCTGTCCGTGGCCACGCTGTAGAACTCGTAGTAACCGTAACTTGTCGGCGGGAAACTCCATGACCAGCCATCGGCGCCGCCGCCGTCCTCGCCGCTGCTCGTCCATTCGCCCCAGTTGGAGTTGTCGAAAGAGTACCTGTACCAGAGCTCGACCGACCTGACGCCGCGGCCGTTGTCGTCGCTCGCGGTCGCCGCGACGGTGAAGCTTGCCATGTCGTAAGACTCCTTCCAGAGGTCTGACCCCGCGAAGGGCGTCACGCTGGAGGTCGGCGGGACGTTGTCCGCCACGCTCCCCTGCGAGTACAGATCCTGGATCTCGGCCGCCC
>SBBC01000050.1 GCA_005239865.1 Candidatus Microgenomatus auricola
CCCGCGTTCCCCGCACCAAGGCTCGCGCAGCTCGCCTGGTACGGGGCAGGCGCCCAAAAGAAAGTTCCCCGCCTGCGCTTCGCTTCAACGGGGCAGGCGAGCCGACATTTTTCCCGGTTCCTTAGCGGTTTTTGAAAAGGCGCGCCCCGCGGGCGGCGGAAACAAAAACCACGGCATTTGTACCGTGATTTTTCATATACCCCCACCGGGATTCGTCCTGAACCGCGTGGGGTTCCGGGCGCCATGCACCCTACGTGGTACACGGCGAACTAACGGCGCGGTTTCACAGTAAATTCAGATGGTATACCGCCAAGGGGATTCGAACCCCTGTTACCAGGATGAAAACCTGGCGTCCTAGACCGGACTAGACGATGGCGGCATGACGTAACTTTCCGGATTTGTTTTGAGTTGTTTTCGTGCAATACCAGAACGCTTCAGCTGCAGCTCTCGGACTCTCGCGGCGGTCTTTGTATTATACTCCTCTACTCTAAGTAGTTTCCATGGTCGATAGGACTTCGTTGACGGAGTCGCTCCGTTATTATGAAGGCGCAGGCGGCGTTGGACATCTGAGGTCATGCCAATGTACATTCGATTGGCCCGAAGACCGGTAATGACGTAGACGAAGTACTTCATGATTCATGGTAGATCCGGCGACGTCCGGCAACGCCGGACTGCCGGACCCGGCTCCGCCGGGCGATGGCGGCACGGAAAGGCAGGGGTCATTCTAGCGTAAAAAGCCGGAAACATCAAGGCCTATCAATGCCTAGGGGTTGTAAGTCAGGCGTGAGCGTTTGAGGAAGGGGTAAGTTGATATTGCGGTTTTTCAAAGAACTGCCTATACTTTTTGTAGTCAGATAGTTGAATGCATGCCAAAGAAAGAGCTAAAAACCAAGGTCGGCGTTGGGACCCCGACGCCGGACAATACAGCCAAAGAATTCTTCGGTTCGGCGTCTGACGGGAATGCGGTCGACGCAAAAGACACGACCTCACCGCCAGTTGAGGAATTACGCGAGGATCGGTGGCTGAACGAAAATTACGAAGGTCAGCTGACGGTTGACGTCTTTCAGACAGACGACAGCATCGTCATTCAGTCAACCGTCGCCGGCGTCCGCGTTGCCGATCTCGACATCTCGGTCAACAACGACATGGTGACCATCCGGGGCATCCGCCGGCGCGAGCAGCAAGTACCGGCGGAAAACTACTTCTACCAGGAGTGCTACTGGGGCGGGTTTTCGCGTTCGATCATCCTGCCGTTTGACGTCAAGAGCGAAAAAGCCCAGGCCACGCTGAAGAACGGGATTCTGACGGTGGTGCTGCCGAAGGCGGAGAAGCCGCGCTCGCGCGGCGTACGCGTCAAAGAGGAGTTCGACGAAACGGAGTCATAGGTTGCGCTAACCATCTTCCGAACATGGCGCGACAAAAGAAGCCGCGAGACGTGAGCGCTTCCGGCCGAAGCCGCAAGATTATGATTGGGCTCGTCATCGGCGTGCTGGCAGTTTTGGTCGTGGCCGATGGCGTGATCGCCAAGGTTTATAGCGGGAAGATCTACTCCGGCGTTTCCGTTGGCGACGAACGCGTCGGCTCGTTGTCGTACGACGAAGCATTGAAGCGGGTGAGCGAGCGAATGGGGGTGATTGAAAACGAAGGGCTGACGCTGCAGTACGGAAAAGAAAAGATACTCCTCGAATTTACGTTGGCTGATACGAGCGGCCTCGGACTGGCGATTGACGTGATCGAGTACGACGCCGCGGGATCGGCCGTCGCCGCCATGGCGCTCGGTCGTCAAGGCCCGTGGATTCGGTCGGCCTTTGAACGATTGCGCAGTGTCGTTTTTCCTACCAGGTTGCAGCCGAAGTTCGAGCTCAACCAGGACTATCTGGCCCGGGCTTTAACGGCGGTGCTCAAGAAGTACGAACGACCAGCTCGTGAACCGGGATTTGAACTGCGCGCTCAAGGCTCGGTTGCGGTGACGCCGCCGAAAAGCGGCGAGGTGTTCGACCGCGCCGTCATCACGGCGGCGGTTCGCGACCGCCTGACGCGCCTCAAAGATGACCCGATCGCAATTGCGCTTCAAAAGGACGAACCGACCGCCACCGCAGCCGACGCCGAGAGGGTGAAGCCAGGGGTCGAAGCGCTGGTGAAAGACGGGATCCTGACTCTCCACATCGGCGAAAAGACCTTAACCGTGAAGCCTACAACCTACATCGAGTGGCTTCGGCCGGTCAAGGACCGGCGCGGGAAGGTGACGCTCGGTGTTGGAGAGGAAACGGTCATGTCGTATCTCAAAGAGGTCGAGCCGGAGGTGACGACGCCGCCGAAAGAAGCGAAGTTCAGCTTGAAAAACGGGAAAGTGGCAGAGTTCCAGGTGAGCAGAGCCGGTACAGAATTTGACCTCGCTGCCGGGCTTGAAGCAATCGCCAAGGCCGTCCGCGAAGGATCGAGCGAGGTGACGTTGACGGTGAAAACCGTCCAGCCGCAAGCAGCCGGGGACAATGTCTCGAATCTCGGAATCGTCGAATTAGTCGGCGTCGGACGGACGAACTTCTCGGGCAGCCCGACGAACCGTCGGTACAACATCAAAATCGGCACTGATTTGTTAAACGGCCTGCTGATTAAACCTGGCGAGGAGTTTTCGCTCATCAAAGCGGTCGGGCCGGTGGACGCCACGCTCGGATACAAACAGGAACTGGTCATCAAAGAAGACCGGACCATTCCGGAGTTCGGCGGCGGCTTATGCCAGATCGGGACGACGTTCTTCCGGCTGCTCCTCGATGCCGGATTGCCGATCCTGGAACGCAAAAACCACTCATACCGCGTCCGCTACTACGAGCCGCCGGTCGGGATGGACGCCACGATCTACGAGCCGAAGCCGGATCTCCGCTTCAAGAACGATTACGCTTCCTACCTTCTTCTCCAGACGAGGATCGAAGGCGACGACCTGATTTTCGAGTTTTGGGGGAAGAAGGACGGACGGAAGGCGGCCACGACCACCCCCCGCGTGTTCAACGTCGTAGCTGCTCCGCCGCAACTGACGATTGAGACGACGGATTTAAAGCCTGGAGAAACAAAGTGTACGGAGAAGGCGCACGTCGGATCGGACGCGGAGTTCACCTACACCGTGACGTACCCAGACGGAGAGAGGAAGGAGCAGGTATTTAAGAGCCACTACAAGCCGTGGCGGGCGGTCTGCTACGTGGGCGTGAAGTCCGGCGAAGCCGGCTCCGCCGGAGAAATCAGGCCGAAGGAAAACGGGACCGACGAAAAAAAGAACGACACGAGCGCCAATGGCAATCAGAACGCCAATGCGAACGAAAACGCCAACGTCAATGTAAACACAAACACAGATACCGGCGTGAACGCTAACGTCAATGCGAACACCAACGTGAACGCCACGGTGAATAGCAACACCAACTCCTCCCCTTAGAAAGGGGAGAAGCGAACCCCTCTCCGTCGTCCCGCCATCGGCGGGACTTCCTCCCCTCCCCTTAGAAAGGGGAGGTGTGTACCCGAGAGATGCCTCAGGGGCAAGAAGATTATTCATTGGTACGATCAAGGTTTCCCCGAATCGACCCTCGAATAGTCCCCATGCTTGTCGTGCCCCCGAGACACCTCTCGACTACTGCGAGACGTGAAGCGAAGCTTTTTACGTTCTCGCTCGAGGTTCAAGTCCCGGTACCGGTACTTGGAAAAACAGGAAAAATTTGAAATAACAGGCAAGTGTAGCAGACCTCATTCCCGCTGTCAAGTCCCTGGCCGACGCCTGCCCAAGCCGGAATAAATGTGGTAAACTTCGGCTGAAATATGCCGGAAGAACGCATCATTTCCGAGGAACTGAAGAACGAAGACCAGACGATTGATCTGACCCTTCGTCCGCACACCCTGTCCGAATATGTTGGCCAGGAGCAGATCAAGGCGAACCTCAAGATTGCGCTGCAGGCGTCGAGAAAGCGGAAGGACTCGCTCGAACATATTTTGCTTCATGGAAATCCCGGACTTGGGAAAACGACGCTGGCCTACGTCATCGCGCATGAGCTGGCTGTGGGCATTCGGATTACCAGTGGGCCCGCCATAGAGAGGGCGGGCGACCTGGCCGCGATTCTGACTAGCTTGGCGGACCACGACATCCTGTTCATTGATGAAATGCACCGCCTCAATCGCGTCATCGAGGAAGTGCTCTATCCGGCCATGGAGGATTACAAGCTCGACCTGGTCGTTGGCAAAGGACCGGGCGCGCGAACAATCCGACTCGACTTGCCGCGCTTCACGCTGATCGGCGCAACCACACGCATGAGCAACCTCTCCGGCGCACTCCGCGACCGCTTCGGCCTGACATTCCGCCTCGATTACTATGCGCCGGCTGACATCGAGAAGATTGTCAAACGATCAGCCGCGATTCTGGGCGTGAAACTCGTTCCGGCGGCGGCCTCGGAGATTGCGCGGCGTTCGCGTCGAACGCCGCGGGTGGCTAATCGCCTCCTGAAACGCGTGCGGGACTATTCCGAAGTCAAGGGTGACGGGACGGTTGACATGAAATTGACGAAAGCGGCGCTGGGCGCCTTGTCCATCGATGAGTTGGGGTTGGATGAGATTGACCGCCGGATTTTGGAAACGATTATCGACAAATTTCAGGGCGGGCCGGTGGGCTTGAACTCGGTGGCCGCGGCCGTGGCCGAGGAAATGGAAACGATCGAGAACGTCTACGAACCCTTTCTTTTGCAGCTTGGATTTTTGACGCGAACTCCGCGCGGCCGGGTGGCGACGAGCGAAGCGTACAAACACCTCGGGCGCCAGCCGCCGGCCACGGCCCAGCAGCTCGAGGTGTGAAATGGAAATCCCGACGCTGGTCTTGCTGCTCCTCTATCTGGCCATCGTCCTCGTGATCGGGGTGTTCAGCTTTTTTCACCTCTACCACGCCTATCGATTTGGCATGCACACACGGGTGGCCTATGCAATCAGCGCAGCCTACATCATCGGAGCCGTCGTCATCGTCGGCGTGACATTGTTGAGCGTCACGTCCGTTGACTGGACCGCGCCGATCAGGATCGAGCTGCCTTCATTTGGCGTTGAGGTGACACCATGAACGGCCGACGCCCCGATTTTCCGGGTATGCACGAAGGCGAGCGGATCGTTTTCCTCCGCCGTCGCCACTGGTCAATTCTGGTGCAAAAACTCACGAAATACCTATTGCTCGTTCTCCTGCCGTTTATCCTCGATGCCTTCCGGCGTTTTTCGAACATCGAATTCGATCTTGACGTTGGCGCGCCGGGCGGGGTGGCCGTGGCGCTGGGCGTCTCGGCATACTATCTGGTCATGTGGCTGATGTTTTTCCACGATTGGATCGATTATTACCTGGACGCGTTGATTGTGACGAACGAACGGATCGTCCATATCGAGCAGCGCGGGTTGTTCGACCGAACCGTGGCCGACCTGGCGCTCGACCGGATCCAGGACGTGACCGTTGAGACAAAAGGGATGATGCCGACGTTCCTCCGCTACGGAACAATTCACATTCAGTCCGCGGCGGAACGAGAACGTTTCGTGTTCAGCGCGATTCCCGAGCCGGAGACGGTCAAGGCGCAAATCTTGGCGACCGCAAAAAAATCGCCGCCGCAAAACCAGGGGCTTGGACAGCCCCCTCCCCCACCCCAAAACAGCGGTGGTTAGAGATACGCCTTGATGACCGACGTGCCGGTGTAGTAGTACTTCAGGAGCGTGTCGTAGGTGATGCCGTCGTTCAATGAGGTGGTCAGCGCGCCTTTGGCGGACATCCCGACCATGTGGTTGCCGTCAAGTCCTTTGAGCCATCTGGGATTGGTACAGATGCCGTTGGGATCCGGGACCGACACGAGGTAGGGATACTTCCCCGGCGTCCCACCCCAGCGCTCCTCGTAACTCCGGGTGCGACCATCGGTGCAGGACGAGTAGGCCGCCACGATGGCGCCGGCTTTGTTCGGTTCTGCGATTTCTGATGTATGGCTGACGATCATGCCGCGCGTGGCTTCAACCGCGGCGCTGATGTTCGGCGTGCGAAGTTCATAGTTGTAGCCGCGGTAGAGCTGATCGGTCGTGCTGTTGATGTGATACGACTCGTTTTTGTGTTTCGTGGCGTACGAGGCATGGAACAGCGCATAGGTGCGGGCGGCGGTGACCAGCGCTTTCGTGAACTCGGGATGGTAGGCGTTCGACGTTTCAGCCAGTCCCCGCAAGTACATTTCCAACGGCAGCTCGTTGATCACCCAGAGCTTCTTTGTGGTCGGTGAATATCGCAGTTCAATCGTGTCGCGAAACTTGTTGTCGTTGACCGTCGTTTTGACGCCATCAATCGTCACCTCGCGGCGATTACTGAAACTCTTGACCTCAAAGATTGTGCCGTCAGCCAGCGGCACAAAGCGCACCGGTGCGGTCGTGCTGACCGGAGTCGTTATGGACGGCGAAGAAATTTCGTACTTGCCGGTGGCAGGAACGTAGGCGACAGTGGTGGGGTTATCCGGGTATTCACTCACCAGGAGTTCGTTCGTATCCGCGCTCCGGATTTCGTAGTTTCCATCGGTGACAATCTCGACCGGCTTCGTCGGCGCAAAAATACCAACCCGGACCCGCGGTTCGGCGCTCAAGGGCGGCGGAGCATCCGAGGAAATGACCATTGTGACGGCGACTTGGCTCCCCCCAATCACGCCGTAGGGACCGGACAGCGCAAACGTTTCCTCGTAGGTTCCGTCAGTGGTCGGAGCCGTGAAGTCGAGGACGGCCGACGTCGTTTTGGCTCGTCCCGCCTCACGCGTGACCGCTGGCGTGGCATTGACCGTTAGCGCCGAGGCCGTCGTGGCGGTGGCGATGTCGCGCTGAAGATGAACAATTGACGTGGTGCCGAACCCCTGCGTTTTCCAGGTAGCGTAACCAACGTTACGGAACTCTATCGGTTTGAGCACACGTTCGCCGGGCTTCAACCACAGCGTCAGATCGGGAGTTTTGGGTTTAGCCCGGTAGACGATTGACGGACTGCCTTCCGTGCCCACGACGACGACGAACTCGGCCTCGCCGCCCGAGATCTTTTTTTTCGTGCCGCGGACGAGCGTAAACCGTTCCCGCCAAATTCCAGCTTTTTTCGGCGCTTTGAGCGCAAAACGAAAGGTCCCGGTCTCGCCCGGGGCGACGGTTTTTTGCAGAAGTCGCGTTGGTCGCCAGGTCGCGCGCCAGCGTGACGTCTGGAACATGCTTGTGCGCTGAAGTGGGTCGTCGGTATTCAGTCCGACCGGAGCGGGATCGTCCTTGGTCCATGTCGTCGTGCCGGTGTTTTCAAATTCGAACCAGACGGTTACCGCCCTCCCCGGAGGAAGCACGAGGAAACGGTTCGATTGATTGACGAGTAATGCTTGATCACCGACGCTCCCGGCTTGTTTGCTACCGGTCGCTGGCTCATCCATCACCGCTAGCACTAGCGACGGCGGAAGGAGAAGCGTGAAAGCCAGCAACGTGAAAAGACTGCAACGGGCAATGCAGTCGAGGCGGTTGGACGATGATGGTGTTGTGTTGTATTCGATTTTTACGATCATGAGTACACTTCAGAATAGCATAAAAACGCCTCATCGTCAATCCAGCACCATTTTTTTAAAGAATGTTTTTCGAAAAAAACTCAGTCAAACAAAAAATAATTTCGGTTCGCCCGAGACACTCCGGTAAAAAATGGTGCTGGATTGACCGCAGCCCGAAATCATGATACTCTCTCTCCGCCGCCGATAATTTTTGTGTATTCTATGTCGCTGACGCGCACGGTCGCGCATAACACATTTTACCAAGCCGCTGGCCGGATCGTCAGCATCATGATGACGCTGGCGGTATTTTTTCTGGTGGCCCGCTATCTCGGCGTCGAGGGTTACGGACAGTACACGACGGTCAACGCCTTTTTGCAATTCTTCGGATTGGTCGTTGACCTCGGATTGTACATTTACTTGACGAAGTCGCTCGGTCAGCCGGGCATAGATGAACGAGCGATCGTCGGCAATGTCTTTACCTTGCGACTGGTGAGCGCGGTGGTCGTGATTGGCCTGGCGCCACTCCTGGTTGTGTTTTTCCCTTACCCGAGCGCGGTCAAGGTCGGCGTGGCGGTCATGAGCATCTCGTTTTTCTTCGTCACGCTGACGCAGGTGTTGACCGGAGTTTTCCAAAAACGCCTGATGATGTGGCGATTCATCCTCGGCGAGGTGCTCGGGCGCGCGCTGTTATTGGTCGCGACGATTATAGCGATTCGAGCCAACGCCGGATTGCTCGGCGTATTCTGGACGGTCGTGCTTGGTTCGTTGGCGACGTTTGGGATGACGTTCCTCTGGTCGCGCGGACTCGTCCGCTTTGAGCTGCGGGCCGACCTCAAGGTGTGGAAGCAGATCATTCAGGCCACCTGGCCGATCGCTCTATCGATCGCCTTCAACGTCATTTACTTCAAAGCCGATACGATCATCCTGTCGCTGTTCCATTCGGCGCGGGACGTCGGGATTTACGGCGCGCCTTACCGGGTGTTCGAGGCGCTGATCAGCATTCCGGCAATGTTCGCCGGGCTTTTAACGCCGATCCTGGCGACCGTCTACGCCACCAATCACGAACGCTTTCAACGCGTGCTGCAGCGCGGATTCGACACCTTGCTGCTGGCGGCCGTGCCGCTGGTGGTGGGTGCGCAGTTCGTCGCGACTGATCTCATGGCGTTCGTATCCCCGGGTTTTACCGCTTCGGGAGCGGTGTTGCGCGTGCTGGTGTTCGGGACGGCGGCCATCTTCCTCGGCTATTTGTTTTCCAACACCGTGGTGGTCGTCAATCGCCAGCGGACGATGATGTGGGCCTACCTGGCGGTCGCGCTGTCTTCCGTCATCCTCTACCTTTTTCTGATACCGAAGTACTCCTACTTCGGGGCGGCCGGCGTGACGGTGGCCGTGGAGAGCGCGGTTGCGATCGTGAGTGCGCTCGTGGTTGTACGCACGAGCAACGTGCGGCTCTCCGGCAGGGCGTTTTCTCGGATCCTCCTGGCGGCAGTGGCCATGGCGCTCATGATGTGGTCCGGACGTTCGCTTCCCTGGTTCGTGAACGG
>SBBC01000054.1 GCA_005239865.1 Candidatus Microgenomatus auricola
CCCAACCGCTACCAGTAAGGAGGCGCGACATGCGCATCATCGTCATTCTGCTGGCGTTGGGGGTGGCCAACGCCGCCGCGGCCCAAACCGCAATCCCGAAGTCCCTCTTCTCCTCCGACGGTCAGCTCATGACTTCCGGCACGACGCAGATCAACGCCAACTTCGGCGACGTGTTCATCGGCGCGAGCGCAGGCGGCACGACCGAGGTCCAACACGGATTCTGGACAACGCCGAACGGCCAGATCGTCGGCGTGGACAGACCGGCGGTGACCTTCGTCACGTACCTCGGCATGCCGAGTCCGAATCCTGCCAAGGGATCAGTCTTCATCGAGTTCGGACTGCCGATGGAGGAACGCATTAGCCTACGAATCTACGATATTCACGGCCGGGCGATCCGTGAACTCGTCAACGGCAACATGAACGCCGGCGTATTCCGCCAGACCTGGGATCTCTGTTCCAGCGACGGAACAAAGGTTGCGACCGGCATCTACTTCTACCGACTCTCTACCAGCTCTTTCCGGGCCGTTCGCAAGATCGTCGTCATCGACTGACAACCACAAACGGTTCGCTCTCACAGGTGGTCGCACCTCAAACGATCACCTGTTTTCTTTGTATCCAAAAACACCGCCACCCAAAAACTGCAGGCTTGACAGAAACCTGTATTGCTACTACAGTGCGTAGTAGTATGACCCGATTTATCCACACCTTCATACTTGCCGCCTTTGTTCTCGCCATTTTCACGAGTTTGTGGATGCTATCCACCTGCGGCAGCGTCTCGCTAGGGCACATCCAACCGTTCGCCACGTACCATAATACCTGCGGGGCGATCATGGGAACGGAGCATGTCCAACTCTGGCGTGATCTCCTCCTGACGTTCATCGTGTCCGCCTCGATCGCCAGCCTCGCCGGCCTGGTGATGTTGTTAGTCCAGCGCATTCGACAGGATATCCATGGAAAACGTCTGCACGCGGTTTCTCATTTTCTGCAACTTCCGGAACAAATACCACACATGAAATTCTGGGACCCCCTGCGTTTTGCCTTGGCGCACGGCACAGTCCAGCACGGGTCCCGCAACCAGTAACCACGGTTCTCGATTCCCAACGCCATCCGGAGCGATGCTCCGCGATGTTCGCGTTGTTTTCTTAGCATTCACCACATCAAGAACCATGGATCACACACCTGAAACAACTCATCATGCGCCGCGCTGGCTCGTTCCCCTGAACATCGGGAACGCGGTCGCGACGTTGATCATCCTCATCGTGGTGCTGATTGGTTTGAGCGGACAGGCCGCGGCTCCGAAATCAGTCGCCAGTTCAACTCCATCAACGCCAGCCGCGAGTGGAGCATCAACCAGTGCTCTGAATTCCCTGCCCCAGCAGGTCGGGGGATGCTAGCCATGAACGGCCATGCCAAGAAAACATCCTGGCTTGCCTTCGTCACCATTGGAAATGCCGTCGCCACGGTCATCATCCTCCTCGTCGTGCTCGTCGGATTTCGTCAATCTCCTGCTCCGGCAGCAGCCACCACGTCGAGTCCGACGGCCAGCACCATCACTGACGCGCAAATCCAGCAAGTCACAACTCAAGTCCTGCCGCGTGGCAAACCATTCTACGGCGACGAGCTCAGTGTGAGCTACGACCGAGCAGAGGAAGGCATCAAAATCCTCAGCCAGTTCGACGACCTCGGCAGCAAGCCGATCAAGCTCACCGGCGAGAAGCTCGAACGCTACATCAAGATCGGTCAGAGTATCGCTTGCGAGTACTGCTGTGGAGCTAAGACGATGACTTTGCCGGACGGCAAACCGGCCTGCGGATGCGCGCATTCGCAAGCTATGCGCGGCGTGGCGCTCTACCTCCTCGACAAGTACGGCGACACAAAATCAGACCAAGAGATATTCAACGAGGTGGCAAAGTGGAAGGCCCTGTCGTTCCCCCAGGAGACCGTCAGAAAGGCCCTGGCTTCTGTCAGCGGATCAACTGGTAGCGGCCTGAACGCCCTGCCGCAACAGGTTGGAGGATGCTAGCCATGGACCAAGCGACCATGGAGTGCTGTTCGGAACAACCCACGTCGCTGGAGCGGCCACCGAAGGTCAAGAGAAGGCGCTGGGAGCTGCTGTTCGCGATCGTCCCGATCCTCCTAGCGGTCGGGGTCGCCGTAGTCGTCTTCACCACCGAGCGGAGTTCGCCGGTTAGGCCGCCGGCGGACACTGGTACGGTAACCGGCACGCCGGCCGGTACGGATCAGGCGGTTGACGGCGGTCAAGGCAACGTCGTCGCTTCAGCCAAGTTTGAGCGGGGCAAGAGCTCAACCGAGCAGCTCGTCTTCACCGTCTCGCTCAATACGCACAGCGTCGATCTGTCGGGCTTCAATCCCCTGTCGCAAATTCGACTCCGAACGCCGGGGGGCAGCGAACTTCAACCGCAAGTTCTTGATCCGGGCGGTGAGCGCTCGTCGCACCACCAGAACTACACGCTCTCCTTCGCGCGCCCGAGGTCGGCCGACGTCATGCTAGTTGTCCGCAACGTCGCCGGAGTGACCGAACGAGATTTGCCGTTCACGCTCTGATCATGCCACCGAAACGAATGCTCGTCGGCGTCGCGGCTTCTCTCCTGCTCTTGAGCTTCTACATTGGCATCATGAGTGTTGACGGTGGCCTGGCGCTGGCGCTGCGAGAACTGGGGCGGGAGTGGTGGCTGATCAGCGGAATCGGCCTGGCCTTCGGTGCCCAGGTGGCGCTCTACGCCCAGGTCCGCGCAAACAACCGGGCGTTGCGGATGCAGGCCACGAATGCGGTCGGTGTGGTTTCAGCCACCACCTCGGCCGGCTCAATGCTGGCCTGCTGCCTTCACCATGCGACCGACGTCCTGCCCTTTCTCGGACTGACCGCCCTCGGCACGTTCTTCGGTCAGTATCGGGCGTGGTTCTTCGGCCTGGCCTATGTCTCCAGCGCGGTCGGCCTTGCCATCACGCTGCGCTCGCTCAAGCACCAACGAATCGCCCTGAACTTCCAGCGTCTGGCCGCGCCAGCGGTAACCTCAATAAGCCATGGATCCCGTTAGACAGTCCCACAACAAATTCATCGCTCTCCAACCTATGATTACCCTTATCAAACTAATCCCGTTAGAGCGGCCCTTTCTACAAAAGGATACAGGGTCAATCCTACGACCTACTCTCGTAAACGCTCTAACGGGACTAACTGTCTAACGGGATGGACCTGCTCGTTAGCGCCTCGATCGTTGCGGCCTTCATCGCCGGCGTCGCCGCCCTGTTCGCGCCGTGCTGCATCACCGTGCTCTTGCCGTCGTACCTCGGATCGATTTTCCGGGAACGGAGAACCGTCTTCCTCATGACCTTCCTGTTCTTTCTCGGCATCCTGACGGTCTTCCTTCCTTTAGGGCTTGGGTCAGCGGTCTTTGGTCAGTTCTTAAGCCGCCACCACTCGCTCATCTTCTCGATCGGCGGCGCCTTCCTCCTGCTCCTCGGCCTTGGACTCCTCCTCGGCAAAAGCTTCTCGCTCCCCTTCCACGTGAATCCCGTGCTCAAGAACCACCATCCATTCTCCGTGTTCACACTCGGCATCTTCTCCGGCATTGCCACCACCTGCTGCGCGCCGGTCCTGGCCGGGGTCCTGGCCTTAGCCGCACTTCCGGGCTCGATCTTCTGGGGCGGCATGTACACCGTAAGCTACGTCTTGGGCATGGTTGCGCCATTGTTCATCCTGGCTTCAGTTCTCGATCGCACCAAACTCACCCAGAAATTCATGAGTTTGCGGCGTGGGTTGAAGTACTCGATTGGCAAGCTGACCATCAATCTGACAGTGGCTGAAGCCATTGCTGGAGTGATCTTCTTGGGGATGGGCATGGCCACGCTGTGGCTGGCAGTCAACAATCGCTTGGCCGTCCATTCCCGCTACCAGGTTGACGTCAACATCTTCCTGACCAAACTGCTTCAGAACATCAAAGGCACGATCAGCGCCGTGCCTGAGGGCATTTGGGCATCACTCCTCATTCTCGCGCTTCTCGGCATTGTCAGCCGAACCATCTACCTCATTCATCAGGAGAAACGCTATGAGCATAAACCATAAAGGCCTGTCCATCGGCACATCAATCGTCCTGTCCACGATCATCCTCGTGGTCGGCGGATTGATCTACTTGAGCGGCCGGGAACAGTCGGGGTCAAGCGGTTCGGCCGCAGCCGCTGACGACATGGCTGGTCACCATGTCGCTGTCACCGGTCCCACCACTGAACTGCAGAACCTAGTTGGCAAACCGGCGCCGAACTTCTCGCTCCAAGACCGGACCGGAAAAACCTACGCGCTCAACGAGCTCAAAGGCAAGAACGTCGTCCTGTTCTTCAACGAAGGATTGATGTGCTATCCATCATGTTGGAACCAGATTGTGGCCTTGAGCAACGACGCCAAACTGAAAGGCGACGACACGGTGGCGCTGTCAATTATCGTTGATGCGCCAGCCGAGTGGCAACGCGCCGTCAACAAGATGCCAGAACTCGGATCAGCGACGGTCGTCTTCGACAGCGACGCGGCCGTTTCTAGTGCTTACGGCATGCTGACCACGACTTCGTCCATGCACTACGGTCAGTACCCCGGCCACTCGTACGTGGTTATCGACAAAGAAGGCGTCATCCGTCATGTCTACGATGACCCGAACATGGGCATTCACAATGATGAACTCGTTGAGGAGATTGCCAAATTGTCGTAGACTAAACGAGCAACAAGACGTTACCCAAAAGGAGGTGGTTGTCATGATGGATTTCAATATGATGGGCGGAGGCGGCGGTTCGGGCATGATGTTCTTCGCCTGGATTACGTACGTCATCGTTAACGTCGCGCTCGTCTACGCCATTTTGTGCATGGCGAAGTACTTAAAAAAATGATTACAATGAAACGCTCGCCCCCGCCGTTTGCTCAAATAAAAGCCTTCCTCCAGAAAGCCAGGCATCATGGCTATGATGCAGAAAAGCGGCCAATCAAAAGCGGCTTCTACGTGGGCATGGATATTTTGAGATACCCAAAGAGCGGAAGTCCAAAAACTTCACGGTGGTTTTGGTAGGACGCATGGTTCGGCAGCAATCCTTTCAGCGGCGTGACGACCGTCTGGTATCGAGGGCGGGCGTGCTTTCAAAATCACTACTGGGGATACGTTATTCCGAGGGAAGATTACGAGCATGTCTATGCTTTTCTTCGATTGGCTCGTCGTCAAAGTTGGAAAAGGACAGGGCGCTCCGTATCCGATAACAAGAAATTCCCTGGACTAAAGTATATTGTTTCAACCAAAAACCTCACTGCGACATTCGCCTCGACCAATAAATATGAAAAAATCACTCGCCATGGACGCGTGGTGTGTGAGGTTTTTGAAATCAGGGGCATTATCCGCTGAATTCATAGAATAAAGCATTTTCTTCCTGGACGTATTGCCCCGCACATGCCCACCCTCCTGATCGCCCTTCGCAACCTGTTCGGCGAACGCGGCCGGCTGATTATCACCATCAGCGGCGTGACGTTTGCGGTCGTGCTCATCATCATACTCCAGGCCCTCTACCAGGGCTGGAGCTTTAAGACCGGCGAGTACATCCGGGCCCAAGACGCCGACCTGTGGGTCGGCCAAGCCGGCTCGCGCGACATGTTCCACAGCATTTCCTTGCTACCAGCCCCAGCTCGAAACACGATCGCTGGAATCAACGGCGTGTCTGAAGTCACGCCGTTCGTCGTCAAGCGCGTCGCCTTCCACGTCAACGACAAAGACCGCGTGGTCTACCTGGTCCGCTATGATGGCGCGAACAGCACCGGGCCGGTACGGGTGGTGGAAGGAAAATCCGTACCTAGATCGGGCGAGATCATTGTCGATCGGATATTCGCGAACAATAGCCAGGTGGGGATTGGCGATACGCTAGAACTGGCTGACGAGCGCTTCACCATTGTCGGACTTTCCAGCGGCGGCGATTTAGTGACGCTCTCGTTTGCTTTTATCTCGGGAGCAGATGCTGACCGGCTGTTTCAGTTGCCAAATCTGGTCAACTACTTCCTCGTGAAACTCCAACCGGGAGCCGATCCAGCCATGACCGCGCGGTCCATTGAATCGACAGTTAAGAACAGCGACGTATTCGAGCAAGCCGAATTCATTCACGTCAACGCCGAATTCATTCGAGAATCGTTCCTGCCCATCATCCTCGTGTTGGTGCTCATCGGCGTGGCCACCGGCATTGCGGTCATCGGTCTGACTATTTTCACCTCGACCATTGAGAAATCGCGCGAGTACGGCGTGCTGAAAGCCATCGGCGCCACAGGCGGACAGCTGAACCGCATCGTCGCTGTCCAATCCCTCACATCCGGCCTGCTCGGCTATATCGTCGGCGTGGCCGTGGCAGTAGCGCTTGGCGTCATCATCGGCAAATTCGTACCTGAATTCGTCGTCCGGTTTCGGTTAATTGACTTTGTCTGGATTTTCAGCGTGGCCGTTGTCATGGCGCTCCTCGCATCGCTCATCCCCACCCGCCGCCTCGCCAGCATCAACCCCGCGGACGTTTTTAAGGCGTAGTACGCTGCGTATGGATGTTTTCATCGAAAATCCAGCAGGAATAAATATCAAGAACATCTACAACGAAAAGACGTTTGAGTTTATCAAAAGCCGCCCTTACAGCCGAGCCACGCCGTTTGCTTACGGATTTATTATCGGAACGAAGAGCGGCGACGGAGACGCCTTAGATTGCTTTATTATCACCAACCAGCCGCTGAAAAGTGGTCAACGAGTCACTTGTGAACCGCTGGCCTCGCTTGAATATTTTGAAGACGATGAGCTTGATCACAAAATCCTCATGAGAATAAAGGGCGGGAAGCGTGAGTTACATCAGCCCGAGCTTAAAACAAATTAAAGATTTCCTTCTTCATGTTTTTGACCATTTACCGGAAAAACACGTACGAATCGGTAAGGTCCGAGGTGCGGAAGAAGCTCGTAAACTTATCGAGTCACTCACAACACGATGAGCGTTCTTAAAGAATCATCAAAGGCTACGGAACTCCTCCGCGTCCAAAACGTCAGCAAAGCCTTTACTCGTTGAAAAATCTATGAATCGCGTTCTGGTCAATGAAGACGAACGGCGCTTCGCCGTAGCGCTCCGGCAGGTTCATTTTTCGATAGTTATACTGGATGTACTCGATGACGTTTCCAAAATATTCTTCACTTTCGATAATCCGGAAGTTGGAACGGTGGTGCCAGAACTTGCCTTTTGGTTGGGTTCGAGAGAATGTTCCTTTAACCGATTTCATCAGATCTGAGAGCGTGTACTGCTGATCCGGCTCACCCCGCCGACTAGCCACCGCCATTTGGCGGGGTCCCGCCTCCTTTGAGATCTTGAAAGAAAGTGGCGGGAAGAGTCGTCGGTGTGGAAAGAGAAAGATATTTGTTGCTCGCTCTGCACGGCTGGATAAAGGTTTCTCATCCTTCCCACGCCGTACACTCTCCAGTGTGCGGTGTGGCCCAGAAGCAGAAGAAATGCTGCTCCTCTCATCAACCCTTAACTTTCTGACTAGGAGATGAAAATGATTCGGCAAGATACAATAGCCGAGGAGATCAAAGTGCTTCATCCGACAGCAAGTTTGGATGGCTTGTCCAAGCCGAGCCGCTCTCCCAGGGACGTCAAAGAACCACCGTCTGTGGTGAACGTTTGCGGTGACGAAGTAAATGTAATTCCCATCGATGGCTCTTTGCGTCATAGGACACTATCCAGGCCACCGATGGACAACATCTTAACTGCGGTGATGAACTATGTCAAGATTCTATAAATATTACCCCTAGAAACTCCTATGCCATCTGAACTCCTCCGCGTCCAAAACGTCACTAAAACCTTCGGCCGTGGCCATAGCGCGGTCAAGGCCCTGAGAGGCATCCATCTTCACGTTCCGCCCGGTGATATCGTGCTTATCATGGGTCCGTCCGGTTCCGGGAAAACCACGCTGCTGACCATTGCCGGCGGCCTGCTCAAACCCACCACCGGCGAGGTCATGATCAACGGCCATAACATCGTGCCCATGTCCGAAACAAAGCTGCCAACGGTGCGTCGGGACAACATCGGCTTCGTGTTCCAGAGCTTCAACCTGCTTGACTCGCTGACCGCCCTGGAAAATGTCGAGGTGGCGCTGTTCCTGCGCGGCATCAAAGGTGTTGCCGCACAAAAGCGTGCCACTGAACTGCTCACCCGACTCGGCTTGAGAGACCGTTTGCACTTTCGCCCGAATCAGCTGTCCGGCGGCGAGAAACAGCGCGTGGCTGTGGCTCGCGCTTTAGCCAACGACCCGAAAATCATTTTATCCGACGAGCCGACCGCCAATCTCGACGCCAAGAACGGGCATGACGTCATGCAGCTCCTGTGTCAGATCGCCTGCCAGGAACACCGCGGCGTGGTAATCGTCAGCCATGACAGCCGCTTGCGGAGCGTGGCCAAGCGGGTCATCACCATCGAGGACGGCCGGCTGGTGCGCGAAGAACGCGGCCAGCATGAATGCACGTGCACGATGAAGCAACATACCTTCCATACCCATTGACATTTCCAGCTACCAGACATAGGCTTGAATCGAGCACATGCCCAGACTCTTGACTATCACTATTCTTGTGAGCTTCGTCCTTGGGCTCTTCGTGAGCTTGTGGCTGTTGTCCACGTGCAGCGCCGGACAGTTGGCAGAGCTCCAGCCGTTCGCGCTCTTCCACGCAACGTGCTCGTCCTTCGGCGGAAATATGCACGTCGAAGCGTGGACGGAACTCCTCCTGACGTTCACCGTCACGTTGGTAGTGACCGCCTTGCTCGCGCTGTTCTCGACCGCCACGGCCTCACTCCTCACCGAAATATTCCGAGGAAATTTTGGCCTCCGACCGTTCTTCGTTCCAGCGGCGGAGCGAACCCCTAACATGAAACCCTGGGATCCGCTGCGTGAAGCGCTGGCCGCCGGCGTGATCCAGCGCGGTTCCCGAGACCAATAGATCGCAACCGACTTTTCCGTGCTGAAGTCATTTCGGCACGGTTGCTGTGTATTCACTTATTCATCAAAAACTATGGAACAAGGAAAGTCCTCAACCACCGCGCTCTGGATTGTCGTCACGCTCCTACTCGTGGCCGGCGGCATCTACGGTTTGATCCGCCTCGGCGGTCCCTCAACAAACTCCGCGCCGGTCGATCGCGTAACAAACGCAGATCACCTCCAGGGCAATGCCTCCGCAAAGGTTGTACTCATCGAGTACAGTGACTTCCAGTGTCCCGCCTGCGGCGCCTACTACCCCATTGTGAAGCAAATCGAGGAGACATATGGCGACGAATTGGCGATCGTATACCGGCATTTTCCACTGACGACGATTCACAAAAATGCCGACGCTGCCGCGCGCGCGGCTGAAGCAGCCGGGAAACAGGGGAAGTTCTTCGCTATGCATGACCTCTTGTTCGAAAAACAGGCGGAGTGGTCGAACGCGACTGATGCCGGGGCGCGCTTCGTCACGTACACTGAATCGCTGGGTCTTGACCGTGACCGTTTCAACGCGGACATCCAATCCTCGGACGTGAAAGAGAAAGTTGATGCTGACCGTGATAGCGGCGTCGCCGCCAGCGTCCAGGGAACACCGACGTTCTTCCTGAACGGCAAGAAAATTAACAATCCGCGGAGTTTCGAGGAATTCCGAAAACTCATCGAGTCAGTCAGAACGGAGTGAGCGTATGCAACCTCGATTTCTCATCGTCGCCGCCCTGGTCGGAGCAATCACCGGCAGCGCCGCGGTGCTCGCCTGGCAGCGTATCGGCGCGCCCACCGCGGATGAACTCGTGCGGTCCTTCTACCTCGTCGAGAACGCGGTCCACGTGAGTCCGCATACGATCCGAAAGAAAATGGACAAAGGAGACACCGACTTTCTTCTGGTTGATCTCCGAAGTCCACAAGAATACGAGAAGGAACACATCGTCGGAGCAGTGAACATTCCAGCGTACAAGGATCCAAACACCTCGATCTCACTCGAGTCCGATGCTGAAGCAAAGGATCGAATCATTCGCTCGTTTCGGGAGCTTCAAAAGGACAAGGACGTCATCGTCTACTGCTACAGCACGCCGTGCATGACCGGAAGGAAGGTTGGTAAGCTCCTCGCCGAGCACGGCATATTCGTCAAGCACCTCGGCATCGGCTGGAACGAGTGGCGGTACTTCTGGAACCTCTGGAACCATGACGGCGAAGCTGCGGTACCGCCGGCTGACTACGTGGTCGGCGGGAAAGACCCGGGAACGCCGAAGCAGCGCGAGCTTCCCTCGCCGTGCGGCCCGGGCGAACTCAGCTGCTAGCAGCACCGGACCACAAAAAGACAATCCGCGAACTTTGAACGAATTCAGCGCGCTTGTCGAACAAGCACGTACCACTAAGTAGCATACCCATGAAATCACGAACTGCCTTGTTCACCATCCTCGCACTCGCCGGTCTCGGCCTGCTGCTTTCCGGCTACCTCTCGTATTGGAACATCTGGGGACCGGCTTGTCACCAAGGGCCACTCAACTGGCTCGTCAGCTGCGGTGGACCACAGAAAGTGCTGATCTTCGGACTCCCTACCTGCGTCTACGGCTTCTTCATGTACCTGGCCGTCGCTATCACCGCCATCATTGGGCTGACAACCCTGAAATCGAAAGGAGTGATGGCTACGCTCATCGGCTTAGGAACGCTTGGCACGCTCTTTGCCGGTGGCTTGACGATCTATGAGGTCTTCGTCCTCAAGCTCACCTTCACCACGATTCCAGCTTGCGTGTATGGTCTTGTCCTCTACCTCGGGATTCTCGTCTCCGGCCTGGCTGGAAAACGTGCGTTAACTGGCACGACTACTACGCCGAGCGTGTCATAACTCCCGATTCCCGAAAGCATATCCCTGCGACCACGACCGTCAGGGGCTTGACAGCACCTTCACCGATGACTACGGTGGAGGTGCTGCGGTACTAGGATGAACGAGCGCAAGCACGCTGCTTTTCTTCGTTGAAAAATCAACCTCCGAAAAACGGAAAGGAGGTGCCAGGATGGGCACCACCCAGCATGGCATGCGCATTACCGGCATTGCCGCTTACGCCTCACCGGCCGTGGTGACGAACGACGAGATTGCCGAGCGCCTCCGCCAGGCGATGGTGCAACTCGACGATCGCCTGCAGCGCGAGCGCGGCCAGGGGTTGAGTGAGGATGAACGGCGGAAGTTCTTGACGAACCCCCGCTGGATTCAGAAGAACATCGGCTTTACCGAGCGTCGGTTCTGCCAGCCCGGCATGGGCACGATCGACCTGGCCGTCGAAGCCAGTCGACTCCTCATCAACCGAGCCGATATTCCGCCGTCGCGCATCGGCGCCATTCTCTTCGGCACCGTCACGTCCTCCTACCTCTACTCTCCACCTGATGCCGCGCTCCTCCAAGAAGCGCTCGGCATCCCGGCCTGGAACGGGATCCTTCCGCGGGAAACGTTCGGCGCCGACGTCGCCCTCGCCTGCAGCACCTGGGGCGCCGCCCTCCGCATCGCCTACCACTTCATGCACGAGGTTGAGCACGTCCTCGTCATCGGAGCGGACGCGATGAGTGCCGCGATCAGCTGGCACGATCGGGCCTTCGCCTGCGTCCTCGGGAACGCCGGCACCGCGACCCTTTGTTCGCGTGCACCGCTCGAAGAGGACTGGTTCGGGCCGGAACGGTTCTTCAGCTGGCTCGACGGCAGCCGGGCGGAGGTCATCTCGACGCCGGTCGGCGGCTCGAGGCATCCGCTCACGACGCACGCAGAACTCGACACCTACCAACACCGGCTGCGCATGGATGGTCCGCGGGTTCGCGAGGACATGGTACCGTTCATCAGTGGTCCAGGGATAGATGCCGTCCTGGCGAAGGCCCGCATCAACCTGGCAGACATCGACTACCTCGTCCTCCATGAAGCGAACGGCGTGCTCAACCGTGACATCGTGAGGAACTGGGAGCAGCGCGGCTTCCGCGGAGTGGCGCTCGATGCCGGTGGCCGGTTCGGCAACACGACGAGTGCCAGCATCCCGCTCGCGCTTGCCCTCAATCCCGACGCATTACGCATCGGGAAAACCATCGCCCTCATGGCCTTCGGCGGCGGCTACTCGATGAACACCGCGATCGCCACAATCAAACATCCGTTCCCAGTGTGGACGGACGTCTAGAAAACGCTCGTTGCCCCGACCATCCTCGCGGACTGGTCGGGCTTTTATTCACCGACTACCCCTTCAAGAATGCCTCGTACAAGAAGAACGCCAGGAGCACGAGTGCGCCCAAGATGGCTGACCATGAAAGAGTAGTTAGCCCCTTCCTTAGCCGCTCCGGGTCTTCTGAGCCGCGTCCGACCAACGACAACCAGACAATCATGAAAACCATCGCGCCGAGCACGCCCTTCCCAATCCAGTGATGCGTGAACGCGGTCTTCAACCCGTCCTTCAGTGGTGCCTGAAGATCTGCGATGATCGTGATCACGGTCATGAATACCACTGCCACGATCGCACCAGCCACGCTCGCCTGAACGATTTTCATTCGATCTGCCATACGCTTACCTCACCGCGCCTGAAACCACAACACCGACGAGCGTCACGAAGATTCCAAGCGCCGTGACCACGCCGCACAGTGTCGCTAGTTGGCTTTTCAATTGTCGATCACCAACGACGCGTTCACCAGCCAAGAACAGCACCAAGAAGACAACCAGCGCCAAGAACGGCAAGAACAAAAAGATGTGTTCCTTCCATTCCATGAACACCGTGTGCGCCCAGGGATACGCACCGGCCTTGATCACCGACCGCACGGCTTGACCGTAGTACGTCACGTAATAGTATCCGCCAGAAAGCCACGACAGGATATAAAACAACGTCGCCAGCAAACTCCAGCTTCTGGCGTTCATGGTATTCACGGTGTGTTTCAAAAGCGCCAGCCACACGGCATAGGAAGCAATCACGCCAAACACTCCGAGGAGCACGTGGAGGATAAGATTGAGGCGCTGGAGGTCAGTCATGGCGACCGTTCTCCTGTCTTCCAAGCGCGGAAGATAAACGCCGCAATCGCGACCACCACCGCGTACCACAGGAGGATGGTGAAGAACGACGCATCAAGCTTCCGCCAGATCCCCAGTACGAGCGCGCCGTACCAAGAGACAATTGAGATCGCGGCACCGAACCACGGCGGGATCTTCCGCAACGCCATGAGGAGCGCGTTCACTAGAATGACCACGGTCATGGTCAGTTTCATCCACAAGCGCGGATCATAGAGGTGCTCGGTCCGACCAGACAACCGCGTTAACAACAAGTAGCCGAACCCAGACAGTACAAGCAGAACCATGCCAATTCGCAGGACCCGATACGTCGTACCGAGGAAACTTCCTTCGGTTTCGTCAACCGCTCCGTCCTTCAGTGCCTTCCGGTAGAATACCTCGGCGAACGTCGCACCGCCGACACCGAGCACGGTGCCGATGATGTGCGTGATGGTGATGACCGTTCGCCAGTCCAAGATAACAGTGGTTACTTGGCTTTCATTTTCTGGTAGGTGATCTGCTCGCCGTCGGAGTTGATGACCTTGAGCGAGAATGATTTCTTCGCCTTCAACTTCGAGGCATCAATCGTGACTGTCAGCTTCCGTTCACCTTCGACCACCACCTTCTTGGCCGGGGTAATGCCGTTTACCAGCACTTGTGAGCCCGAACCGAGGTTTTCTCCGGCGATCGTGATTTTCACGGATTTCGTCCGGTTGACACTCGTCGGGCTGACCGAGGTAACTGTCGGTTTCAGGGTCACGCGCTCAATCGTGTTGCCGCTGGCCCGAACGCGTCGGGAATCGAAGCTGAATTGTTTGAACCCACGCTTGCCACCAACGTACTCCCAGGCGCGAAGCTGGGAACCTGACTTGGTCATTAACTGCTTGCTGCCGGTCTTGCGCAGATCCAGCGGCTGTGCCAGCACGGTCCCCGTGGCACCACTATCAAGCGAGTAGGTCTTTTTGTTGCTGAGGTCGTACACCTTCACGCTCCGCTCGCGGTTCGGTGCGACAGTCAGATCGTCGTAGCTGTCCTGCGTGACATCATCCACGTCAATGGAAGCACCGAGGCGGTAGCCGTTGCCCCACGGCTGGAGCTTCTGCTGGAGCTTGCCCTTGACGTCGTAGACCTTGACCGTTGTTGCGTCCGAGGATTTTTCGTTCTGCACCGCCAGGATGACTTGGCCCGCCTTCTTCGCCGAGAGCGTCCCGACCACCACCTTGCCCCGGTACGCCGGGAACGGCGTAACCGTCTTCTTGGTTGTACCGCTGCCGATGGTGACGCGAGTTATCCCACCACGCTCCTGCGCCTTGACTGGCAACAGCGCGCGACCGCGTCCTTTCACACTGGTGGTAACCACGGCGTAGGCGGTGAAGTGGTCAGCGGTTACGGTGACAGTATTGTTGGCAGTATCTTGGGTCACGTTGGTCGGCTGCTTCCAAGTGCCTGACGACGCATCCCAGTAGCTCGGGACGAGCGAAGCTTCCTCAATGCCGGCGTCGGCCAGCTGCTCGTCCGTGTACTTGAAGGTCATGGTAAGGTTGCTATTGAACGTCGTGATCGGCTTCCCGTCCGCATCAATCGCTTCGAAGGCGTAGCCGTAACCGATCGGCTTGGCGCTCTTCTGGCTCTGGATGTTGATGGTCGGGTTGGCGTTGACCGTGACGTTGCCGGAGCTTCCGAGCGCGTTGGCGGGAATGTTGATGGTCGTTCCGTCCGCCAGCGTGATCACGTGGGGCTGAGTGGCGTCGAAGGTTTCGGATACTGGCGGCGGGATCTGAAAGTTCGCAGCGCCAAGGGTGAAGTTTTTCTTCACGGACTTGACTCGTCCAATGATGACGATTTCCTCGGGGCTATGGAGGAAGGTCGTGCCGAGATTCGCGTTCGCGTTGCAGTGATAGGTGGAGTTGAAGGTGTAGTTAAGCTTATACGTTCCGCCGATGATCGGTGCGCCATTTGAGTTCCCATCCTCACTCCAACAGCTGACCCAGCCGTCCCTGACCGCTACGTCGTTGAATGTCACGAACCCGCTCATCTTTCCATCGGCGTCGCGGAGCTGGAGCGTGACATTGGCGGACTTGCTGTCCTCAAGGTTGACGCTCTCATGCTTCGGTGGCATGTACTGACTCTCCGGCGGCAATCCGGCATTGACTGTGTAGCGGTGACCAGAAACGAGATTCAGCGTTGCCACGCCAAGGTCGTTTGTCTCGTTTCCGGAGTTCAACATCAGGTCAAAGAAATCCTCTTCGTCATCCTTCTCGGCTTGCGCCCGGACAACACTCAGGTTGGCGATTCTTGACTTTCGCTCCAGCGCTGAGACGGAGAGCTTCGTGCTCTTGGAGTCACTCTCGTGCTCGCCCTGAAACTCCTTCTCGCACTCCTTCTGGTTCTTCTGGCAAAACTTCGTGCACTCCAGTGCGTCCTTACACCCGCCAGGTCCTTCCGCCCCAGGTGGAAGCTTGAACTCGCGGCACTCTTTTTCGTTCTCCGGCTTTGAGCAGAACTTCAGGACTTGCTCTGGACTGGTCGTACCGCCCGGACCCTTAAACCCTTCCTCTCCGCCCTCTCCACGTTCCTGACGCTCAGAGCTCCGCCGGAGCTCATCAATCTCCTCGTGGTTATCAGCCCACACCCAAACACGTCGAGCCGGTGTTCCGTCCGGATTGAGCACCAACACAGTAACGCGCGCGTCACCCGCCAGAACCTTAATGTTTTGCTCGACCCGCGTGCCAGAAGTCACGGTAATTGGACGATTCGAGGGCGGTCGGTTCATGAACCCGGCCGACTGGTCGATGTTGTATCCAAGTTGGTAGGTTCCGGTGAGCAAACTAATCTCATACGTGCAGTCAGGATTGATCCGCGTCCCGTACCAGCGCCCGGGCGAGTTCGCGTAGACCTCGCCCTGGAAGGAACAGCTTCGAAGCGGCAGCCCAGAGCTGTCAATAATCCGTCCAAAGATTGCGGCGTCGTTCTTCTTGACCGTGATGTTCTGCTCAACGGTGGCGTCAGCAACCAGCGTGATGAGTTGACCCTCCGGAGATGAGTACTGACTGTTCGGAGGAACGTGCACGCCCAGTTCGGCTTGTCGGAAAAGTTTCGACGGCACCCGAATCGAGAACACGCCCTGATTGACCGGCCCGCCGTATTCGCGCAAGCCGAGATCAGCGGTAGTGACTGTTGGTCGAACGAATGCCCAGCCAGAAAAATCCGAGAGGGCCTTCCCAGTCTCGTCAACGACCTTCCCCTTGACTGTCACGTCGGCGTAGGTCAGGGCGAAATTAACATCAGCCACGGTCGAGGTTTCTTCGGCCACGTAGACGTCAACCGGCGGACCGTCATAGACGTAGGCCGCTCCCTGACCGCCGTCGAAGTTAATGAACCATCTCCCCGGCGTCGCCGCCAGATCGTACTTGCCCTCGGCGTCGGTCTTCGTGTTGCTCCAGGCGCTGCACCCTTGCGGACCGCAATCGAGGTTGCCGTTGATTTGGATGTTGGGCAGGCCCTTCCCGTCCGTGGTCGTCACCTTGCCGGTGATGTGCGCCAATTTCTCGCCCATGACGAAGTTCACGGTCATCGTCGAATTGTCGGCCACCGCGACCTTCTGGTTTTTCGTGAACAGGCGCGTATCCGGCGTCCAGACGTTCATGTCGTAGGTCCCGCCGACGAGGTAGAACTTGTACGAGCCGTCGGCTTTAATCTGGGCATTCGCCCAACGATTGCGACCGTCTTGCGTTTGCGAATTCGCATTGACGTTTCCATTCGTGACCAGGGTGCCGTCCTTCTTCGTCACCCTACCAGTGATCACCGCTGTGGCTTTATGGACTGTGAAGTTGATGACCTCGGCTTGCGAGGAATTGTCCTCGGAGAACTCGACGACTGCTTCGGGATCGAGGAACACCCAGTCCGGATCAGGGCAATCAAAGCCGCGGTCCGGTTCGATGCGGATGTTCCAGGCGCCCGGCGCCAGCGTCAGGATGTATTCGCCCTGGCTGTTCGTTCGGGTGTTCGCCCAGCCGTTGCCGCCGCGTCTGTTCGCGTTCACCTGAACGCACGAGACGACTGTCCCGTCCTTCTTTTTCACCGTTCCGGTCGCAAACTTCTTGGCGGACGAGAGGGTGACGTTCTTCGTCGTATTCGCGGTCGTGATGGTCACGTCAACCTGGTCCGGACGCACCACGTCAGTCATATCTTGAGGAGGGCTGACCTCAAATTTGTACGTTCCGGCTGGCAATCCGCCAATCCGGTATTTACCGTTCGCGTCGCTCGAAGAACCCTGATTGAGCGTCCAGTCCTCATTGTGGAGATTCACCCAGGCGTTCTGCACCGGCGTCAACCCGTCCGGTCGGTAGATCACGCCGGAGAGTTGGGGCGTCGTCAGTTTCACCGGAGTCCCGGTCAGGTCAAGTCCGCTGTCCGTGACCGTCACCGCCACGTTCGCCGATCCGGTGTAGAGCTCGGTATCCCAGACGTTCACATGGAGCGTATAGGTTCCGGCTGGCACTTTTCCGAACTTGAACTTGCTGTCCTTGTCGTATTCGGAGTGCTTGTTGATCGTGTAGTCGCTGTTCCAGAGATCGACCGAGAGATGCGTACGTTTCGAATAATCGTCGTTCCACGGCACCAGCGTCCCGTCCGGCAGCGCGACCTTCCCGACGATGAAAGGATTCTCGAGTTTCACCGTACCGAGATCGAGCGTCGTGGCCGGGTCGGCGACCGTGACTTTTTGTTCCGAACCAACGTAGGCCGAGTTCGACGGCGGATTCGCTTCCAGGGTGTACGTCCCTGCCTCCAGACCGCCGATCTTCCAAGCCCCGTCGTCGCCGGGACAAGAATTCTGATTAATAGTCCAGGTCGAGTTCCGCACGTTAACGCAACCGGTGGTGGCGGTTCCGTCCGGCTTGGCCAGCACCCCTTTCAACACCGGTGTTGCCACCTTGGCCTGGAAATTCGTTACGCTGGCGGTCAGCGTAACTTGCTGCCGGGCCGGATTTGAGTACGCCGAACTGCCGGGAACGTTGAGTTCGAGCGTATACGTTCCCGGGGTGATTCCCGTAATTTCGAATTTGCCGGTGCTATCAATCCCCGAACCATACCCGGCGGTGTTATTGTAGACGTTGATATTCCCGCCATCACTGTAGGTGCCGCCGGTTGGCGTGAGCACTGTTCCGCTCAACGTCAGCGAGTCGGCGCCAGCCAGTCGCCCATGGCCGAACAAAAACAACAATGAAAATAGCGCAGTCACCGCGATTGGTGCTGAATATCGTCTTTGAATGAAATTGTTCATATTTTTCCCTTAGTGTTGACGAATTTTAACTACGTTTTTCTCTTGTCCACATGGAGTATACCACATTTTTATGGTTCAGTCCAGTTGGTGTGCATCATCAAATCCGGCCAGCGTTTTTTCCCCACTGAACAATCAGCGCATGGAATTCTTGATAGAGTTTCACCTTCCGAGGTAAATGTTTTTCAAACCACTGCCGGTACTCGTCGTACTCGCGATACACCGTCCCCTGCTCCTCCAGCAGCCGCTTGGTGTACGCGTCAATCACGAAGATTGGTTTATTTCCAGCGTAGAGCAAGATCGAATCCGCCGTTTCTTTTCCGATGCCGTGAACTTGGAGCAATTGTTCGCGCAACGCCATGGTTGAGAGCTTGAACATGCGTCGGAAACTTCCGCCAAACCGTACTTTCACGAAGGTCGCGAATGCCTGTAGCTTGATCGCCTTTTGGTTGAAGTAACCCGAGGGTCGAATCAACGCGGCCAGTGTCTTCCGTCGCATGGTCAGGAGTTTTTTGAACGACAAAGCTCTGGCGCGTCGCAGCTTCTCCAACGCCTGTTCCACGTTCTTCCAGTTCGTGTTCTGCGTCAGGATGGCGCCGACGCAAATCTCAAAACACCGCGCTTCGTATCCGCGCGCTTTGGCTGGCCACCAGTGTTGGGGTCCGTACTGACGCCGGAGCGACTGGTAGAGCCCCTTGACGTTGAGGCTAGGCGACTTTCTCGAAATCCACCTTTCCACGCTCATCAATCCGTGCCAGCACCGGCGTCACCATCAACCCGTCAAAGCGTTGCTCAATGATGCGTTTGGCGTTCTTGAGGTCCTTGAGATGCCGCTCCCGCTCTTCCTGCACATTCGCAAACGTTCCCTTACCGTAGGCGCCGCAGTCCAAGTGGTTAATCACAATCACCTGTTCAATGCCGTGTAGCTTCTTGGCAATCTCAATCTGGCGGAGCACGAACTCCTTGTCCGCCGCGTCGTACGGATCAGCCAAGTTCTTGGCGGCGCCAGCGACACTCACGTCGTCGTACTGATCCAGCAGTTTTAAACTTTTGAGAAAGTGGACAATCTCATGGATGAAGCGGAAATCAATGCAGTGAAGAACGAGTGCTTTTGCGCTGTGTGTCATACATCCAGTAGTATAGCAAAAAAATAACCGCCCAGCGCACTCATGATGAGGACTGGGCGGGAGGAGGACGAACGGAACGAGTGTTACGACAGGGCGCCGGCGAAGTCGGGGCGGTGGAGACTGAACATCTGTCGGAAGTCGCGGGCCCGGAACATCCGCGTCACCCGACGCTTCCGATCGGTGCACGACTCGCCGCGGTCGATCTGCATGAGGCAACCAACCTTGAGGCCGGGAATCTCGGTCTTCAGCCGGTCCTTGGCGGCGATGAGGGATCGCACCTGATCGCGTGCCGAGAGCCCGAATCGCCAGGCGCGCTTGCACGGAACGTGCGTCAAGAGATAACAGGTCGAGATGCCGTCGCTGAACGCTTCGCCGACCTCGTTCAGCCAGTAGGTCGAGACATCCCTGACCTGCTGGTGGTAGGCGAAGTTCGGGTCGAGCATCAGGCCCCCGCCGTGGCAGCTGAAGGTATGAATGCGCTCGGTCAGGAGCCAGTCGCGAAGGTGCGGCAGGATGTCGACGAACACCTGGTCGCAGTCCGAGCAGGTGACGAGGCTGAAGCGCTCTGCCTCGACCACGTCCTGCGCTTTGTCCGGATCGATCTCCTGGAGCAGGCCCTCGGTCGTCCAGTCCTCCACGAGCCGAAGGTTTCCCCGCCGCCACCGCTGAAAGCGGGAGTCGGTACGAATGGATACAGCTGTTGAGCCACGCTGCACCATACGGCATCCCTCCATGTGTTTGGGGGTTCTCCAAACTGCGTGACGGTCCGTCCTCACAGAGAACGGAAATGCCAGTCTACACCCCACGCGAAAATCCGTCAAGGGGCCCATCGTCACCCGTAAAAAGCAACCCCGGGGCCGCCAGTCGGCAAACCCCGGGCAACGAACGCGACGACTGCTTAGAAGTCGTCGATCTCGATGGTCAGGCATGGCCGCACGGGTGCGCCGTGCTGCTGCACCACGACCACCGCCGCCTGCTTCTCACCAGCATCCCGCAGCGCGGCGGCAGCGCGGTAGCACTGGACCGGCAGTTCATAAGTCGTCTTCGAAATCGTCACTCCCCTTCCAGCGGCGGATCCGCACGAACTGCACGTCATTCGCCATCGTTTCCGTTCCTCCGAACAGCAAGGGGAGGAGGCAGCGCATGGCGGCCTCCTCCCGAGTAGGGGGTGGACGACGGGATTCGAACCCGCAACCCCTGGAACCACAGTCCAGTGCTCTACCGTTGAGCTACGTCCACGACGAACGTGTGTTACTTTAGGATCTCGACGACTGCCCCGACCAGCAACTTCCGCGGAACAGTCGTCTGCGTCCGACGGCGCATGTCCTTGACGGTCACCTCGCCCTTGGCCCGCTCGTTCGAGCCGGCAATGATCACGACCGGGATCTCCATCTTGGTGGCGTAGGCCAGCTGGGCCTTAAAGGTCGGCTCCTGGCCGAGCCAGATGGAAGTCCGGACGCCGGCCCGACGCAGTTCGCCAGTCATGGCCAGGTAGTCGGTCATCGACTCCGCGTCCATCACCGTCACCAGCGCCTGGGTCAGGGTTGAGGTAAACTGCAGCTTGCCGAGTTCCTTCAGGGCGGCGAACAGCCGATCAATGCCGATCGAAGCCCCGGTAGCCGGAAACGAACCGTCCATGAAGCGCGCCACCAAGTCATCGTACCGACCGCCGCTGAAGACCGAGCCGATCTGCGGCAGGTCGTCGAGCGTGGTCTCGAACACCGGACCGGTGTAGTAGGCCAGACCGCGGGCGATCGACAGGTCGAACCGCCAGAACTGCTCGGGCACTTGCATGGCCCGCAGCGCGCTGACGATCTGACGGAGCTCGTCGAGCCCCTCCTCGGCGATGGCCACGCCCCGGAACAGGTCGGTACACCTGGTCAGGAGTTCGTCGGTCGTGCCCTCGAGATCGAGGAACGCGCCGACCTTCTCAGCCACTGTCGTCGCGAGGCCCAGCCCCCATTCGGCCTCGGTCAGATCCTCGCCCTCGGCGTTGCTAGTGGACTCAGGCGAGTCGGGCGCGCTGGGCTTGTTGAGCTCGCGGAGCACCGCGTCGCGGCCGATCTTCGGCAGCTTGTCGATGACCCGCAACACCTCAGCCTGCAGCGACTGATCGTAGTCCGCATACTCAGGCAGACCGTTCAGCAGTTTGCGGTTGTTGAACCGCACCGTGAAGCGGTCAGTCACCAGGGCCTGCATGGTCTCGACCATCAGGGCCACGATCTCAGCGTCCGCCAGTGGCGTGGCCGTGCCGACCGTATCCGCATCGAACTGCATGAACTCGCGGAACCGGCCAGCTTGCGGCTTCTCGCCCCGCCAGACGTTGCCGAGCTGGTAGCGCTTGAACGGCTTCGACAGGTCGGGATTGGCCGCCACGAACCGCGCCAGCGGCACGGTCAGGTCGAAACGCAGCGCCATCCGCAGATCCTCGTCGTTGATGATCTTCGACCCCCTAATGCTAGTATCGAAGATGTTCATCCGGAAGGACGGGTCCTTGCCGGTTAGCACTGCGCGGCGTTCGACGCCGGGCGTCTCTAGCGGATCGAACCCGAACCGCTCGAACACGCGACGGATGGTCGCGAGCATCTCGTTCCGCAGGATCATCTCCCGCGGTTCGTAGTCGCGGAATCCGCCGGGCAGCGTGGGTTTGACTTTCGGGATAGAGTTCATAGCATTCGCTCCATCGGAGAGGGGTCTGGCTTCACTTGCCTTCCTCCGGCGGGACATACGGTCCACCCAAGAGGCAGAACAGATCGATGATGCGCTTGGCCAGGACCACCCGGCCCCGGTCATCATCGTAGCGGTTCACGACGGTAAATCCCATACCGTCGCTAGTATACCACTTGTACGTCACCGAGGGCTCCGGATCTCCCTTCGTCCGCGTCACGCCGTACCACACTCTCGCCTCTGCGAACACGCGCAGCCGATCCAAGAACAGACGACGAGCGATGTGGTTGCGTCGGAAGGCCGGGTCAACGGCGATGTCCGAGAAGTAGGCTACCTCCATCTCGTCGGACTGCGTCCCGAAGAACGTCTTCAGGGCGGCGGTCGTTCCCGGCAGACGAAGCTTCCGATCCATCTGCCCGAGTGGGAGGGCGTAGCCGACCGCCAGCCCGACCACCTGCTGGCCAGTGACTGCCAGATGCAGCGAGGCGTGGGGGTGACGCAGGTCGCCCTCGATGTCGGACCGAACCTCGTCGGCCGGCCAATACACCATCAGCGGTGCGCCGCAGATCGCGCAGGCGACACTCTCGGGATCGGCCGCTTCCGTCAGTCCGACGGCGGGATGGTCGTGGCGATGCCGGCTGCACATCAGGTACTCGTTCCATGGTGCCTGAGCGTACACGCGCTGGTACAGCGACACGTAGCCGGGAAGAAGGTGAGCATGATGTCGGTGGTCGAAACGGATGATCTCAACAGCCGCGGGCCCGTTCATGGCGAACTCCTTCATTCAGTCGATCGGCGCACCCTGCGCCGACCGTGCCCAAAATCACGCGCCTTGACGTACTAACAAGGTGCGGTTTTATCTCTGCTTTCTTGTTAAGAATAACCCTACACTGGCGGCTGAACCGCTGTCAAGGGCCCTTCAGACCGATCTGAGCGAGCCCTATCCTTGCAGACTGAGCGAAGACAGATCAACTGACTTCATCCGTCCCTTTCTCCAACCCCAGAAGCGGCAGAGGAAAACCAGTGATCCAGTAATCCCGTGAAGACATCTGTCAACCGCTGCAGCTCCTCGACCGGCACGAACTCATCGACCTTATGTGACGTACGATGAACCAGCCCCAACTCAACGGTCGGGCACAACCCCTGGAGCACGCGGGCATCAGACGCGCCACCCGAGGTGATCAACCGGGGCTCGACACCGAGGACCTCGCGCACCGAGCGCTGAACGAAATCGATAAACGGCCCCGGCGACGTGAGATATGGCGTATTAAACCAGGTCGTGGTCAACTGGTAGGGATGACCCATGCGATTGAATTCTGACTTTAGCCAGGCCCGCAAGGACTCCGGCGTATGCCGGTCTGTGAAACGGATATTGATGACAGCCGTTACCCTTCCGGGGACGACGTTGTGGCTCTGATTGCCGACGTCCACCGTCACCACTTGCACGCTGGTCGGCTCGAATTGATCCGTGCCCTGATCGAGTTCGGCCTGGCTGATCCGTGTCAGAGCAGGCACGAGCAAATGGATCGGGTTCAGGACATCGGCGGGATAGGCGGTGTGCCCTTGAATGCCATCTACGACCACGACGGCATCGAGGCAGCCGCGGCTGCCGATTTTCAACGTGCTGCCGAGCGTTCCGCGACTGCTCGGCTCAGGCAGGATACACCCATCCGGTCGCAGATCATGCGCCGCCATCCACTCCACCACTTTCGGCATCCCGTTCTGCCCGCTGCCCTCCTCGTCTCCGGTGACCGCAAACGTAATGGTTCCAGCCATCGGTTCGCGGCGCGACGCGAGATGCCGGCTGACTGCCGCTATAGCACATGCCAATCCGCCCTTCATGTCCTCGGCGCCACGACCATACAGCCGGCCGTTGTCGATGCTGGCCGAAAACGGAGGAAACCGCCATGGTGCTTGGTCGTCCTTCGGCGCGACGACATCCGTATGAGCGGCAAAACAGAAGTGTGGACGACTGCCGTCGCCGATCTGAGCAACCAGATTCTGGATCAATGGACTCGATCCGCTCCCGAACGCTAACGCTTGACAGCGGAAGCCGAGACGAGTCAGTTCCTCGATCAAAACACTAATCGCACCTTCATCCTTCGGCGTCACGCTGGGACACCGGATAAGGCGTTGGGTTAATTCCACTGGGTCAACCGCATGTAACATTAGTGTTGTTATTCTAGCCGCCAGAACCGTTAGTATCAAGGCCAAAAGCAAACGACGGTCATCCGGCAGATGCCGACGACCGTCGTGTCGAAGGGAGACGAACAAACATCAGGTGGTACGATGCGGAACACCGAAGTGGTGCAGGATTAGGTCACCCAGGTGTTCGGTGAACCGCGCGCCTTCGCTCAACGGCAGGGGCTGACCGCGGTAGAACGGCCAGCGCTCGACGTCCGTGGCCATGACTGGTCGGCTGGACTCGTACTCGATGCCGGCGAACAAGGTGGAGGAGAGTCCCAGCGCCTTCGCCGTCAGATCGCGGCAAGCATCCGGGCGGATCGACGCCCACTTGATCATGTTCCCGAAGCCGTCGAGGTAAAATGCGGCCAGTTGCTTGCCCGGCAGATCGTACCCGAGCACCAGCCGACCGCCATGCGGCACGCCCACGAAGAAATCACGCTCGCAGACCCAATCCGCGAAGCCGTCCGCGGCGTAGGTCAGAAACGGGTACACCGGGAAGTCAAATGTCTCACGTCCGGGCAACTCGCAATATACCCCGACGATGGCGCACCGGACTTGGATCCCGCGCTGTCGCAGCAGTCGGGCGCAGAGCTGGAGTGAGCGTCCGCTCGAGCAACCGTCGTCGACGGTCACGACCTGGCTACCGACACCTACGCGCTCGGCAATCTGGTCGGCCTGCTCGTCGAGCGCCCGGCATCCCGGCCGCGGGTGCTCGCCGCAGGCCTGCCAAGGGCAGTTCGGATCGCTCGGATCGTACGCCATCGATCGGGTGGCGCTGAACGACAGTGCCTGGCGGTCCGATATGGCCTCGCCTACGACGTGGTCCATGACTACCGCCGGGAGCGAATCGGCGTGCTGTGCCAGCAAACCGCGTACCCCGTCGATCAGGACCTCGCTCGGCAGCGTGTGCACTTCGACGCCGTCGTGGACCGCACGCTGGACGGCGGCGGTCAGGTCAGTCGTGAACTTCGCGAACGCATGTCGCGGCGGTAGCGCGAACCCACGCTGCGCCGCCCACGGCCTAAGCAGATGGTGGACATCGGCCGTCACCAAGTACACCCGCTTTGAATGTCCCATGTCGGGACCCTTTCCCACGGCCAAACGTCAACCGTGATGGCTGAACATGAAACGACCACTTTCGCCCCTCCCGAAATTACCTAGTAACCTAGCAGACCCGCATCCGACCAGTCAATCCACAGCAAAGCGCCCCGCTGGCAATCGACGGGGCGCGAACGAATTCAGGACTCGAGATGGCGAAGAATCTCGATCACACCGGCGGTCATCGGCGTATGCGCGACATAGGCGCACCGCTGCTTGAAATCCGGCGCGGCGTTGCCAACCGCGTAATGCACTACCTCAGGATCGTCGATCCAATCCGCCAGCTTGTCGCCGACCATGGCGATCGACGCGCCGGGGAAGAGCCGCCGCAGGTGCTGCACCCCGAGGGCCTTCCGCGTTCTGGCCGCGTGGACGATGCAGATCCCATATTCAGGATTCCGGTCGACTTGCCGGGTTGTCCAGAGCTCGCCGAGGGCCTGACCGAGCGGTTCGAGTTGCGCGATGGCGGCGTCCAGCGCGGTCTCGTCCTTGTCCCAGGCCGAGCCCTTCCGCCCCCGGACCCAGAAGCTGACGCTGGCCAGCCGGAAGCCGTTGACGAGCACGGCGATCGACGCCGGCCCGTCCAGTGGCAGCCCTCGCTCCCACTCGGGCAGCGCCAGCGCATCACCGACGCCGGTCAAGAACCGCTGATCTGGATCGGTTGCCAACCTGGCCAACAGCTTCGGCCGCAAGCTCGCCAACTGCGCGGCCTCAGGCACGGCCAATTCCGGTTGATCCGTGGGGCTGCGCGTGACTACGCCGCCGAGTTCCGCCACGATCGGACCGCGGACGCCGTACGGTTGGGTCAACCGGACCAAACTCTGAAGCGGCGTGTCGGAATTAAGGCCGACCATCAGTCCGGCTGCCTCGGCGCGGTCGAGAGCCGCGGCAAACTCGGGCGGCGGAACCGTCAACTGGTAGTTGACGTCCAACAGGGTCTTATCGACGTCCAGCAAAACGATCTTGTCAGCCACGGCTCCCCCCTGTCTGTGTCGGCGCAAATCTCGACATCCTCATGACGCGAAAACCACAAACGAACCTCACCACGCTAGCGAGGGTCATGCCGCCTGTCAAGACGCGATTGGATTCATCTGATCGTCGGCGCCAGCCGCTCGACGGCTGCCAGCGCCACCTTGATGGCGGCGTCAACACCTTCTTTGGCACCAGGCGTTTCGATCAGTTCGTAGATCAGATCGGGATTCTCGGCAATTTCGTCGAGCGGCTCAGTGGTGTTGACCGACAGCACGCACCCCGCTCGCAGCCCGCGCAGCATGGCCACGAGAAAAACCGTGCTGCATTCCATCTCTGAGCTGACTAACGGCATCGGCCAGCTTCGCATCCGCTTATCCTGATAGACGTCGCCCCAGCGCAGCATATTCTGAATGTGCTCATAGAAGGCGTCGTGCGTGCGGTTGATGCCGGTAAAGTACGGAACGCCGGACGCCTTGGCGCTGGCCTCGATCGCTTGAAACACGCCCGGATCGGCCACGGCCGGAAACTCCGGCGGCACGTATTCCTTGGTGGTGCCTTCGGCGCGGACGGCGGCAAACGGAACAATCAGGTTGCCGGGCTTGATCTCCTTTTTTAAAGCGCCGCAGGTGCCGATCCGGATGAACAGTGTAGCTCCGATGTTGGCCAGCTCTTCAATCGCGATCGCGGCCGACGGCGAACCGATGCCGGTCGAGGTGGCCGAGATGGGAATGCCTTTGTACGTGCCGGTGTACGTCAAAAACTCACGATTGTTTCCGACTTCACGTGCATCGTCCCAGTATTTTACAATCTTCAGCACCCGCGCGGGGTCGCCCGGCGTTAGGACGATCGGGGCGACGTCGCCTGGCTGGCATAGGATGTGTGGCTGGCGCGGCATAGGTTTCTATACTAACGCGCGGGCGCTGCCGGGACAAGCCTTGGTTGATACATCCTACGCTAACGATCCCACCGCCCGCTCGACTGCCCGCACCAACTCCCCGCTCCGAATCAAGCCGGCGATCGCCTCCATGTCCGGGTACAAAGCACGGTCGCGATCGACGAATGGAACCTTTGACCGAATCAGGTCATGCGCGACTTTAGTCCCCTGACCAAGGCCTCTACGTTCGCGCAGATCAACCGCTTGGGCGGCGCTCAGGAGTTCAACTGCCAGCACCATTTCCACGTTGGTGACAATCTCGCGGGCTTTCCGGGCTGCGATCGAACCCATGCTGACATGGTCTTCCTGATTGGCTGAGGTCGGAATCGAATCGACGCTGGCCGGATGGGCCAATACCTTGTTCTCCGACACCAAGGCCGCGGCCGTGTACTGCGGAATCATCAGGCCGCTCGACAGGCCGGCCTGGGATGGTGGAATCAGGAAGGCCGGCAATCCCTCGCTGGTAGCCGGGTCGACGAGTTTGGCTGTCCGTCGCTCACTGATACTGCCAAGTTCGGCCACGGCCGTGCCCAGGTAATCGGCTGGCAGCGCAATCGGCTCTCCATGGAAATTGCCGGCTGACAAGACCTCGCGATCCTCGGGGAACACCAACGGATTGTCGGTCGCGGCGTTCAGTTCGCGCGCCACGACCTCGCGCACATGCGCCAGCGCATCCCGGACTGCACCGTGCACCTGCGGCAAACACCGCAGCGTGTAGGAATCCTGAACGCGTTTCCAGCCCTTGAGCGAAGCCACCGAGCCGCTCCCTTTGGTCAGCCGTCGGAGGTTGGCTGCGGCCTGAGCATGCCCCGGATGCGGCCGAAGCGCTGCCACGCGTTCGTCCATTGGCCCGATCGAACCCTCGATTGCCTCGAGTGTCAGCGCCCCGGCAATATCCGCAACTTTGGCCGCGATCAGCGCCCGACCCACCGCTAAACTCACCACCGCGGTCATGAACGTCGTGCCGTTCGTCAGTGCTAATCCTTCTTTGGCGCCGAATTGAATTGGTTGCAAGCCGTGTCTTCGAAGCACGTCGGCGATCGGCACCTGCTGTCCGTTGACCCACGCCTCCCCCTCCCCCATCAGCGCCAGCCCCAGATGCGCCAACGGGGCTAAGTCGCCGCTCGCGCCGACTGACCCCTGCTCTGGAACATGAGGGTAGACCCCGGCATTGACGAGCGCCATCAACGCCTCAATCAGCTCCAGCCGAACTCCAGAATGTCCCTTGACCAGCGAGTTCGCCCGAATCAGAAGCATCGCTCGCACCTCTGGCTCAGACAACGGGCGACCGACGCCGACCGCGTGGCTGCGGATGAGATTGACTTGGAGTTGGGCGGTCTGGTCGGCCGCAATCGTCACATGTTTGAAGTTACCGAAGCCGGTGGTGATGCCATAGGCGACTTCGCCGCGAGCCGCCAAATCATCAACGAACCGGCGGGCCGTTTGGACCGCCGTCTTGGCTGCCGGATCAAGCACCACGCGATGAGCGTGGTCGTACGCCACCGCCGCCACCTGCTCGATGGTCAGGGTTTGGCCATTCACCACCACCTCGCGCTGGGCCACCATAACACTCCCACTCTATCGTCACGGCCGGGGACTGTCAACGCAGGCGCATGTTCCTACCCATCCTTCCGAATCCCTTCCTGCGTAATTCCGACGTGTCCGCGGTGCCGGTACTTCCGCGCGACCTTCAACCGCGCCAAATCCTGCTCCAGCTTTGCCGAGATCCGAGCAAACTCGACGTCGTCCGCGGCCACTTGTTTTTTCAATTCCTGGCCGCGCTTCCGCGCCTCTTCCGCCAGTCGCTCGTCAATCTCCTCAACCTGCTCGGCCGTATGCGCTAAGACCACAAGTTTGTCCGGCTGCACCTCCACGAATCCCCCGCCGATGACGTAGGGATACGCCTTTCCCTTGCTGCGAATGAGGAGTTCGCCGGGGACGAGCACGGAGACCAGGGGCATGTGGTTGGCCAGCACGGTAATCTCGCCGTCGAGCGTCGGCAGCGTAACGCTCTCGACCTCGTCCTGGTAGACGACACGCTCGGGTGTGGTAATTTCAAACCGAAACGATTTCATGACCCCTCCCTAGTCCTCCCCTTACTAAGGGGAGGGTTGGGTGGGGTTCTC
>SBBC01000016.1 GCA_005239865.1 Candidatus Microgenomatus auricola
CCCCTATATAAGGGAGGTGCCGGTAGGGTAGAGCCCGACCCCATCTCAGAATATCCCCGAACTTATCGGGGATGCTGGGTAAAGACAAACAGCCCCGCACCGCACACGGTGGGGGTCCTCCGGGGAGAGGTTCAGCTTTCGGTATTCAAGACGGGCTGGCTCTTCTGGAGTCAGGCCGCGTTTGCATTGCTTACCCATCATGCGCACCGTGTCGGTACGCACTAAGGAGACAATATGAAACGTCAGAGTATCCTGTTGACCGTGCTCGGCATCGTGATTGTGGGTGCCGGCATCTGGTGGTTTACGAACTACCCGATCAGTTTCCGACCGCAGTCAGCCGGCGACCAGGCCACGGTCAATGAGAATGTCAATGCCGGCCCGACGCTGCCGACGACCATCAGCTATACAGGTGAAGACGGCGCGACCGTGCTCGAGCTACTCAAACGCAACCACGAGGTGATTGAGTCGAGCGGTTTTGTCGAAGGGATTGATGGCCGCGTTGGCTCGTCGAACAACTACTGGCTGTGGTACGTCAACGGCCAGGAAGGTCCGGTTGGGGCGGCAGAGTACAAGACGAAGGCTGGCGAGACAATCGAGTGGCGGTTTGTGGAAACGAAGTAAGAATTACGAATAACGAGATACGGAGTATGAGGAAACAGCTCTTGGCGTTTGCCGTGTTTCTTGTGCTGGCGGCGGCAACGATGCGGGTGCTTCGGCATCTGGGGTTCATTGATCTGCCGCCGAACGTGGCACCGATCGCCGCCCTGGCGTTGTTCGGCGGAACGTACCTGCCGCGACGGCTGGCGTTTCTTCTTCCAATGGCGACGATGGCGGTGTCCGACGCGATCATCGGGTTCTATCACCCCGGCATCATGGCCTCGGTCTACGCAAGTTTTCTCTTGAGCGGCGGCCTCGGGTTGTGGCTACGGAAACGGAAGCGGATGACCACCGTGACGGCGGCAACGCTGACCGGCTCGGTCGCGTTCTTCCTGGTGACGAATGCGGCAGTCTGGTGGTTCGGCTCGCTCTACCCACACACCGCAACGGGGCTGCTCGCCTCGTACGCCGCGGGGTTGCCGTTCTTCCGGAACACCGTCCTCGGCGACCTGGGGTTTGTGGGTTTGATGTTTGGCGCGTATGAGCTGAATGTGCTATTCTTGAGGAAACGGAGGGCTGCCCTAGAACCATCATGACGAATTACCGCCGTTATCGACCGTACCGCCAGGGCTACCGACCCGGACAACGTCCGTGGGCGGTTGTCGGTTGGGTGGTGGTCGGCTTGATCGCGCTGGTGCTTGTGCGGAACGCGATCGGCGGAAAGTCGTCGAACGACAACACCAACGACGGAATCACGTTGGCCGGCAATGCCAACGGCAACACGAACGGGAACGTGAATGCGGCCCGCACGCCGACGATTGCCGGCCGAGAACTCTCGACGAAGGACTGCCCGAAAAGCGTCTCGCTAGGAACGACGGAAGGCGCCTACGTCGCCTTGACGCTTGACGGCGGCGGGATCATCGGCGATGCGTCGAAGGCGCTCGACGTCCTCAAGGAAAAGGACGCCGCGGCCACGCTGTTCGTGACCGGCAAGTGGGCGGAGGACAACGCCGAGATCGTCAAGGCCTACGCCGAAGCGAACATCGACGTCTTCAACCACAGCTACGGCCATCAGTCCTTCATCGGCTTAAGCGCGGCCAAGATCGACGAGGATTTGACAAAGGCAGAAGCCGCGATTCTTGATGTGACTGGCAAGTCGACGAAGCCCTACTTCCGGCCGCCGCTCGGCGACGTTGACGAGGCGAGCCTAAAAGAGCTGCGCAGTCAAGGATACTGTGCGATTCTTTGGACCGTTGACGCGATGGACTGGAAAGAAGGAATAACCGTTGACGAATCAAAGTCGCGCGTGATCGAACGCCTGAAGAAAGGCGCGATCATCATGCTCCAGGCGAACAGCGATATTGCGGTGGCGCTGCTCGGCCCGCTGGTGGATGAGATTCGCAGTCAGGGGTATACGCTCGTGCCGCTCCGCGATCTGCTGCGACAGAGCGAGACGGCGACCAGCCAATCAAACGCCAACGCCAATACAAATTTGGATTGACCCCGAAACAAATTTCTACTACAGTATGTAGTAGTATGTGGATAATGCGTCTTCAACTATGACTACGCCGGTTTTGCAACCAGACAAAAAGAACGGACGCCCCACGACCGCGCTCGGCCTCGTTGTCCTGGTGAGTTTTATCGTCGGCGGAATCGCCGGTGGCATCTTTGGATCAATCGCCGTCAAAGGCGGCGTTGATCAACTCTTCAAGAGCCCGTCAAAGGTGACCACGAACAACATCACGAATGGCACGCTGTCGCTGCAGGAAGAATCGGCCACGGTGGATGTCGTGCAGAAGGTCAGTCCGTCGGTTGTCAGCATCGTGGCGAAGAAGGACTTCAGCAAGGTCTTCGGCAACGAAGCGCCGCGCTCACCGTTCGAGCAGTTTTTCTTCGGGTTTCCTTTCCAGCCGCAGCCGCAGGGGAAGCAAGAGATTGGCGGCGGCAGCGGCTTCGTCATTTCGAGCGACGGAACGATCCTGACGAATAAGCACGTCGCCACGATTGCCGGGGCGGACGAATACAAGGTCGTCACGAACGACGGGAAGTCCTACGACGCGAAAGTGCTCGCGACCGATCCCACCACGGACATCGCCTTCATGAAGATCGAGGCGAAGGATCTGCCGACGATCGAACTCGGCGATTCGGACAAAGTCCAGATCGGCGATACGGTGATTGCGATCGGCAATGCCCTGGGCGAGTATCGCAATACGGTGACGAAAGGCATCATCTCCGGTCTGGCCCGGACCATCACCGCCGGCGATAACGCTGGGAACACGGAAACGCTGCGGAACGTCATCCAAACGGACGCCGCGATCAACCCGGGGAATTCCGGCGGACCGCTCTTGAACCTCGCCGGTCAAGCCATCGGCATCAACACCGCGATCAATCAAGAAGGCCAACTCATCGGTTTCGCCTTGCCGATTAACATTGCCAAGCGCGATCTCGAGTCATTCCAGAGCAAGGGCAAGATCGAGCGGCCGTACATCGGTGTGCGCTACGTCATAGTCAATGAACAGATGAAAACCACCAACGATTTGAGTGTTGACTACGGCGCGCTGGTCGTGCGTGGCGACACAGCCGACGAATTAGCGGTCATTCCGGGCGGTCCGGCGGACAAGGCCGGGATCGTTGAGAACGACATCATCTTGGAGATTGACGGACAGAAGATCAACGAGGACTATGACTTGGCGCAGGCGCTGCAGGATAAATCGGTCGGCCAGTCGGTGACCCTGAAGGTGCTGTCGAAGGGGAAAGAGAAGACCGTCCAGGTAACGCTCGAAGCGCGGTCATGATACGGCGCGGACCCTCGCACTTGTAATTTTCTGGTGGGGTGGTAGGGTGGGGATGCTATGGACGAGAACAAGGAACTGGAGAAAGCGGGGGAACACGGATGGGAACCGGTCAAACCCGGGAGCGTTGAATTTCCGAAGGACGAGGATGATCAGGGCGTGGCGCCTGAAGTGAAAGAACCGCCAGGGCCAGACAAAGACGAACGGCCCGCACCCACCGCTCTCGCAGAGCAACCGCGTTCGCCGGAAGATTTATCCGTTGGCGGAAAGGGGGCTCACGAGGTCCCGGCCGAGGATGGTGAGCCGGACGAGGCGTTTGAGCAAGTTGAGGACGACCGCCGGCGTCACGACGAAGCAGTCAAAGAACTGATGAAGGATATTCGCGAACTTCGGGAACGGACAAAACGCCAAAAACTGAATACGGACGAACTTCAGGCCGAGGCGGACAAGCTGGTGAGCCGATTTCTTGAAACGAGCGACGGCAAAACATTGAAGCAGGTACTGCCGGACCGTGCGCGGGCAAAAACCGGGCGCGAAAAAATCTCCGAGGTGGTGATGATGGGATTGAAGCTCAAGGCCTGGGACGACTCCGCGTTCATGGTTCGCTACCATCGGCGTTTCGGCCGCGAAGTTGAAGAAGCGTTCAAGCAGCGGGAGAAGGAACTGGTCCGAAAGCAGCCCTTGTAAATTTCCAACGAATGTGAGATAATACCAACAGCCAAAACAAAAAACGGGCTGAAGAAAAAACAACATGAAGAAAAAAACAAGGCGATTCTCTTGGGCGTGGCGCGTGAGCGGATGTAGCTTTGCATTCGGCGTGTTTGTGTTTGCAAATGTCTATGACACGCGAATACTTCCCGGTGTCCGGGTTGGGTCGATTCCCGTGGGCAGCTTGACGAAGGAGCAAGCGTTAGTACGCGTTGAGAACGTTCTGTCACAGCCCCGGGTGGTTTTGACGCACAATCAGCGTTCGTGGCGATTGACGTACGCTGATCTAGGGGCAACCCATAATGTCAAGCGAGCGGTTGATGAGGCATGGGCTGTCGGCCGGCAATCCGGCCTTGCCGCATACGTAAAAGCGCCGCTGCTCCGGACCCCGCTTGCGCTTCCGCTGACGATATCGCCGGATGTCCTTGCGTCGGTCACCGCACGAATTGCGAGCGAGATCGGAACTCCGCCATTAGATGCGGCCGTGGAAATTCGCGACGGGGCGTTTTCTGTCATTCCCGAGCGCGAGGGGATAGTGGTTGACTCGGTGCGGCTACAATCGGATCTCGACCAAGCCCTTGGACTGGCGCAGCCGGTCCGAATCGAACTCCAGCCCGAACTGGCCTCGCCCCGGGTTTCAGCCAGCGACCTCTCCGAACTCGTCCGAACCGCGGAACAGATGGTCAGCCGGCCATTGACGCTGAAGGGCGAGGGAAAAACGTTCGTGGTGGATCGAGATCAGTTGATGCGCTGGACGTCGTTTCGACGGACCTCGCCGGAGGTTTCCTCGCTCCAGCCGACCGGGAAACAGGCGCCGCTCGAGCTGATATTGAGCGCTGAAGTAATTTCCCAGTATCTGGAACAACTGGCGAGCGAACTCGACGCTCAACCGTCGGAGCAGCGCGTGCTAAAGAGCGCCAACAAGATCGAGATTATGAATCCGGGGAAGACGGGGAGGAAGCTCGCCATTGATGAGGCGGTGCCACTCCTTAAGCACCATCTCCTGGCGGGGGTTGAGAATCCGGTCGATCTTCCATTCCTCGAGGTTCCGGCGCCGGTGGCCTACGAAGATCCGCCGGCCGCGCCAACGAAGGAAGGGAAGGTGATTGCCGTCGATCTGACGAAACTGCACGAGTACCTCTACGAAAACGGCGAGCTGGTCTACTCGGCAAAGATTTCTCCCGGCATCAATAATTGGACCCCGACCGGTACCTTCAAGATCTATGCCAAGACCAAGAAGCAGAAGATGTCCGGCCCCGGCTACTACCTGCCGAACGTCCCGAACATCTTATGGTTCAAAGGCGACTACTCCATTCACGGCGTCTACTGGCACAACGATTTCGGCATTCGGCCGCGCTCGCACGGCTGCGTCGGCCAATCGCTCGAGGATGCCGAGTGGGTGTACGATTGGGCTGAAGTGGGCACGCCCGTCGTAATCTACAAGAGTCAGTAACTCCCCCACGGCTGTTCTAGCGTCCCACCTCTTAACGTAAGAGGGGGGCAGGGGGTGTTATCATCCCGCTATCACTACTTCAATTTTTTGGAGCACGCCATCCATGTTTTCATGAATATCTGAATTGAGGAAGCGGATGACGCGGACGTTAAACGATTCGATGTAGCGTTGACGCTGAAGGTCGTACGCTTTTGCGCCTTTGCGAAAATGTGAATCGCCGTCAACCTCTATAGCTAACCGAGCTTTAGGACAATAGAAATCAACAACGTAGGGCCCAATTCCGAATTGTCGGAAGAATTTTATTCCTCGAAAACGTTTGGCTCGAAGGTGGCCCCACAGCTTTCTTTCAGCGGGAGTGGACTGCTTTCTCAACCGCTGCCGTCGTTTCTTTAGATCGGGATGGTTATAGAGAAACATCGGCGGCACCATTGCGCCACCGACGATTGAGTTTTACTCCCTGGACGCGGTGTTGTCAACATCTACTGACACCCCTACCCAAACACGCTATACTTTTCCACAGAAACCTAACATCAGGAGGAAAACTTATGGCTAACCAACGCGGTAGCATCATTCCCGTCATCGCCTTTCTCTTTGGCGCGGCCGTGGTCGTGACCATTTTCGGCTACATGCTGTGGCCGAAGGATGAGGAGATTTACTCGAATAGTACGATTGATGCGAATAAGGTGGTGAATGCGAATGCTGCGAATAATAACGCGAATGCTACGAATGGGAATGCAAACGCCAATACGAATACCAACACCAACACGAACGCTGCAGTTGATGCGACTGCCGGGTGGAAGACGTATGAAAACGAGAAATTCGGATTCACAATCAAGCACCCGAAAGACTGGAGCGTGACCACGGGAACAAGTAACAATGCGACGGCCATTTACGTGCAATCTGCCGATAACAAAGAGTTCATCTATGTCTTGCCACAGGGCGAGTTTGACCGCGGTACCCCAACGAATAATCGAACCGAGTCGGCAACACTCGGACAAAAGAACCCGACGCGGTTCATTTTCTGGAACACTGATCAGAACAATCCAGCTCTCTGCTGGTACCAGTTCCCGAAAGCACCGGCCACGAATTGGGTTGCCCCGGACGCCGCGGGGAAAGGAGGAAATCGTGTTGAAGCGCCGTGTTTGGAATCTGAGACAGTGAAAACCATCCTCTCCACCTTCACCTTTACTAAGAACTAACGACAAAGTCGTAGTGCTGGCTAGGCGAAGTAGGGATTGACGGAGATGACAGCTTGTTCTAAACTGTCCTTGATTATGAAATCGCTTCGACTCCAAAATGTCGTCTGGAAAGAAGGCAAACACTACGTGGCTCAATGTTTGAACGTTGACGTTTCGAGTTTTGGCCAGACCAAGAAAGAGGCGTTGCAGAATCTTCAAGAAGCCCTGGAACTCTACTTTGAGGACGTGAAATCTCCTCGCGTGGCGCAAGCTGCGTGACACTGAAAACTTTATCACTCTCTGTCTCCCTCTTAACGTTAAGAAGGAGGACTTGCTAATGGGCTGAGATTGAGAAATTCTTATTATTTGGTAAACTTACTTTATGAAAGATCTAAAAGATCGGTTACAAACTTTGCTGGAGAAAGTGAACTCCTCTCGGGGGTTACTTTGAGTTGGATCAGAAAAAACAGGAAATTCTCGAGCTCGAAGACCGGATGGGTCAGCCGGGGTTTTGGGATGATCGCGAACAGGGTGAGCGAGAGAGCAGGCGGTTAGCTGAACTCAAAGACGATATTGTGGTGTGGGAGCGGTTGGGACAGGAAACCGCTGACTTAGCGCATGTGCTGGAGGACGCTGACGCTGAGTCGCTACGAAAGGATATTGAAAAGCAACTGGGTGAGTTGGAAGAGGGAATAAGGAATTTAGAATTCAGGATACTGTTAGCCGGGAAACACGATGAAAAGAGCGCAATTGTGGCTGTGCACGCTGGAACCGGTGGAACGGACGCGCAGGACTGGGCAATGATGCTGTTGCGTATGTTGCTGCGGTTTGCCGAGCAGCAGGGCTGGTCAACACGGGTGATTGACGAGTCGCGCGGACAAGAAGCCGGCATCAAGAGCGCCACGGTTGAGGTAAAAGGACGGCACGCGTTTGGTTACTTGAAGAGCGAGGCAGGTGTGCATCGCCTCGTCAGGATATCGCCGTTTGATGCGGAAAAAATGCGGCATACGTCGTTTGCGTTGGTCGAAGTCATTCCGGAATTCGAGGAACTCGAAACGGTGAAAATCGATCCCAAGGACATTCGCGTGGACACATTCTTGTCCGGCGGGCACGGCGGCCAGGGCGTGCAAACGACGTACTCGGCCGTGCGCGTAGTCCATCTACCAACGAAAATCATGGTGAGCGTGCAGAATGAGCGGTCGCAGCAGCAGAATCGGGAAATGGCCATGAAGATTCTGCAGTCCAAACTCCAGATGTTGGAAGAGGAGAAACTGCACAAAGAAAAACAGGAGCTGCGAGGCGAGTACGCCGCGGCGGCCTGGGGCAACCAGATCCGTTCGTACGTCCTGCAGCCGTACCGGATGGTGAAGGATCATCGGACGAAGTTTGAGACATCGGATGTGGAGGCGGTGTTGAATGGTGGGTTGCAGGAGTTTATGGAGGCGTACTTGCGCTGGGATAGAGAAGGAAGAAGGCTTGGACGGAAAACCTAGGCTGTGTAGTTGACACTCGCGGCGGTTTTTGCGACCCTCTTGGGGTACGGATTGAAGATTGAGCGTTGTTGTACCGCATCGTTCGTTCACAGAAAGGAGGAATACGATGTGTGGCATTGTCGGATACATCGGCCCTCGGAGAGCCACGCCGCACCTCCTCGAAGGCCTTCGGCGCATGGAATACCGGGGGTACGATTCAGCCGGGATTGCGGTTGATGAGCACGGGAAGCTCGTCATCGTGAAGCGGAAGGGACCCGTTGAGGTCACTGCCGAAGCTGTGCAGAAGGAAGAGCTCGTCGGGACGATCGGCATCGCGCACACGCGTTGGGCAACGCACGGGAAGCCAAGTCAGCGTAACGCCCATCCGCACCTCGACTGCTCCGGTCACATTGCCGTTGTCCACAACGGCATGCTCACGAACTTCAAGGCGCTTCGGGAAGGACTCGAGGTTCGCGGGCACACCTTCCGGTCTGAGACGGATACCGAGATCATCGCTCATTTCGTCGAGCAGTTCCGTTCGGACGGTGACAGCCTGGTCACCGCGGTGCAGAAGACTGCGATGCTCCTCAAGGAGAACGCCTTCGCGTTTGCGGTGATCGACTCAACCGTGCCGGACGAGATCGTTGCGGCACGGATGGGAAGCGACCTCTTCGTCGGTGTCTCCGACGGAGAACTCTTCATCGCCTCGGACACCCGAGCGTTCCGTCGCTACACGGACGAGTACGTCTACGTTCGTGACGGTCAGGTCGCGGTGATTCGACGCGGCGGTACGTACCAGATCCTCACCTTCGACAACGAAGAGGTCGCACACGCGGTTGAGAAGGTGTGGTACGATCTCGGCGAGATCGAGAAGGGCGAGCACCCGACGTTCATGCGCAAGGAGATCTACGAACAGGGTGACGTTGCCCGGCGCGTCCTCGAAGGGAGGTTCACCGAGCAGCTCCACGTGCACATCGGCGGGATCGTCCGCAAGCCAGAGTTCCAGAAGTTTTTGATGGAGCTCAAGCGAGTTCTCATCCTTGGCTGCGGGACATCGAAGTTCGCAGGCATGGCAATCGCCCGCTACTTCGAAGAATTCGGGTACCCGGCTGAGGTCGTCGACGCTGCAGAGTTCGCGACGTCGTATCGGCACGTCAGTCCTGACACCCTCGTCATCCCTATCTCGCAATCCGGCACGACCGCTGACGTTCTCGACGCGGTGGAGCGGCTGAAAGATGATAACGCCGTCATCTTCTCGCTGGTGAACGTTCCTGGGTCGGCGCTCTCTCTCGTCGGGAATGGGATGTACGTCCGAGCTGGACTCGAGACCGCCGTGGCCTCCACAAAAGCGTACCCGGCGCAAATCATCAGTGGCTGTTTCCTTGCGCTTGCGATTGCGCGTATTTCTGGTCGAGCCTCCGCGCTCGATGTTCAGAACTTCAGTGACGCCGGACAGACGCTCGCTCGCAGCGTCGATCGTATCCTCAAACAAGGTGCCTCGTACGAAGACCTCGGTCGTGAGCTTGCACGGGTTTCTCGACTCGTGTACCTCGGTCGTGGGTATACCTTGGCAGCGGCATACGAGGGCGCGCTGAAGATGCTCGAGATTGCGTACATCTCCGCTTTGGAGAAATCGGCGGCGGAGATGAAGCATGGACCGCTGGCGCTCGTCGACCGCAAGACTGTCGTCATGGCGATCTGCCTTCCGGATCCACACATGCCACAGACCTACGATCGGACGGTCGACAACGTCGTCCAGGTCCTCAGCCGCGGCGGCCGCGTCATCGTCGTGGCCGAGGAGGGGGACGAGAGAATCTTGTCGCTCGAGTCTTCAGGGACGAAACCGGAGCGAATCATCCGCGTCCCACCGACAATTGGTCCATTCTCTGCAATTACGTCGGTTATTCCTCTGCAGCTCATCGCGCACGGTGCGGCGACAGCGCTCGATCGGAAGATCGACCAGCCGCGACACCTCGCCAAGTCGGTCACGGTAAAGTAAGCACGCTTCTTTGAACGTTCTCTCGCCTCGGGTTGGATACCCGGGGCGACTCCTTATACTCTTGACGTGTGACGGAGCGCGATCTACGATAGGTCGTGGACACGGTGGCGAGAGGGCCACCGATTGTGTTATCGAGAAAACGGGTCATTCAGCTCTCCGCCCTTGCCCTCGGGCTCGGCGCGGCATTCGGAGCGTTCTGGACGCCGATGCTTGGCATGGGCGCGCTCGTGGTCTTGGTATTGAGCTCGTGGCGATGGAAACCACTGTGGGTGATTTCCGCATGTTTTGGTGTTGGGTTGCTGCGCGGATGGTCGGCAGCACCAAGCGTCGCTTCCCACGCACCGGCACAGCAGAACGTGGTTGTGGAAGCACTCGGCAGCGTCAGGGATTGGACGACGCGGCAAATCAACCACAGCTTGCCATCACCGGAAGCGCCGTTGCTGGCCGGACTGCTGATCGGCAGCCGCGAAGAACTGCCCCGGGAATTGCGCGACGATTTTCGGGTCACCGGCACGAGCCATATCGTGGCGGTGTCCGGTTTCAACGTGACGATTGTCGTCACGATGATCGCAGCGCTCATTCGCACGCTGCCGCTACCGCGAGTCGCCAGGACCATGGCCATGGTTTTCGCGATTGCGACGTTCGTCGTGCTGACTGGCGCGTCGCCGTCGGTCGTCCGGGCCGGCATCATGGGATCGTTGGTCGTGCTGGCGCGCGAGACTGGACGGTTGAGCGACGGTATCCACACGCTCATCTTGAGCGCCAGTACCATGATCGTTGTCAGCCCGAGCACGATCACGAGTATTGGCTTTCAATTATCAGTCGCCGCCACGGCCGGACTGATGCTGTTTGCCGAGAGCTTGGAAGAACGGTTGAGGTTCGTGCCTGAAGTATTTGGAGTACGCGGGTCATTGGCGTCAACGCTGGCGGCAATTGTCGCCACCCAGCCGTTGATTTCTCTGTACTTTGGTCAGGTCTCACTGGTCGCTCCATTAGTCAACTTGCTGGTCTTGCCGTTAGTTCCACTGGCCATGGCGTCCGGGTTTGGCGTGGCACTCGTTTCCGGAGTGTTACCGATGCTGGCGCCGTTGGTCAGCTGGGTCGCCTGGGCACCGCTCACACTGATCATCGAAATCGTTGGTTTCGGGGCAAACGTTCCGCTGGCGGCGGTGAAGATCCCAGTGTTCGGATCACTGGTCGTGGCTGGTGTGTTTGCCTGGCTGTTAGCATTTTTATCAATTCGTCAAAGAAAAACTCATGCGCACGCGTAGCATCGTGCTCCGGTTGGCGGCGCTGTCCGCCGTCTGTGCTGCGGCTCTGTGGTTCTGGCTTGGTTCGTCAGTCCAAGACCTTCGCGTGGTTGTGCTCGATGTCGGTCAAGGCGACGCGATTCTTATCCGGACGCCGGGGAACAACGATATCTTGATTGACGGCGGACCGGACGGACGGGTGGTCGAGCGCTTGAGTGCGAATCTGCCAGGGTGGGATAAGACGTTAGAGCTAGTTGTTTTGACGCACCCTGACCTCGATCACGTCGGCGGTTTACCGGAGGTAGCGCAGAGTTACACTATCGAGCGCGTGCTGGAAACCGAGGTTCGCAGTCCTGGTGTCGCCGATACGGCGTGGGAGCGTGAGCTGGCGCAGCAACATGCGCAGCGGTTGCTGGCGCGGGCGGGAACCGCGCTGGCGCTCGATCGAGTGAAGCTCGAGGTGTTGTGGCCCCAGAGCGAAAAAGACCTGGAGACGAAACAGCGGAATGATACATCCGTCGTCGTGCGCCTGACGTACGGGGAAACGTCGTGGTTGCTGACTGGCGATATCAGTTCGGCGGTCGAGGAGCGCCTGGTACAGAGTGGGACGTTGACTGACGTTGACGTACTGAAAGTCCCGCACCATGGCAGCATCTCGTCGTCCAGCCAGGAATTTCTCGAGGCGGTCAAGCCGGAAGTGGCGGTGATCTCGGTTGGCAAAAGGAATAAGTTCGGGCACCCGCACCCGGTGGTCGTTCGGAGGCTGAAGCAGCGCGGGGCGAACGTGTTGCGGACGGATGAGATTGGAGATGTGGTGTGTCAAAGCAATGGACAGGATATTCAATGCAACCCTTGACAGTTCTCACCATTCCTGCTAAGCTCATCTGTTGCAATCTGGCAACACCCGTTCACTGAAAAACGACCCGCTATGAGCGAGGTCAATATCACTGCTGTTAGAAATAAGGAAAGGGGAAAGCAATATGTCTCGAAAGGTGGTCATGTTGGAAAACGCGCCCTAGCCGACTGGGTTATTGGCTCGGCCTGGGATCGATTCCTTGACGGATTACAGCGAAGCAGGCCAGATCTCTGGGAAATGCTCCGCCAAGTACGTTGAGGAGCATCCGACTTTGGTTCGTTCTGGCATGATCGCCGGTGTTTCGTTGGCTGCCTGGATCAAAGACCGATTTGGTTTCATCCCAGAGCCAATTCAGCAACTTGGTGATGAAGCCTTATCGCAGAGCCCGAATGCGATCATCCAATACTTCCGCAGACAGAGGAGCGGAGAATTCTCGGTCTGGGAACTGGTCGAGAGCCTTACTGGTATGAGCCGCGAGCAATTCCGTAGTGAGTGGGACAGGGCGGCTGATAAAGCCCTCGCAATGCAAAATGCGGTGATCGAACAACTTCGGTCCCCGGACGGTTACTCCAAGGCTCTGACCCTTCATCGGGAGTTGCTCATCGAGAAATACGGTGGACTAACCGACGAGCAGGAGGGACTCTTCCGTCAATGGGCGGAATGGGTTTCGGGTCTTGACAAGAAGTACGCTGAAGGCTACGCCGCCATGATGTGCATAAATGCCTACATGGTGGAGAAATATCTTAGGCGAGGTCGAGAACGTTGCCACCAGCGACTTCGCGATTCGGCAATGGATATCGAGTTCATTGGTCGCTTGGTGAGCGGCGAAGAAGGGCCCCGGGAGGACATGCTAAACACATTGACAGGTGTCGCCCTGTGGATCCCCAGAAAGCTTCGATTCTCGCATCCCAAAAAATAGAAAAACCCGCTTATGGTGGGGTCAAGACTGCCGATGTTCTAGCGGAAACCCATTACGGAAGTTTGAGTTCCGTAAATGTTGAGGAGGCGGATTGTGGCACACAAAAGCGTATGGGATGTACCGAAGGAAGTCATCGTCGACTCGTTACTCTCGAAGTTCTTTGAGCGTCTCTTCGCCTACCACCTTGATTCCGAAAGGGATGAAGGCAAAGACGAAGAGGCCAAACGACGTCAGGAGGCGATCCGAAGCAAGATTCGTGACCTCGCCTGGCACGCGGAGAAGCACCCCGAGGAGTTCAACATCACCGTCGCTAGTGTAAATACACTTGTCGACATCGTAGCCACGCGAGCGCCAATCCTGCCACGCTGGTTGCGTGCAGGTATCGACGAAGTGCTTGGTCAGATGCCAAGGACGATCGTCAATGTCCTGAAACAAAAGAAGTTTCAGGATTCAATTCCCGCGGGATACGAACCAACCTCGAAATCGCCGCAGGAAGCCCTGCTGGCGCTCATTCCGATGTTCGAAGCCGACCTCTCGTGGATCAAGGATTTCATCGACAAGAACTGGATTCACCTGCGAGCGATTCTGCATCGTCTTGATGAATTCTGTGAACAGGGGGTCGAGGGTCTCTGTAACGTGACTGAAGCTACGATCTTCCAAGATGTTCGAACCCTTACCACTCGGCTTCGCGCTGGGCTCGATAGGCGAGAAGCGGAGAGGCGAGCCAGAGGAGGTGCATAACCCGTGCCACCAGAGGATGAGAGGAAGTCGCGTCTAGGGAAGGATGAGGTAGCCGAGAGGGAGAGGAAGCAGACCGGCGCACAGGCGACCTGGGCAGCGTTCTTCGACGACCGGTTCGATAAGCTCGAGCCAGTGGCGAAGCTCCTAGCGGTTATCGCTGCCGTTTTCTACGTCTTCAAGAAGCCGGTTGCTCAACGCTGGGCGATCAATCGCTGGAACGAGGGAAGGGAGCTGACCCAGGTTCTCTTCCGTCTCCTCCGCGAACCGAACAGCCCCTTGAGTACCTGGATTCGTCAGCACCTCGTCGCGCCCCTGCAGACGTTTCGCCAGAGACAGCAAGCTGCGCTGGTTCGTGAGCAGGAAGCGCGTACTGGCTACTGGGGTCGCGGCTGGTTCTTCCGGAACCTGCACGATCTCTTCTTCGGCGGCATCAACCCCGGCCTGTAAGAGGAGGATTCCAACATGGCGGAAAACACGGACAAAGCCCAGCTGCCGGGATTCCTCGGTACGGTCGAGGAGACCCTCAAGGGAGCGGAGAGACCGCTCAAGAACCTGCTGAAGTTCCTGCTGGAGTGGGGGAGCGTCGCTGGGGCCGCAATCAACGACGCCGGTCGGAAGTTCCTGCAGGAGCTCGCGGGCGGCGCAGCGGATGTCCTCCGACGGGTCATCCCGTGGGAAGTCAGTCAGGCGCGGAAGTTCGTCGTCCAGGGCGCAATGCTCTACGCCCTGAAGTGGTTCGCCATTCCTTTCGTCAACATCTTGATGGCGACCTACTGGCAGTACGGGACGACCGGGTATTTCGCCTGGATGTTCTACCCGTGGCTCGCGTACTTCATCCTCCAGCTGCTGTTCTGCCTGCGGTTCATTCCGGCCTTCGGTCTGGCCGGGATCGCCAAGAGCATCGTCACGACGCCGTTGAAGGCGCCGAATCCATTGGCCGTGCTCGGCTGGATGCGGCAGGTCGCATTGAGCGGCGTTGAGGAAGGGCTCGACCTAGCGCGGCGAGTGGCGGTCAGTATGTGGCAGGAGACGGCGTGGTTCATCATCTTCCTGATGGCCATGCTCATCACCCCCGCCTCGGTCCTGCCAAGGCTGACCATTCTCATCCCCGTTTCGGCGGTCTTGTACCTGATCGTCATCAACAACGTCGGCGGTTGGGGCAACAAGGACTGGCTTGGTCGGACCGTCTTGGCGAAAGAACAGGACAGGGGCGTCGTCGGCGTCAAGAAAGATGACGGCACCTTCGTGTTCGAAGAGGTCTTCAAGCCGCAAATCCCGAACGTCCATCGGCGGTGGATCATTCCGCTAACAACCTGGATGATCATCGGCTACATCGGCCTTGCCCTGGTCGTCTACCTCGGCGGGTTCGCAGTCAAGGAGTACGACAAGCATCAGCGCGGCGAGAAGACCGTCGCCTCCAAGATCATCAACAGACCGATTGTCGATGGGAGGCAAACGGTCGTCGGCGTGGCGCCGCGCGAGCCGTGGTATACGCTCGACCGGCTGACCCATACCGAGCTGAATGTTCTCGTGTCCCAGGCGGCGATCATCGGAATGGTGCTCCTGGCCATGCTGTTCTGCGCGTCGCAACCCTGGCGCGGGTACGCCGCACCGTTCCTCGTCGGCCTGCCGGCGCTGTACTACCGGGAGTGGGTGGCGCTGGGGATCATTCTCCTCGCTCTCATCATCGTCTACAGCACGGTCAGACCGCGACCGGTCGCGG
>SBBC01000035.1 GCA_005239865.1 Candidatus Microgenomatus auricola
CCGACTGCCAGCCGGTTCTGCCACTTCTGGGAATCGAGGCGACGATTGACGTCGGTCCGCAGGGCCTCGAACCCTGTGCGCACCTGCATCACTGACTGCTGCGCTTCTGTGGCCTTGGTTGTAGCCGCGTCAGCCACGGCCAGCGCCGTGTCAATCCGATCAGCCACGAAGTTGAAGTCCTTCTGCACGGACTCGTCGAGCTCTTCCAGACCGGCGGCGACGTTCGTCATCGCGCTGTCCAGCCGGTCGGCCCGGACCTCGATGGCGTACTGCTGACTCGCGATTTCGTGCAGCCGGGCGCTGAGCGCCACGAGTTGCGTGCTGACGGCCTCCGCTACCGCCATCGCCGAGTCGGCCCGCAGGACGCGCTGCTGGTTGACGGTCTCGTGCTGCTGAACCTTGTTCTGCAGGGCAGCAACGCGATCCGAGAGCTGGCGTGCGCTCTGTCGATCGTCGGCGACGTTTATCAGCAGCACCACAACGGCCGCCGCCAACAACAGAGCAACTGCGCCGATCCCCATCAACCAACCGATCGTCTTTGCCAACCTTCTTTCGACAGCCGGCCTGACGTGCTCTTCACTCCAACGACGAGCCATAACCACTCCCTCCTCTCCGAATTATCCATCATTTCTGGCGAGTCTTCACCGTGACGCTCGATTGTACTTCCGTAACCGCGCTCGCGCCTGCTGTTGCAATCGCTGGGCAGCGCGGAACGCACCTTCCTCAGACTCCCAGCTCTGCGTCAACTCTCCTTTATGAAGCAGCAAGTCTCGTTTGAGCAACGCGTACCTCTGGAGTTGTCTCGGCATCAACGTCGCCAGCATGGCGTCACGCCTGGCCTTCTGGGAACTACTGATCTTGGGTTCCGCTGCAGCGTGAATGACTTCCAGCAGAGCCGCCCTGAATTCAGGCGGAGACGGACTACGCCCCCGACGGCGTTCCAGGCTGTCCAAGAAGTCTTCGACGAGTTCCTGGGCCGGCATCGTCATGAAGCGTCGATCGCGTATCCCTTGGATTGCTTTTGCACTCTTGGCGGTCACGTACCAGACCCACTCACCCCTTCGCTCGCATTCGAAGAGAAAGTTCCGAACGGCGTAAACTCCCGCTCGAATGCGCCGGTCGAGCCCGGGAGCAAGCATCACGGCCCTGAGTACCGATGAGAACGAAATCTCACCTGTGTCGAGGCCCACGCTGCAGGCGTTCCCCTCCGTAGGAATCTGTACCACTGCCACCTCGCTGCCTGACTGAAAAAGCAGGAAGCGCCTCATCTCCGCTTCAAGCTCTGTTCGACGCAGCCACCACTGTCCCATGGTGTCACGCTCCTCTCCGAATTGTCCGCCAACCAAGATATGAGGTCGACAAAAAGTCAGGTCATTCCGACCTCTGACATCCGACCTCTAACATCTACTCGTGGCACGAACAGCATCCCCCGTCGACTGATGGCAAACGGCGGCATCTTGGCACACCCGCCGATATTCGTCAACCCCATTAGAGATCTAACCTCTAATGGGATCAAGCGATGATTAGGGCTTCGGCAGCGATTCTAGTTTTTTTACCACTTCCTCATTCGACGGGTCGAGTTGTTGCACCAGCTCGAACTCTGTCCGCGCAGTGGCAAAGTCCTTCTCCGCCTCGGCGATCAAGCCCAGTTCCCAGTGCGCCTGCGCCAACGACGGTTGGAGGATGACCGCGTTCGTGAACGCGTCTTTTGCTCCAGCCGTGTCTTTGCGACCAGCCGAGCGCAATCCAAGTTCGTACCATAACCCGGCTGACTGGGGGTTGGCTTGGACCAGCGCCTTCAGACGTTCGAGTGCGGCGTCGTTCTCGCCGGCGAGTTCATCCACTAAGACCAGCCCGAACCCGGCGTCGACGTTGTTCGCTTGTAATTCCAGCGCGGTCGCGAATTCGCTGCGGGCCTTAATGATCCAATTCCGAATCTCGTCTGCCTCGCCCTCCTGGTCCTTCATGGCTGAGGCAATGAAGTACTCCACCTGCCCGAGATTCACGCGGAGGGCGGCGCTGTTCGGTTGCAGTTTCGCCGCCCGCTCGTAGGCGCTCACGACGAGTGCGCCGGTATTGCCGGTGACAGCACCGAGATTCTTGTAGAGGTTGGCAACGGTTTCCAGGATCGCGGGATTACCGGGATCGCGGCTGACCGCGGTCTCCGCATCCGGCACCACCCGGTTGAGGAGCGCCTGAATCTTCGATCGCTCGGCCGATTGGCTTTGGATGAGCACCTGGGCGTAGACGAGCTCACTCTGACCTCGGAAAAGATACGGCAGCGACGCACTCGGGTTGAGTTGAATGATGTTGTCGATTCTCCCCAGCACCGACTCGAGGTTCTCGGCCTGTTGGATCGCCGTATTCACCCGGTTCAACCCGCGGTCGGCGAGCAGGAGGCGAACTGACCAGATCGTCGTCGCGATCAGGAACACGACCGCCAGCAGGAACGACAGCGCACCGCCCAGTCGCCAGGCCGGATGACGGACGCTCCGCTCACCCGATGGGCGTCGCAACACGACCAGGCAGAGGCCCAGCGTGATCCAGAACAGGGCGAACGACATGAACGTGGCCGGGACGAAAAAGAAGGCCGTCGTCGTGCCGGTCCAGATGCCGATCAGGGCGCTCATCAGGTGCCAATCGCCGCGCGTGCGCCGTGCCAACTCATCGCTCCGCCGCACGACGGTCAGCAGCGTTTGCACGATGAGCCAGACGAGCACCAGGACGCCGACGATCCCGAGGGTGGCGAGGAGTTGCAGCGCTTCGTCCGAGGCCTTGACGAAGCGCAGCGGCGAGAGCGGGGAAGCGTTGTACGTCGTTGGCTGGAAGCGAACGAAGTCAAAGAAAAATGTTCCGGGACCGGACCCGAGCAGCGGCTGATGGGCGAGGGTCGACTTCACGATGGCCCACGACGTGCCGGCGTCGAGGCGAAGATCCTGCCCGGCGCCGCTCCCGAGCCAGGTGTTGACCGGAAACAGGATGCCGATCACGGCGATAGCGATGACCACCATCCCTAACGCCAGCTCATTCCGAGTGAGCCGACGCAGGCTGGTGAACGCCAGCGCGACGGTCACCCCAACGATCGTCGCCACCCACCCGCCAAGGCTGTCGACCGTTAAGAGCGCGAGCACCGAAAATACCAAGCCGGCCCAACCGAGCAGGCGCCAGAGCGCTCCGCTCAAGCGTCGAAGCCAGAGCGTCACCCCGGTGACCAGGGCAGCCGCGACGATTGCCAGTGTCGCGTTGGAACTCCCGGTCACGAGGGGGTTCGAGATCGGCGCGTCCGTCCACCCAAACGGTGAAATGCCGGCTAACTGCAGGACTCCGAGGAGCACGCCGAGCGATGATCCGAGGACGAGGGTGAAGAGAAAATGCGTCGCCTCGCGTTCATCCCCCACGACTTGCGTCAGGAGAATCACGAACAGCACGAAGCCGAGGAGAACCGGCAGGGCATGGTGGACATACCCGCTCTGTCCTAAGAGTGACGTGACGTGTCCGGTTGACCAGAGCGAAGACAGGCTAACCGCCAACGCGAACGCCAGCAGCCACCATCCGCCAGGAAGGCTTCTTGAGCGAACGTCCGAGCCGAACATCCAAGAGGCGGTAAAGGTCACGGCCGCGCCGAGCGTCAAGAAGAGAAACAGCGCTGCTTTCGGCAGTTCCGTCCGATCGTTGAGGCCGGGAAGGAAAAAGGCGGGCAGCAGAAACATCGTCGCTGCCAGCAGCGTCTTAGTGAGACCGAGGAGCGACACCGGTGCGGTGTGACGTTGTCCGGTTTGTATTGGTGTCATGCGAGGTTATGAACGATGAAGGCGTTGCCGGAGCGCGCGGAACTCCTCGGCCGAATAGAATTCAATGGTGATTGTACCAACCCGGCCGCGCTTGTCAATCCGCACGCGCGTTCCGAACCTCTCTCGGAGCTCTTCCTCGGCCGCGACGAATTCGGGTTCGGCCGGAGTCTTCCTTCTCCCGACCGTTGTCCGCTTGACGATCTCCTCGCCGCTTCGCACGCTCAAGTTTCTTTCCAAAATCTCGCGCAGCAGTTTCAACTGCGCTTCGGGGGTTGGCGCGCTGGCAATCACCTTGGCGTGGCCTTCGGTGATCCGCTCGTCGGCCACGGCCTGCTGGACCTCGGTCGGCAGGTCGAGCAGGCGCAGGGTGTTGGCCACGGTCACCCGCGACTTGCCCACCTGTTTCGCCACCTGCTCCTGCGTCAGGTTGAACTCGTCAATCAGCTTCTGGTAGGCGAAGGCGCGCTCCATCGGGTTGAGGTCTTTGCGCTGGACGTTCTCGACGATCGCCAGCTCGAGTTGTTGCTGCGTGGTTGCATCCCGAACGACTGCTGGTACCGTCTTCATGCCAAGGATTTGAGCAGCGCGCAGCCGTCGCTCACCAGCAATCAGCTGGTACCCCGTACCCTTTTGTATCACGACCAGCGGCTGGACAATGCCGTGCTCGCGAATCGAGTTGATGAGGTCCTCGAGCGCTGCGTGGTCAGTCGCTTTCCGCGGTTGACGCGGGTTCGCGCGGATGGTCGAGGTCGGAATCTGCAGCACCCCTTCGCGCGACGCTGGCGCCGCGGCCGGCGGCTGTCCGGAGCCGGTCGGAATGAGCGATGCCAAACCGCGACCGAGTGCGCCGTTCATCCCGTTAGAGCGTCAGCTTGTAAAGTGTAGAGTGTGTGATAGTGTATCATAGCGTAGTTATTGGTCTCTAACGGGATTCATGCCCGCTCCTGTTTGAGGTGAATGTCGCGCGCCAGCCGTCTGTACGCGCGCGCTCCGCTGGAATCACGACTATGTTCGAAAATGGAACGACCGAAGCTCGGCGCCTCGGCCAGTTTGATGTGCCGCGGAATGACCACGCGGAACATGCGGTGCGGTAGGTTCCGATAGACGTCATCAAACACCGCCTGCGTCAGCTGACTGCCCTCCTCGAACATGGTTAAGACCACTCCCAGCACCCGCAACTCGGTTTTCAAATTCTGTTTGACGAGCTCAATTGTCTCCAGCAGCTGACCCAACCCCTCGAGCGCGAAGTACTCACACTGGACCGGGATCAGCACCTCATCCGCCGCGGTCAGTGCGTTGACTGTCAGCAACCCTAAGCTCGGCGGGCAATCAATCAAGATGTAGTCATAGCGGTCGGCGACCGGAGCAATTGCGTCCGCCAATCGCCACTCCCGCCGCTCGACCGTCACCAGCTCAACCGTGGCGCCGGCCAGGTTCGGCGTGGCCGGAAGCACGTGGATGCCATCACGACCGGTCTCACGAATCGCATCGACCGTCGGCACCGAGCCGGCCAGCGCCTCGTAGACGCCGTGCGGAATCTGTCGGTAGTCAATGCCGAAACCGCTGGTGGCGTTGGCTTGCGGGTCGAGATCGACGATGAGGACACGATGACCGTGGTCGGCCAGAGCCGCGCCAACGTTGACGGCGGTGGTCGTCTTGCCGACGCCGCCTTTCTGGTTGACGATGGAAATTTTCCGAGCCATGGGTTTTTCGTTGTCACCTGTAGTATACTGAAATTGACCTGGAAACGCGAGAAGGTTACACTATCTCTTCGTGCCGCCGTGGTGGAATGGCAGACACATCCCGAACGAATGGTGCCAGAGTGGCGGAACTGGCATACGCGCACGACTCACCCCGTACCACATCGGGTACGGTGTGCCCAGAACCCAACGTGGTTCTGGGCAAAATCCATCAGCTAAAACGAACGATGCACTTCGTCTACGTTCTTCAAGTCCCTACCAACGGTAGACTTTACATTGGTAGAACGGATCGATTCGACGGGAGAATGGATGACCACTCGGCCGGTAAAGTCTGGACGACTCACCGAATGCACAACCCAACACTTGTATTCTACGAAGCTTTCAAGGCGAAGGAAGACGCCATTCGTCGGGAAAGATACTTGAAAACCTCAAAAGGAAGGTCAACAATTAGGCAAGTGTTAAGAGCATCGCTTCGTCATGAATAGCTGGTGCCGGAGTGGCGGAATGGCAGACGCACGGGACTCAAAATCCCGCGACCGCAAGGTCATCAGGGTTCGACTCCCTGCTCCGGCATATACCCGAAAATGAGCGAAAATCGGCATCACCAACGCACACTCAGCCATGACTCCGATGAAAAGTTAATAAGGAAAGAACTGTATGAATTTAAAAAACGACCGTCGCATGCTGACAATTGTCTCCTGGTCATTGTTGATCATGACTATCGTCGACAACTGGATCCACAATTTGAAAGCCACCTTTGACGGCGTAGCCATCTTTGCCCTTTGGTTTATTGTTTCCATGTACTTGTACGCAACACGAGAAACTACAACAAAACAGTCACCACCATAGTATTAGTGAACCTCTTCTCCCTGAACCTCGGACAATGAATTCCGTTTCTCTTAAGCAAGGCTGCATGCTCCCCGCCACTCCGCACCAAGTATACGAACTGCTGATGGACGAACGGCAGCACGCGGTCTTCACTGGCGGCGAGGCAAAGATCAGTCGCGAAGTTGGCGGCGAATTCACCACCTTTGACGGCTGGGCTTCGGGAAAAAACATTGAGCTAGTCCCTGACAAAAAGATTGTTCAAACATGGCGGGCTGACGACTGGCCAGCCGGACACTACTCAACCATCACTATCAAGCTGATCAAGACGCCGAAAGGCACGAAGTTGCTGTTCACGCAAACTGATGTGCCAGCCAACCGCGCCAAATCCATCGCCCGGGGCTGGCGTGACTATTACTGGCAGCCGATGAGACTGACGCTTGAGGCTACATGACCGGGCTTGCCAAGCATCGACGTATCGTGTACACTCTTCCCGCGGGATGGAGCAGCAGCAGCTCGCCGGGCTCATAATCCGGAGGTCGGGGGTGCAAATCCCCCTCCCGCAACCAGACTTCGCTAAAGCTTCGTCTGGCGAGCCAACGTACAACCTGCATTTATCTTCACTTCTCGTTCGACGAAGCCTTGGCGTAGTCGGATCCCTCTCCCCAACCAGGACAGACCACCCGAACCTAACATCGTGTGGCATGTCGTGGTACAATCCGCAACGTGCCGGGGTAGCTCAGCCTGGTAGAGCAGCGGACTCATAAGCCGTTGGTCGGCGGTTCAAATCCGCCCCCCGGTACCATGAGGCTCGGCGGGCAGGTAAGCCCGGGGTCGTGGGTTCGCCTGCCCTGCACCCTACGCGGTGCGGGGATCCCCACCCCTGGTATAGTGCAGTCGGTTGACAATCTGGTCGGCGGCCTGCCCCGTACAGTCGCGTAGCGACTGTTGTACGGGGTTCAAATCCGTCCCCTGGAACCAGTTCATAAAGGCGTAAAACTTGTCATAACGGACTTTGTATGTTCTTCAGTTTCGGATTGGTCACCTGGGTATACAACTGCGTCGTCCGGATATTGTGATGCCCCAACAATTCCTGGACGTACCGAACGTCCACGCCGTTTTCCAGCAGGTGCGTGGCAAAACTGTGGCGGAGACTGTGAAAGGTCGCGCTTTTTTTGATGTCGGCCTTACTAAGCGCATGTTCAAAAATCTTCTGGGCGGTCCGCGTCGTCAGCTTGCCGCCACGATCGCTGGCAAAAACAAAATCATGCTTGTCCTTTCCAGTAACAGAATTTCTTAAACCCTCGACGACCTTTTCGGATAGGACGCTAATCCGGTCCTTCTTCCCTTTCGCTTGTTTGATATGAATCGTCAATTCATCAACGTCAATATCACCGACCCGCACGCTCACAACTTCGCTCACCCGCAACCCAGCACCGTATGCCAGCGCCAGCATTAGCCGATGCTTAATGTTCGTCACAGCGCTCAATATCCGTCCAATTTCTCCCCGAGACAATACCACCGGCAGGCTCCGGTTTCGCTTCGCCGTCCGGATACCGATCGGCGATCCAGTCCTAACGACGTCCCGATAGTAAAACTTCACCGCGCTCAAACAGATGTTCCGGGTCTGGGCAGACGCACCTTTGTCTTCAAGGAAAAGCAGGAATCCTTTGACGGCTTTCTCATCGTCTTCAGCCGGCCGAGCCGACCGAAAGGCAAAAAACTCCCGCAAAAAATAAAGATAGCCTTTGATGGTTTTCGGGCTGTAATTGCGCAGCCGGAGTTCAGCTTCGGCGCGATCTAGCTGGGATTGTATATTGTCCATACAAAATAAGTGGCTCCTTTAGCCACCAGTAATACTTATAGCATTTGTCGACAAAATAGGCAAGGGTCATGACTAGTTTAGCACCCTGAAAGTGCTAATCTAGCCAATAATGACAAGGAAAAATCGATACGTTGTCCGAGCACACATTTCTGAACGTCA
>SBBC01000036.1 GCA_005239865.1 Candidatus Microgenomatus auricola
AGTCACGCGTGTCGCGATTGCGCCACCGTGCACGCAGTTGAGGATTATCTACCAGGAGCGATACAACGTTCGGTGTATCACATGAAGATGAAAGACACAGAAAAGTTTTGCGTGTAACGTTGCTTGACATCGTCAGGTAAATGTTGTTAAGGTGAAGCACTAACCAGTTCAGCATGCATCAAACCGCGCAGGAAGCATTGACTAGACAGGACGCGAGTCAACCCGCGCCGAACTTCGTCTACGGTTTGGCGCCTCGAACTAATGTGCGGCGCTGGGCAGCCACGCTTGTGATTGCCGCTGTATTCGTTCTACTCGGTTCGTCCATGGCACTGGCGCGACAAACATCCCGCTCGACTAGCACGTCAGCCAAAAAAACACAGATCCAAACGTCAGTCTACAAGCCGCGGCACTTCGAGTGGGCGATGACATCAACCAATCTGTCGTTGCCGCCAACCGACATCGTCAACGCTTTCTACGCCGGCCCCCTGGTCGGTCGCGGTGGTAACGGCAGCATCCATGTCATCCGCCACACCGACGATTACTCCGGAGTTTGGTACACTAACCTCCGGACGCAAACCAGCAAGCAGCAATGGCTTGCCCCGGTTTCGCTTGTTTCCGCCAACGCCACCTACTTGTCGGGCAATAGGCGCTTTGTGGCGGTTGACGGTGCTGGCCACGCCCACTTCATTGGTGTCAATGCGAATAGGTCGCAGCTCTGGTACCGATCGTTCGACGAGGCCGGGTTGACGGTTGAAACGAAGATCCGGCAGACTACCCCGAATGCGATTCAGGTTCAGGCCATGGCGGTCGAACGAGGCGGGATGGCGCGAATTGCATGGATCGAGAGCGGCCAGGTCTACGCTATGAATGGCGTCGGGAGCACACCCACGGTGCTCACCAGCGGGTCGTTTTCCTCCCTTTCGATCTTCATCGACGAGAACGATATCGCCCACCTCCTCGCCCTCGAATCTGGATCAGGCTTCATTCGCTATTCCCGCGCGCTCCCCGGCGGACCATGGGACCCGCCGTTGTTGCTCAGCGCCACCAACAATCCCGTCATCGCCGATTACGCTTTCGGCCCGGATGGCAGCTTGCACATACTCTTCACCACCAACTGTCCGTACGGGTACATCGTGATTAACGGCGGAGCGGTGGTTCGCAGCGAGGTTCTGTCGTTCTATCAAGGCATCCTGAAACGCGCCCGACTTGGCGTGGTCAGCACGGGCGATCCGTACTTCCTGGTTGATACGCCCGGCAGCGGAACTGATGAGCTCTTAGCGCTATCCGGCACGGAATGGAAGTTGCTGACGAGCATGTCGTGGCCAGCCCCGCTCGATCCCGTGCCCGGCGATTTGCTGGTTGGACCTGACGATGCGCTGACCGTGGTGGCTGAATCCTACGCCAACGGATCGGAAACGCCCGGCGGGTCGTCGCTCATCGTAGCCAATTCGGCTGTCTATAACGCCGGTGCCGCTGGCGACCAGGTCTTGCGCATCGACCAAAAGACCGGTCTTGACGTCACGAACGGCAGCGTCAGTATGGATCTGCCAATGTTTGCGACGGCCGGCCTGGGCCCGCAGTTGCCGCTGGGTTTAACGTACAATCCGCTGGCGCTGCATGGCGCGACCAGCGCTGTACCCGCTGGCTGGCGGTTATCAACTGAACAGAGGGTGTGGCACAGCCGCGTCGAATACTACGGAGAAAACTACCAACCGACCAATCCCGTCATCAACCAGGTTTGGTTGCAGACAGCCAGCGGTCAAACCGTCACCTTTCAGAGCGGCAGCCAGCCGGACGAGTACGTTGTGACCGCCCGGGAAGGCGCGTTTCTGAAATTAGTCAGGAATCCGGATGATTCAACCTGGGTCTTGACCGAAGCCAACGGCACGACCCACGGTTTTTCCTCGACCGGCTTGATTGATTGGACCAAAGACGCGAGCAACAACATTCTCGATTACCAGTACGACTCGACCGGTCGTCTTGAGCAGGTCGTGGACACGGTCAGTCGTACCACAAGTTTTAGCTATGATGTCAACGGCTTACTCTCAACCATAACTGATCCGAGCGGTCAGGCATACGCCTTCTCCTACTACGATTTTGGCGAAACTGGCGGTAGTCCGAGCGAGCGATTGTTGGAATCGGTGACCCGCAACCGGACCGACGCTCCGAATGAAACCTGGCAATTCAGCTACCATGCGTCCACGAATGAGTCAGTGGCCTGCCCTTCACCCCTGCCCGGCACCTGCCCGACCAAGCGCGGACTCCTGGCTGCGTTGGTCACCCCGCGCGGTTTTTCCACCAAATATTATTACGAAGTCGGCGGCCGGCTGGCCAAGATTGTGAACGCCGACAATCAAGTCATGGCCGCGTCGTACGCGCCTTTGGAAACGCAACTGAATACCGCCTGTTCCTCGCTGACGCCCTCATCGGATGATTTACTCACCATAGTGACAAACTGGCGAGGGTTTGCCAGTAGCTACGAAACGAATTTTGAGGATGCCATGGTTTGGCGCATAACCGATCCAGCTGCCAACGTAATTGAACAGTCATTCGACACCTATCGTCGGTTGACTTGCCAGAAGGATAAACGTGGCAATGTCACCACGTACGATTGGTTGGTTAGTCTGCCAAACGATTTTGTTAGGTTCCAGCTGGAAAATATCCATCGGCCAGGTGTCGTCAACCCCATCCACTACACCTACACTGCTGAACACGAAGTTCAGACGGTAACCGATTCACTGGGTAATGTCAGCAGTTACGGGTACACCGACTCGAACAATCCCCACCTCGTCACCTCAATTGCTGAACCAGCCGATGTTTCCGGCGGCACCTTGCCGGTGACGCAGATGACCTACGATGTCCAGGGTCGGTTGAAGACTAAGACTGAACCGCGGGCCATCAATGAAATTGGCTCTTTCACGACTCTTTATGACTACAACGATCCGATCACGGGCTTGGTTACGTCGATTGATCGCTCCGGTATTACCGGCAACGAGGTCATGACGTACAACGTAATCGGTCAGGTTGTCACCCACAAGCAGCCAGCTCATGCGGCCGGCACAGTCACCATCTTCCAGTACGATCAAGCCCACCGCTTGAAGAAAACGACGTTCCCCGCCACTGTTGATCACGGCGCGTCGTCAATCATGAACACGTACGATCGCAACGGCAACCTCCTGACCGTAACTGATCAGCTCGGCAAGGTGACGACCTACGAGTACGATGCCCTGGACCGGCGGACGAAAGTCACGCGTCATGACGGAACGTTCTCCCGGACCGAGTATGATCCAAACGGTAACGTCACCGATACCTACGATTTCAACAACAACCGCACGCATTTTGTGTACGATGCCTTGCATCGCGTTATCGTCGAGCAGCGCTTCGAGGCGGTAAATTCCAGGCACCAGTTCTTCGAGTACGAGTACGACGCCAACGGCAACCGCACGGCTGTCGAAGAAATCCACCCGGTGACGAACGCCGTCCAGTCGCGAACCACCTTTCAGTACGACCAGCTGAATCGCCTGACGCAGACTAATTACCCAGCCACGGTTGACCATGGCCCAGCCAGCGTCGTGAACACCTACGACGATAACGGCAACCTCTTGACCGTGACTGACCAGCGCGGCAACGTCAGTCGGAACTGTTACACCAACCGCAACCTGTTGAAGTCAGCGAAGCGGACCGGCGGCGAGGTTGACCTGGCCTGCAGCGATCCGGCCTATCGCACAGACTATGCCTATGACCTGAACGGCAACCGCGTTACGATGACCGTGTTCCGCGAGGATAGCGCTGTTTGGCAGCCGAAAACTACGACCTATGAGTACGATGCGACCAACCGGCTGGTCCGGACAATCGATCCGCTGCTGCGCGAAACAGTCACTAACTACGATGACAACGGTAATGTCACGCTGGTGACTGATCCGGCTAACATGCAAACCAAGACCGAATACGATGCGCTTAACCGCCAAAAGCGTGTGATCACGGATTTCGGCCGGAAGAATCTAACCACGACCAATCGCTACGATGCCGTCGGCAACGTCGTAGTCGTCAGTGACCCGAACGGTGTCAGTACCAGCAGTCAGTACGATAGTCTCCACCGCCTGGTCCGGATCATCCAGATTGGCAACATCACGACCTTCAGTTATGACGCCAACGGCAACCGCACGGCGGTGATCGACGGCAATAGCCACTCCACCATCTACCAGTACGACGGCTTGAATCGCGTTATTCGCGAAACCGACCCGATCGGCAAGTACACCGCCTCAGTCTACGACGAGTTCGGTAATCTCGTGACGAAAGTGCAGAGCGACGGGGCGACGAACGTGACGACGGCCTTTACGTACGACCAGCTCCACCGGTTAAAGAACACTGTTTACCCAACGTACACAGTCAGCCGCAGCTACGACGCCAGCGGGAACCTCTTGAGCATCACCGACCCGAACACAAATCTGTCGTACCAGTACGACAGCCTGAACCGCCTGACGCGCGAAACGAACAACCTGCTTAACCGCGAGCTGCGCTACACCTTCGACAGCTTTGACCAGCGCACGAGTATGGAGGATTACCTCGGCGCTGTGCTCCAAGGCAGGGTTACCTACCAGTACGACGATGCCGCCCAGATCGACAAAATCTTGCAAGGCAGCGATCAGTACGACTTCAACCACCATCCCGACGGCACGCGCCAGAAACTCACTCGACCGAACGGCGCGGTCACCGACTACCAGTACGATACGGCCAAGCGCCTGGAAGTCCTGGCCAATAAGAAACCTGATACCTCGGTGATTTCTGGTTTTACCTACCAGTACGACAATGTCGGTAACCGCACACAGATGGACGTGACCAAAGACGGCAGCCCCGACCACGTCATCACGTACGCTTACGATAATCTCTACCGCGTGATCTCGGAAACTCGGGCCGGGACTGTGCCGTATGCTGTCTCATGGGGGTATGATGCTGTTGGCAACCGTCTGTCCGAAATCCGCAACGGCAGCGCGAAGAACTACAAGTACAACGGCGCCAACGAGCTTGTGAAAGAACTCATTCCCGGCGTTGAAGTGGTCAATGACGACTTTGACGCCCCGCCGCTCGATGGCTGGACCGTTCACAGCGGTTCGTGGTCAGAGCAAGTTGGTCGGCTGCATCAACAGGCAGCCATGCGGTCCCTCCTACAGCTGACCGGCAAAACCGCCCAAGCCTTTACGGCTAGCCTGGACGTGGCCCGAGGCGAGGCCGCGGCCGGGATCGCCTTCCACATCCAGAACCCGAATGACTACCTGGCAGTCGAGCTCGTCCGGAAGCCGATCCGCTACGATGAGCAGCCAATCACGACTGGTAAGGTGCCGTTGGATTGCACGCCGAGCCAGGATGAAAACCTCGTTTCGCTTGAACCCCGCGCCATCGAGGGCGGAGAGATTCGATTTGTCCGGGTGATCAATGGCGTGCCGCAGTTCTTGACCGGTACTTGGGAGGAAACCGACTGCGCCTGGCACACCCTTGATCTCGAGGTGGATGAAGCCAGTGCCGTAGTCAAGGTCAACGGACGGTTGGTATTGCAGACCGATGTCCTGCCGCTCGTCAGCGGCGGTGTTGGCCTGACCACTAGCGGGCTGACGACGCTTGACACCTTTCACTGGAGCAAATCCCAGCTGACGCCCTGCACTGCTGATGAGCGCGGTAACCTGCAGCC
>SBBC01000034.1 GCA_005239865.1 Candidatus Microgenomatus auricola
AGGCGGGCTGCTCGTCGAAATCCACTACCCGACGCTCTTGTTGCCGTTCTTTGTGGTCGCCACCGCCGCGGCGTTTTCTTCCGTTCTCCATCCGCCAGAGCGCGGGCTATTCAAAAAGTTGGCGAGCGAGCGCGGCATGGTCATTATCCTGTTTATCGTGGTCGTGCTCTACAGTATGATCGTCATCGGTCCACTGGCACAGTCAATTCCGGTCATGGCAAAAAGTGGCGCTATCGCCGACCGAGTCAATCTCGAGCGATCGGTTGTCCGGTCGCTGCCTGAAATCGGCACGGTGGCCGGGTTTGATTCCGTTACCGAGCTCTCGGACCGACCGCGTCTCTACTCGCTGCACTATGTTTTCCTCGGAAAGAAACAGTTCTCCGACGAGCGATACATTGTCCCGGACGACGCGAGCGTGCTGCTCCTGGAGCTCCGCGATTTCCTTTTTTATCAGCTCCTCTATCGCCGTGAGGATAATGATAACGTCGGTGGTTATGCCAGGATTCGAAACTTTCTTGAGGAACGCGGCTTCCGACCGACTTTCTTCCTCGACCGTTTCGCCGTTTTCCTACGGGATGCTGGCCCGACCGTCCAGCCGCTCTACAGCACCACCCCACCTGTCGGTCTGCAGGGAAATCCGTCGGTCCATGCCAGCATCGCCTTTCTCGGTTGGGCCGCCCCGACCGGCGCGCTAGAAACTGCGACCCGGTCGGTTGGTCAACGCTCGTTTACCACCCTGCCGTTCAGCGTCAGTTTTGAAAAAAATCGCGCCAGCGACGAGCTGCTGCAACTTGAACTCCGCCTACTGGAGAACGGCCAAGCGCGGCACCGCCTGCTCCTTCCCTTTGGGGGTGGCGTCTATCCGACGAGCGACTGGCCGGTCGGGCAAATTGTGACTTCGCGCTACGACATTCTCATACCGCGTCAGCTGGCCGGAAAAACGTTGGTCGCCGACCTGCGCGTGCTTCGAGTTGACGGTGCTGTCGCGCTGAACGGCGTCCGCGGGCTCGAACTTCGCTATCGCCAGTACGAAGCCGTTGGCGAACCAATTCGTTTCGGCGAAATTCACGTCCCGGCATCAACACGGTAGACTCGAACCGTCGGCCGCTCGAACGCCAACCGCAGGTACGGCACTCCCTGGCCGTCGAAGGCACCCAGCATTCCCTCCCATGGGCCTACCACCACATGCGTGGCTCCGGTTCGCTCGAGGAACATACGCCGCCACTCGTCATTTTCGCGCAGGTCGTAAAACCGTCGAATGGCTAAGCGCTTTTCTTCAAACCTGATGGTTTCGATGTTATGACCGGCCACAACGCGACGCCCGCTCCAGCCGGGAATGAAATTTCCAGTCACCGGCGAGCTTAGCACGATCACTTCCCGATCGGTCGAGTTCCGTAGCCAGCGGAACGCGTCGCGATAATCATGCTGTAGATAGAAATACAACGGTCGGTCCCGACCGCTCACACCGAGGAGAACCGAGAGGTCTTTAGCTGTGACCCAAAGCGTTGACAGACCTAACACAAACAGCCCCATGACCGGAAGAAAATATTCCGTCGTGCTCCGCGGGCGTTTCGCCCGCCAGCGTTCAATCACTACCGCCACGGCCGCCGCCGCTAGCAGTGCGAGCGCGATGTTCAGCCCTTGCGTCAAGCGACGGTTGAAAAATACCGGCGCATAGATTGCCATGAGGTGCGCGATTACCCAAGCGACAAGCAGTCGTGAACGGAGCGCGGTGGTCCGCCAGAGCAAGACTGCACCAACCACCGCGCCGACCAGCAAAAACCCATAACTCAAAACTGTCACTCCGGGCCACGTTGTCAGAAGAATGTTTTGGGCGGCGCGACCGCTACCGAGGGGGTCGCGAAGCACGATCCAGGCATGATAGAGAATTGCGGGCGTCGCAATCAACCAGGCCAGTGCGTAGTTCCCGAGCGTTCTCCAAAGGTGTTGGTGGTGGTGCATGAAAGCCGTCAGAAAAAACGCGACGGTAATGAGCCCGAGCGTTACGGCGTGGAACGGATGAAAGGAAAAAAGCGCGAGCATTGCCAACCCAGCATACAGTGCGGGTTTTAACCCGCGCCCTTCCACCACCCGCATCAACCACCACACTACCAGCAGAATCAGGATCGTGGCCGCCAGGAAATGCGGCGAGTGATGGAGGGATAAGAAGGTGAACGCCTCGCTCACCCACAAATCCATCGGCCAGCCCGGTTCAGGCACGTTGCCGTGAAACCAAGCGTCAATGAACGGAGCGGCCCAAGCGCCGATGCCGCTGGCAAAGACCGCCAATAAAAACGCGATTCGGCGACGGAGCACATCGGCAAAAATTATGGTCGTGCCGATGTAAATTACCGCGAGCAAGACAGCGCCCAGCACGATGCGGCTCAAAAAGTACATCGCCAAGCCGGGGAGATGGAGGAGCGAGGAAAGCCACCCGAGCGCCAGCCAGAATGGGTTGAACAACATTGGACGCTGCGGTTCTGACGTGAACAGGTCGCGGAAGACCAATTGTCCTTGTCGCGCCTGTTCCAAGTACGACAGGTAGACATTGACATCGCCCGGCGCCGTCGAATCAATGCCGGTGTAGGTCGTTCCGCTTGGCGCCTTCAGAAACCCGAGGACCAGGGGAAGATTTGCCAGCAGGAGGGAGATGATGATCGCGCGAGTAAGCCACACGCGTTCGCCCGGGCTGATCATGGCGGCTCGTTATTATTCTTTCGGTCGTATCTCACCAGCAGCGGCGGAACCTCTCGGAAGATTTCGCGGTACTCCGTTTTCGCGAAGCTATTTCGTTCAAACCATTGCGAGATGAGATCGCCGCGCCAGTAACTTTTTCCTGGCGAAACGTCAAAGAAGAACCACACGCGTTCCGCCTGACCGACGTAGGCGCCAAGCCGTTCGACGTTGTCTGCGTTCAGGGTCACGCGAAAATTATACCGGATCACGTCCCGCAATGTCGCCATTCCGGGGTTGCCGAGCGGAAAGAATCCCCTGACCGGCAGCTTCCCTTGGTAATACGGCTGCACCGCAATCTCGTCGTTGAAGGGGTGGACGAGGACCACGTCGCCGGCCTGCTCGTGACGTTCAACTACTTCGGCCGCGCTCCGGTACGTCACGTACGGCGAGCGCGCCTGTTGCCAGGATAAAACGGCCGGTAAGGCGAGCAGGAAAAAGATGACTATCCCCTTGACTGGCCGATGTAGCGGGAACGAGAAAACACCGGCGCTGATGGCTAGCAACCAGGCCGGGATGAGGATGGTCGCGTGCTTGGGAAATACCAGGCCGGTCGCCCCCAGGATGACCATCACGATCACCACCAACATGGTGATGAACGCATACGCCGAAACATCTTCATGGCGCGCCCGACTTCGCCGCCATGCCAGCCAGAAGAATAGCAACCCTATCATCACCGCGCTGGCGCCGAGCATCTGGACCCCACGCCATGCTCCGCCGGTGAACCAGAGGAGCTCGGTCAGGTGCAGCGGCAGAAGAAACACCTGCCACGGGATAGCGGTGATTCGTTCGATGCCGACGTTCGTTGAGAGATCTTGGATCTTGGGCAGGAACGACAGGACAAACCACGGCGAGAAGGCAACGGCGGTCACAATCATACTTCCAACCACCTTGGCCCAGGCTTCTCGTGCTTTCCATATAAGCCAGATCGCCTGGAAGGCCATAAAAAATACGTAAGTATAATGCGTATATACTCCCAGAATATTCATCGCACTCATTAGCACGATATCCGAGCCCCGGCGTGAGCGGGCGAATGACCACGTGGCGATCATGGCAATCGTCGTCTCCAACATCAGCCACGGGTACATTCGCACTTCCCCGGCTTGGACGACGACTTGTCCGGCCACGGCACCGAGCGTCACGGCCAACGCCGCCACTCCTCGTCCAAACATGTGACGACCCATCCTGAAGAGGGCGACGAGAAACGCCAGGGTCGGGAACAGCGTAAAGCTGCGAAGCGCCAGCTCGCTCGATCCAAAGAGTTGCTGCCAGACACGAAGGAGGACGAACGTCAGCGGCGGGTTGTTCTCCCACCGAAGAAGCTGCATCATTTCCATGAGCGGCTGGCTGGAGACGACCTGCAGAAACCGTTCATCAAACCACAGTTCTTTCCCGGCCCCGCCTGACCAGAGAATCACCAGCCCCGCCATCGCCGCGATCAAGGTGACGAGATCAATCCGTTCTTTCTTCATCCACCACCCCACCAACGCTCGCGCCATAAATCGAAAATCATCCGAAGGTATTGGCCGGCAATTTTTGCGGTCAGTTTACTCTCCCCTTTCTGACGGGCGCGGAAACGGAAACCGACCTCCGCCACCTTGTGCGGACGCATCCGCACGAGAATTTCCAGAAGAATCTTGAATCCCCGCGGTTTGAGTTTTGGCGCCAGCGCGATGAACGCCTCTCGCCGCATCGCAAAAAAACCGCTCATGGGATCCTGAACGCGAACGCCGAGGACAAACCGGGCAACCTGTTTTGCACTCCACGAAAAGAAACGCCGAGGCCACGAGTCCTCGGTCAAGCCGCCGGAGGCGAACCGCGAACCGATAGCGAGATCGCTCCCCGCTTCGACGCTGGCTACGAGCTGAGGAATAATCTGCTCGTCATGCGAAAGGTCGGCGTCCATCACCACGATGACCGGCGCCGCGGCTCGCTTCGTCACCCCGTCAATCACCGCTGATGCTAGTCCCAGCTTGCCGCTTCGCTCAACAACCTCGACTAGGTATTTTTGCGCTAGCCCATCGGCGACCCGAGCCGTTCCGTCAGGCGAATGATCGTCAACTACAATCACCTCGAACCGCGGATCAAGAGCTGCGATCCGGGGAATGAGTTCCGGCAGGTTCTCCGCTTCGTCGAACGTCGGCAGGATGATTGATGCACGACGAATCATGCGGGGCCGTGTTCAGCTTGACTGTTGGCAGCATACGCGAGAATGAAGACCACCGACAACGCGCCGAGGTGACTATCGTTGAAATACCGTGAAAAAAATACCATCACCAAAGCGAATAACCCATAGGCCGCCAGCAGCCGGCTGACGGTTGGTTCTCGGCGCTGCCACCGGCACAACGCCAGCAACAATGGCAGGCCGACGACGACTTGCAAAGTCCAAAATGGAAACTGGTTCCAGATCGATCGAATTGCTCCGGTCGACGCCAACAGCTGACCAAAACCGAATCCGGAAACGGGATAACTGTCAGCCGCGCTGCCAGTGGCAAAGAAGAGAACATCATCAAGAAAATCGCGCGCCGACCATACCAAAAACGGCAGTATCACCAGTCCGGCCGCGACGGCCATTGGCAGCGCTTGCCGAACGACTAGTTTCAGCGATCGACGTTCTTCCGTCGTCACGTACAAGTGCCAGAGTAAAAACGGCACCAGAAACCAAGCCAACTGCTTACTGGCAAGGGCCAAGCCAAACATCACGGCGGCAACGAACGTGCGTCGATGATCGAGGAACAGTGCTCCGAGCGCAATCCACCCCAGGAAAAACACATCGTTGAACCCGCCGATGAAAAATTGGATAAAGAACGGGTTGAACATCAACAGAACAAGAACTAGTAGGCGTCGCTCGCGGTCTTTTGCCAACAATGTCCCCGCCACCATCAAAACAATGAAGGAGAGAAGGTATAGAAAGCGAATATCAAACCATCCGAACAAACGCTCGCCGAGTGCCGCCAACGGGACGCCGAGTACGACCTGAAGCGGCGGGTAGACATAGTGCGTCCAAGCCGGATTCGGCCGCGTCGCCTCGGAAAAGCCGTCCGGGAAGGCGCCGAACAAACGCGACGAGTAATCAACGGCGTACGGATTGTCCCCGCTCCGGAGCGCAGCAACCGCGTCCTCGGTTTGAACGGCGCCGTCGTGAATATAAAGAAAATGCGGGACCTGCTGGCGGACGACAATTTGAATGCCGAGAATCGAACCGATTAGAAAAATTCCAAGGGTGCTCACGATGATTGTCCGGTGCCAACCGCTTCCCTCGCTCGACGAGAACAGACGTAGCGCAATGTAAACGCCGACCAGGACGGTGGTCACGAAGAAAAATCCGACCAAGCGGTCTTCGAGCGGCCAGAGATATGGCGATGTCCGGGTTGTGAATGCGGTCAGAAACCGCGGTACGAACACCAACAGAAGAATCGCATCAAGTCCGATCATAATCTTACTTAATCAATCGTTCAGCACGACGTAGACCTTTGCATCCGGACCGTTGAATCCCAGGGAAAAACGATTGTCGTTTTGAATAAGACGATCCATCTCAAGGTGATCATGTTCAACCAGAACAAAGTCAGCGTCGAATACGCCGCGGACGATCGCAAAGACGTCACCAGTTTCTTTCCCGAGTGTCACGTTCGCCCATTTCCAATACCGGTCTTGATCGGCGACGTAGAGGAAGGTCGGATCTAGTCCGACAATGTATCGGCTTTCGTCGTTGTGGTAGAACAACATCGGGAAGTTGTCCCAGTCGCTGTGGAACACCACCGCGCCGGGAGCCCCGCGCTGACGAATCCATTTGCTCTCCTGGGCAAAAAGGTCGAAACGAAATCCTCGGGCCAGATCCTTTTTCTCGGTCACCAGGTCGCGGACGACCACGGTCGGCAGGAGAATCGCGAGATAGGTGGCGAATGCGACGACCGCGACCCAGGCCCAGCCGAAGCGAAGATACCGCTCGGAAAGCTGCCGCCAAAATTTCCGCCATCCAAATCCCCGCCACGAATCGTACAGGGAGAAGGCCGCGAACAGCAACCCAAACGGCACATAATACTCAACGTATCGTCGGGATTTCAGGGTCAGAAGAAAAAAGAAGAGCCATAAGAAGAACAACGTTATCGAACGGCTCGACTGCCGGCGGAAGTTGATGACGAACAGCGCCAGCGCGATGATGAGTGGAATGGAGAGGAGGACGGTGTTGGCCAAAAGATCAACCAACCCGTACGGATACCACTCGCCGCCGACGCCGATCGCCGACTGGTAGTTGACGATGCCAATCCGCACGAGTTGATCGGCATAAAACCGGAGGTTGGCCGGAAAGAACGGGTTGAGCAGAATGCCGAGCGCCGTGCTGATCACCACCGCCAACGCCAGGCGGAGGTTCAAACGCCGAATTTTCCCGTGACGAAAGGCGCGTCCTAACAACGCACGAATCCGGTGGACCAGGAGGTTCGCATCTTCTCGCCGGAGGTACCGTCGGTGAATCGCGCTAACGAGCGCGAACGTCAAAACGCACACGACCAGGAGCGCGAATCCGCCGTAGAACCAGACATAGGCGAAGCCAATGATGCCGACGAGCCAGGGACGATAGGCAAAGGCCGCGGACAGCCCGAAGAGAAGAATGATCAGGGATAAACTCGGCGCCTTCGCGAGATTCATCCGGAAGGTGAAGGGATTGATGAGCAGGAGCACTGCCGTCGTCAGGAACGCCCACGGGATCCCCCAACGACGCAGAAACCAGTAGAAGGTCGAGGCCAACAACGCGCCGAAAAGAATGGTCGCCAACTTCAAGCCGATGAGGGGCGGGAACGCCGTTACGAACGGAATGAGGAGGAGATGATAGAGAAAGTGCTGATCCGCAAAATACTGCGCCAGGGTGGTGAATGGGAGCGCTGTGAATGTCCGCTGCCACCCCTGGTCGCGCAAGAGCATGGCCATCTTGGCGTGGTAGAAAGAGTCGGGATCGGCGAACAGCGGCAGGTACTGGAAATAAGCAAAAAACAAAAATGCGATGGTGAAAATCGTCAGATACCCAAGCCACCCGCGATGCACTCGGTACCAGGCAAGCAGCCTCGTCACCAAGGGTCGGTTCTTCAGCATACACTTGCAGTATACCGCTGAACCGTGCTTATCGCCAAGAAAAACCGACCTCCTGTCCAAGCATGGTTGGCAGGAGATCGGCCTTTCCCGACGACGCGCTATCGTTGGCCGAGTCGGCGCTTGAGTTCGTCAACGCTCGGGACCGTCATCGGGTCGACGTTATGCAAAACCGAGAGGTAAAAGCTGACGAACCCGGCAATCGTGATGAGATCGAACGCTTCAACCAGCGCGCTCGAGCCGCGAATCGAAACGGTAGCGGTCGCGATGCCGCGTCGTTCAACAATCTGTTTCGTGATGTTCTGGCGTTGGCGAATTGGTTGGCTGTAGCGCGAAGAATTCACAAACAACCAAACACCATAACGAAGTGAGGTCGGATAACGCAGTCCTTCCAAGAGATGATGGTTGAGTTCGGGAAGCGAAAACGAGACGGCGAAGGTCTTGGCCGTCTCATTGAGCTGGTTCGCGAAGACGTGCATGCTCCCAGTCAGGTGCTCCGCGCCGACCAGAACCGGAGTTCCACCGTTCAGTTCGGCCGCAAGCCGCTTCGCCAAATTCCGTTTCTTTGCCAGACGGGGGTCAAGCCGAGCCGTCCGCTCCTCGAGAGCTTGAGCTAAAGCCGAAACTTCTTTCGATGTTACCATGACAAGGCCGAGGGCGGTGAGCAGCCCGAGTTGACCGCAAGCGCTGTACCCGAGACCCAGCCGCGGCTGGCCCGCCGGGTTGGCTTGACCGTCAATCCGGTACCAAGGAATCCGCCAGCGCTGGAGCATCGCCCCGAGCGGTCCGCCCGTCGTCAGACCGGTGATCATGGCCTTGCGTTGGCGCGCTTGCCTTGCGGCTGCCAGCACCTCCTCCGTGCTCCCGGAGTAACTGGAGAGGACTACCAACGTCTTCTTCCCGACCGATCGGGGAAGGACGTAATCGTTGACAATCGTCAGCGGCACTTTCAGAACCGAAGAAAAAACGGAGCGCAGGACGTCGGTTCCGAGTGCCGACCCGCCCATTCCACACACCGCGAGCTGTTCAGCCGAGTGATACCGGCGGGGAAAGCGTATCGACCGCGCGTCGCGATATCCCTGTCGCGCCTGCCGCCCGAGTGACCGAAGTGACGAGAGCACGAGCTGTCGCGACGTTGTTTGATACTTTTGTTCTTGGTCGAGGACGTGGGCCATGTGTTGGATGTTTGTTCGTGTCTGTACTCTATCAGACCCTCGGCGAATTGCAAATTTTACGAATGCGCACGGCCTTGCCGGATTGACGGGAGGAGAAAAAATTGATACAATCGGACTACTGTTTTTGAACGCCGTTTCTGTTGGTCCGCGCTTATTCGGACAGGAGTGTTCTATGTCAGGTCATTCAAAGTGGGCGCAAATCAAGCGACAAAAAGGAGCGGCCGACCTCAAGCGGGGGGCGGTCTTCTCGAAACTCGCAAACGCAATTACGATGGCCGTCCATGACGGCGGGAAAGACCCGGCCATGAACGTCCGCCTGCGTCTGACGATCGAAAAGGCGCGAGCCGCGAACATGCCGAAAGACAACATCGAACGCGCCATCAAGCGCGGTGCCGGCGAAATTGCGGGGAAGCACATTGAACGCATCACTTACGAAGGATACGGACCGGAAGGCGTTGCGGTTGTGGCGGAGGCCTTGACCGACAACCGCAACCGAACTACCGCCGAGCTGCGCCAGCTGTTTTCCGAATACGGTGGGAACCTGGCCAGCGCGAACAGCGTTCTCTGGCTGTTCGAGCGACAGGGACTACTTGAGGTTAAGCCGAATGGAAACCGGGAAGCGCTCGAGTTAGCAGCCATTGACGCGGGCGCGCTCGACATCGAACAGCACGATGGTACCCTGGTGGTCGCCACCCCGCCGCCGCGGCTTGACGCCGTTCGAGAAATCCTGACAGCCAAAGGGGGGAAGGTACAAAGCGCAGCCATCGCCCTCGTTCCGAAAGCGACTGTCACTCCCGCGAGCCACGACGCGCGCGAGAAAATTCAGAAACTCCTGAACGCGCTCGAGGAAGTTCAAGATGTTACGAACATTGCCACCAACGCCGACGTCTGAAATTACCATTCTCGGCATTGATCCGGGAATCGGCCGGGTCGGGTACGGCCTTGTTCGCGCCCACGGCGGGACACTCTATCTTTCGACCTTCGGCGTCATCGCCACTCCGAAACGGGCGGCGGTCGGTCAGCGCCTCGAGCAAATCCGCGCGGCGCTCCAACGGATCCTTGCCGAACATCATCCGAACCGCATCGCCTTGGAACAGCTCTTCTTTTCGAAAAACATCAAAACCGCTGGTGTAGTCGGCGAAGCCCGCGGCGTGATTCTCCTCCTCGCGGCCGAGGCCAACCTTCCAGTTCTCGACTTTTCGCCACAACAGGTGAAACAAGCGGTCACCGGCTATGGCCACGCCGAAAAGCGCCAAGTCCAACGCATGATCCAGGCGCTCTTTCGCCTCGCCCGCCCGCCCGCGCCCGACGATGCCGCCGATGCGATCGCCCTGGCCGTC
>SBBC01000011.1 GCA_005239865.1 Candidatus Microgenomatus auricola
AACTCAATTACGGCACATCCGCGACTGACTTGACGAAAAATATTGGTGCTCCTGTAAATAGACTGAGCCCAACAGGTGATTCGCCAGGATACTTTGTAATTAGTGGACTTCGAACAAACACGACCTACTATTTCCAAGCAAAAGCTGATAGAACCGAATTTCTCGATCCAAAAAATCCGGAATCAGCGTTATCGGATATTGAGTCGGAAACGACCCGAGAAGCAGTGAAGATTACCAGCATCAGTCCGACCAAGGGCGGCAACGGTACGAAGTTGACCATTAAGGGTCGGGGCTTTGGAGGCGGTCACAGCTCATTGAATCCTCAACTCCTGACCGCGGTTGGCATTGGATGCAAGCTCAGCAAGTGGCCGAAAACGACACCATCGTGCCTGGCTCAGGTGCTCTCGTGGTCTAATTCAAAAATCGTTGTGCGAGTAGGCAAGGGTGCGAAAACTGGTCCCGTGTATATTGGAAAGGCTTACGACGTTGGATTTCCTGCAGATGCAGTGAACATCTACACCGTGAAAGGCCCGACGTTCACCAAGAAGTAACATCTAAAGATAACTCCCCGCCCGAATACTGGATTCCGGATCCCCTCGATTAGATCGAGGGCCGGAATGACATTCGGAGGGCGGGGAGTTTGGTTGTTAGAACACCGCCAGCTGCGGATTGGCGCTCGTGACGCGGAGGACTTCCTCGACTGTGGTCAGCCCGTCGAGCGCTTTGGCAATGCCATCGTCGCGGAGCGTTTTCATGCCCTTCTGACGGGCGGCTTTGGCAATCACGTCATAAGGCGAGCGGGCGGTGATGAGATCGCGGAGTTCTTCGTCTGGTTTAAGGAGTTCGAAGATGCCAGTGCGGCCCAAATAGCCGGCGCGATCGCAGCGGTCGCATCCCGCAGCTCGGTAGAAGGTGGCTTGAACGTTCGGCGGGAGGTTGAGTTGTTTCCGGAGTTCGGGGGTCGGCTCGTACGGCTCGCGACAGGAGGTGCAGACGAGGCGAACGAGACGCTGGGCCAGCACGCCGAGCGTGGAAGAAGAAATGAGGACCGGCTCAACACCCATGTCGGTCAGGCGGGCGAGCGTACCGACCGAGTCATTCGTATGGATCGTGGTGAAGACGAGATGACCGGTCAGGGCGGCGCGCACGGCGATTTCGGCGGTCTCGGCATCGCGAATTTCACCGAGCAGAACAACGTCCGGATCCTGTCGCAGGAGTGCGCGGAGTCCGGAAGCGAAGGTCACGCCGGCATCGGGATCAACCTGCGTCTGGCGGATAAGCGGCAGCTGGTACTCGACCGGATCCTCGAGCGTAACGATGTTTTTCTCGACCGAGTTGATGATGTTGAGGGTCGAGTACAGGGTGGTGGTTTTTCCGGAGCCGTTCGGTCCGGTCACGAAGATGATGCCGTAGGGACCGTGAATCATCCGGTTGTAGACGTTGAGCATGTCCGGCCGCATTCCGAGCTGCTCGAGCCCCAAAATGATCGTTGATTTGTCGAGCAGCCGAAGCGCGATGTTTTCGCCGTGGATGGTCGGAAAGACCGAGACTCGGACGTCGTACGATTTGTCGCCGACCGACAGGTGAAACCGTCCCTCCTGCGGTTTGCGGCGTTCGGCGATGTCGAGCTCGGCCAGCACCTTGACCCGGGAAGCCAGCGATTCGAGGAGCGAGATCGGATGTTTTTCGACTTCGCGGAGAATACCGTCAACCCGAAAACGGACGCGGACCATGTCCTGGTCGGGTTCGATGTGGATGTCAGAGGCGTTGCGGCTGACGGCGAACTGGATCGTGCGGGTGAGCAGCTGGACGATGACCCCGGACGACTCAACTTCTTTTTGGGTGCGCGCTGCCATACGGGCATTGTACTGCGTGGTTGACTGCTTTGGCAACGTGGTGTATGCTCGACTGGCATTTCAGATTTGTAGTCAACATTTTTCGTATGTTAACCCTGCGCCTCCGCCGCATCGGTAAGCGGCAACACGCCACCTATCGTTTCATCGTCCAAGAAAAGAGCCGCGCTCCGCAAAGCCGGGTGGTTGAGTTCCTCGGCTCGTATGATCCCCACATCAATCCGCCGACTGTTAACATTAAGCGCGACCGCGTTGAGCATTGGCTTAAAGTCGGCGCCCAGCCGTCGGCCACCGTCCACAACCTTCTGGTTGATGCCGGATTGCTGACCAGTCCGAAAGTCAAGGTTGCGCGTCCTAAGAAGAAATCCGGCGAAGCCACGGCGGTAGCTGGGCAGGCCACGCCTCCAGAGTCAGCTGCTCCCGCAGCCGGGACGCCAAAAGCGGAAGAACAGAAAGCCAAGCCCGTTCCATCAGAAGCTAAAAAAGAGGAAGCCAAGGCATAGGTCTTGGGTGTGGACGACGAACGGGAGCGCGTAAAACGCACCGTTTTTCGCATTCTTGACCACCCGCGACAACGTTGCTACGCTTCCTTGCGCCAGGCGACTGCTCATGAGGCGCGAGCCCAAAAGGAAAGGTCGGAGTCGCTGGCAGCAGAAAGCACGAGCTGTACGGAAAGATCATACGGTATGGCAGAGAATTACACAGACCAGGCGTTTGTCGAGTACGTCGTCAAGGCGCTCGTTGATCGCCCGGAAGATGTCAAGTCGGATCGCACGGTTGACGAAATGGGCGTGCTCATCACGCTCCGAGTGAATCCGCAGGACCTCGGTCAGGTGATCGGGCGGCAAGGACAAACCGCGAAGGCATTGCGAACGCTCCTCCGCGTTGTTGGCGCAAAAAACCACGCCCGGGTGAACCTCAAGATCTATGAGCCGGAAGGATACCGCAAGGGGCCGCGACAGGAAGCGGCCGCCGGAAGTGCGCCGGCAGAAGAAATGTCTCCGATTGATGACTTGAAGTTGTAAAATAGTTCGGAGGAGGAACCTAAACGGTTCCTCCTTCCGATACCTCCACCTCCCTTATGTTGAGTCGAACCTTGCGCCTCCGCTAGGGTCCCGTCGAGCAAAGCTCGCCACCCTGATCGTCGGCGCTGCGGATTCGACAGTTATGTTCAAGCGGCCTCGCTTTACTCGGCCGATATTTTGTTATGGAGGCCGCATGTCGTATACTGAAACTATGCGTTTCGACGTCATCACCATTTTTCCTAAACTGGTTGAGTCGTATTTCAACGAGAGTATTTTGAAACACGCGCAGAAGAGAGGCTTGCTTGAGCTGCGCGTGCACAACCTGCGGGACGCAACCACGGATCGTCATCGCACGGTGGATGATCGACCGTTCGGCGGTGGTCCGGGGATGATTTTAAAAATCGAACCAATCGTGAAAACGTTGAAAAAGATTCTGGGAAGAGCTGCCACAAAATCAAAACGCCTGGCAAACACCAAGGTCTACTTGATGGATCCCGGCGGGATCCAGTTTGCGCAATCAGTTGCCCGCCGTTTGTCAAAATTGAAGCATGTGGTACTGATTTGCGGCCGGTACGAAGGCGTGGACGCGCGGATTTCCTCATGGATCGACGGGAAAATTTCCATCGGACCGTACGTGCTGACTGGCGGGGAGATTCCGGCAGTCATTGTGGTGGACGTCGTGAGCAGGATGGTACCGGGTGTGCTCGGTCACAAAGATTCTGCCAAGGACGAAACCGACGTCGAGGCGGGATTCGTCGAATACCCGCAGTACACGCGGCCAGAGGTGTTCCGCGGGAAGCGCGTGCCGAAGGTATTACTAACCGGAGATCACAAAATGATTGCTGCGTGGAGAGCGCGGATGAGGAAGTGAGCGCGGTGAAGATTAACGAGAAGCAGCGTGGATAACGTTGTAGCGATCCCGACGGGTGGCTGGAAGAAGTACGTGAGCGTCCTGGCGCACCGGAATTTTCGCTTGCTCTGGCTGGCGCAGGTCTGCGCCAAGTTGTCGGAAAACTTCCTCAACTTCGCGCTGGTGATCTTGTTGTTCCAGGTGACCGGATCGACTTGGTTGGTATCAGTCTTGGTAGCCTTGGTCTCAATCCCGCCGATTTTGTTCTCGGCCGGAGCCGGCGTGTTTGCTGATTCGTACAACCGCAAGAACATCATGCTGGCCACCAACTTTTTGCGATCGCTCTTGGTGATGCTCCTACTTGTGTCTTGGCAACAACCGTCGTTTCTCCTGGCGAGTGCATTTGTGCTCGCCGCTTTTGCGCAATTTTTCTCGCCGGCCGAGGTGGCTTCGATTCCCACGCTCGTCCCGAAGGAACAACTGTTCACGGCCAACGCCTTTTATCAGTTCACTGGTTACGCGTCATTCCTGATTGGTTACTCGCTGGCCGGTCCGTCACTCCACCGACTCGGCGAGGCCCCAACGCTGCTCATATCGCTTGGGCTCTACGGGTTGGCTGTGCTGCTCGTTTCGTTTCTTCCCAATCTCAACCAGCATCTCGTCAAGCTCTCCCAGCTCGAACGAACCGTTCACCGCAGCTATCGCCAGTTTTGGCAACGGTTAGTCGAGGGTGCGCGGTTCATTCGGCAGCACCCGGTTGTCTTGTTTATCATTATTCAAGTCGGCGTGCTCTTCGCGATCGAGCGCAGCTTTATTTCATTGGCACCTTCATTCTCGCAAAACCTGCTGCGCTTTAATGTTGAGGAGTTGAGCTTATTTCTCATCGTACCAACCGGCGTGGGCGCATTCATCGGTGCCATCGTTGCTAACGCGGTCAAGGGGAGGTTTCAAAAGGACCACTTGATCAGTTTTGGCATGGCGCTCGATGGTATCGCGTTGTTCTTGTTGGCTTTCATTACGCAAATTGTTGACGCTGGAATCGGCCTCGGACTGTCAGCGGCCGTGGCCCTAAAAACATTCGTGGTGGCGATGGCTTTTCTGTCCGGCTTTGCCGATCCGTTCATCATCGTCTCGGCCCAAACCGCAATCCACACCTTGGTACCAAATGAAGACCGCGGCCGGGTGTTCGGCGCGTTGTACACGATTATCAACACCATGGGTATTGTACCAGTTTTGATTATTGGCGCCCTGACCGAGCGCGGCATTGCCATTCCGACAATTGTGATTGGCTTGGGATCGATAATTCTAGCCGCGGCAGTGATTGGCGTGGCGTATTACCAGAGACATCATCTTGGGAGGGAAACTCCCTCCTCCCCTGCCACTTCGTGACACCCGTGCCCCGCACTGTCATCCTGAACCGACCCCCGCACCAAGAAGGTGCGGGGTAAACTCCGGGAGGTGAAGGATCTCCCATTGATCTAAAGGAGATCCTTCGCTTCACTTCGTTTGCTCAGGATGACAGCGACAGTGCGGGGCACGTACATTGGCACAAGGACTTTGTGACAGCAGCTACATAAAGTTCGAGCCCCGCCAGCGGTTTGCCAGCAGGGCTCGTATTCTCGTTGGTCCATTTCGTCGCTGTAGCGACAATTCGGACACAGGGGTTGAAGACATTCTTCAGGAGACAGTTCTCATGACCTAGAACTCTCCGCCGGTATCGATGTATTTTTTGATGACCCGACAGGCGTTCTCGAAAATCCAGCAGTAATGCGTCATGGTTACCTGGTGGGTAGGTTCGAGCTCGGCGCGCAGCCCAGTCGTATTGACCACGCCATCTCTCAGAAGCCGGTCAACCAGGGCGATCTTGAACGCAGCATCCGGACTCTCGACTGCGAACCGTGGATCACCCAACCGTTGCCGGTATTCTTCCAGCTTGCGCTCGAGGAACCGGACTCGGACGTCGCGCTTTTTCGGCTCCGGCGGCAACCGAATCTCGACTGGTCGGAAGACGAAAAAAACCTTCTGCCAGCGGTGATCGATGACCGCCACCGGATGTCGGCCGCCGTGTTCGCGCCAGGTCGCATTGCAGACACGTCGTGCCTCATCGAGGTCGGCGCAGTCCTGGATGAAGACGCCTTCCGGGTTGTCGCCGTCCGGACGCTTGATCGCCACCCGGTAAAAACCCAGCGGCGGTGCTTCGAGGAATGTGAACTCCATATAACTCTCCTCATTCAGGTGGTCCGTTTCGTCTTAGCGATTCGGACACGGGGTTGATGAACTAGTCGGGAAGTTGCGCCGTCTCCTTGACCGGCGGCTCGTGGCTGCCGTCGCAGAAATGGTCGTCACGGTCGTGGTGCGGCTCGACGACGAGCTGCCGTTCGTGCATCACGAGCTCGAAGCTCTCACTGCAGACTGAACAGGTTCCGTGCATGAC
>SBBC01000051.1 GCA_005239865.1 Candidatus Microgenomatus auricola
CAAACACCACCTTCCGCGTAGAGCGAGATGTCAGCGAGCGTGCCGGAATGTGGAGCAGGTAAGTGAACACCCGCGCGCTCAAAATTGTCAAGTGTTTCGCCTGTGCACAACAGGTTTTTCTTGGGATTTCGCCCATTTCGAGGGAGCCGCCGGGTGACAAAAAAGGTGGCCCTTGCTACACTTTCCGATGCGGATTTTTCGTATCCTGAATATGCGGGTTGAGATTGAACAATCGTCGAAGAACGAAGTGAAACTGCGGATTGAACTTCAGCCAGAAGAAGTTCAACCGGAGATTCGATCAGCCGTCGAACGCATTTCTTCGCGCACTCCGTTCCCCGGCTTCCGACCCGGCAAGGCGCCGCAGGACATCGTAGCCAAGCGCGTCGGCGAGGCGGCGATTTTGGAGGAAGCGCTGGAAGACGTGGTGAGCAAAAGTTACAGCCGAGCGGTCAAGCAGCATGAACTGACGACGCTCGGCGCTCCAGAGATTAGTGTGGAGAAGGTCGCGCCCGGAAATCCGATTGTCTACACGGCCAAGGTGGCGCTCATGCCGCAGATTGAGTTGGCGCCGTTTGAAAAACTGACGGCCCGGCCAAAACACACGCCGATCACCGACCACGAGGTTGAAAAGACGCTGGACAATCTGCGAACCATGGCGGCCACGGAGAAAATCGTTGATCGTTCAGCGCAATCAGGCGACCGCGTGAAACTCGATATTGATATTTTTCTTGATAAGGTTCCGATTGACGGAGGGAAAACAAGGAATCATCAAGTGACGCTCGGCGCACATGCGTTAATTCCGGGCTTTGAGGAGCATGTCATCGGTATGAAGAAGGGCGAGACGAAAGAATTCTCGCTGACCTTCGCCGAGGACTATCATGCCAAGCACCTGGCCGGGAAAACAGCCGACTTCCGCGTGACCCTCCACAAGGTGACGGAAGTGGAACTGCCGCCACCGGATGACGCCCTGGCTCAAAAAATCGCTAAACTTTCAAGTCTGACCGAGTTGCGGGAACGCATCCGCCAGGACCTGGCAGAGGAACGCTACATTGAAGAAGAGCGCAAATACGAAGTGGCGTTAATTCAGGAACTCATTGAGCGATCGAAGATCGGAGACGTTCCGGAGACGCTCATCGAGCACGAAGCCACTCGGATGATGGAGGAATTGAAAGCCGACGTGGAGAGACGCGGCATGAAATTTCCGGACTATTTAGCGACCATGAAAAAGGACGAGGCCACGCTCCGACAAGAACTCCAACCGAAAGCCTTGGAGCGGGCGAAAAGCGCTCTGGTCATTCGGCGCGTCGCGGAGCAAGAAAGAATTTCTGTCAGCAACGATGAAATCACGGTTGAACTCCAGAACGTTCGATCGCAGATGAACAAAGAGCACGAGCATGACCACCCGGAAACCGAGGAATGGCGGAGCTACATTCGGACCGTTCTCTTGAATCGGAAAGCAGTCGCAATCCTCAAATCAAAGGCGCAGAGAACAAGATGAAAGTTCATCACTTTACCCACACGCTCACGACGCCGGGCGCGCCAGAGCTCATTGACATCACGGACGCGGTGGTCGCGGCCGTGAGAAAGAGCGGGGTCAAGAACGGCACGGTCACGGTCTACGTCAAACACACCACCGCCGCCATCCGCATCAATGAGAAAGAATCGGGCTTCATCGAGGATTTCAAGGATTACCTAACCAAAACCTTCCCAGCGCACAATTATTATCGGCACAATGACATGAAGATTCGAGCCGAAAATATTGATTGCGATGACGACCGTTGCGACAAGAACGGCCATGCCCACTGCCAGCACATGCTGCTCGGCACATCCGAGACCATCCCAATTGTCGACGGCAAATTGACGCTCGGCCGTTGGCAGCGGGTGTTTTTGGTGGAGCTTTGTAGCCCGAGAAAACGAGAGGTTGTGTTTCAGGTCATTGGAGAATAGTCGTTCCGCGCCTCGTTCTGTCGCTGTCATCCTGAGCGGAGCGTAGCAACGCGAAGGATCTCCTGAAGTTAAGGAGATCCTTCACTGCGCCTTCCCCGCGTACGCGGGGACCGTGTTCAGGATGACAGAACGAGGCGCGGGGTTGTTCTCAAAACAAAAAGGGCCGTGTTTTCCGCCACAGGCGGAAAGCGTGCCCTTTGAGCTGGTTGCACAATTTATTCCGTTTGCTAGTATCCGATTGACAGAACCTCGGTTTCTTGATCGTTCCACAATCAACCCTGGAGGGGGTGATCCGGATGCCACCCAGCGAGCGCGCTGTCGATGTGATTGCAACCGGTGTACCGTCGCCGTCGTTGTGGCAACGGATCGCTTCCGTGCCGTGGCTGCGCAAGGTCTTCCACCTGCTGTCCGGCTTGTACAGCATGTACATGATTCTGCAGTACGACCGACCATGGCCGCTGTATCAGGCGATTGCGTGGTTGGCGTTTTGGACGCTGGTCGAGTGGTGGCGCCTGTCGAACCATCGCTTCAATCGGAGCGTCTTCAGGACCTTCCGACCGTTCTTTCGAGGAGAAGAACGGCGGCGTCCAGTCAACGTCTGGTTCTGTGCCGCGGCGGTGTTGGTGACCGCCTTTGTCCATGACCCGACGCTGGCAGCCGCCTGCTTTATCGGCTGGACATTCGGCGATCCAACGGCCGAGGTCGTTGGACGAACGGTTCGTTCGCCTAGACTTGGATTGGGTCGTAAGACCGTAGCTGGTTTAGTATCCTGTTTCACTGTCACGTTCGTGGCCTACCTGCTGTTCTTCGGGTTGATTGAAGGAGGAATGTGGTGGTGGTTGTCGTTGGCAGGAGCACTAGCCACGACTATGGCTGAAGCCGGATCCGAGCGGATCAGCGACAATCTGACCATCCCACTCGCCTGCGCTTTGGCGCTTTCGTTCTTTTCCTGAACTGTCAGTGTTGGAGGACGCACTGACTGCGTACAGGCCTCGAGCTTAGTCAACTCGAGGCTTTGTGTTTATACAGGTCCATTTTCTAAGGGACGCGCGGACTAGAAACCCCGCGCCGCCGTTTTTCTACATTGTCATTCCGGACCCCGATCCGGAATCTTGATTATTACGGGACCCCGGATCAAGTCCGGGGTGACAAGTTGGAGAGGCAGGCGGCGCGGGCGCGTGTGCTACAATGGTTGCATGAAGATTGGTGTTCACGTTTCAGCAGCCGGTGGCATTTTCAACGCTCCGGCCAACGCTGCTGATCCCTCGACAGACTCGGGACTCGCCGCTTAACTATCGTGATTCTATGAAGATCGGTGCTCATGTTTCGGCCGCGGGTGGAATTTTTAACGCTCCGGGAAACGCGGCCCGGATCGGCTGCGAAGTCTTTCAGGTTTTTTCGCGATCACCACAGGGCGGGCCGGCACCGAAATTGACCGACGACATCGTCAAGCAGTTCAAAGCCGAGAAACTAAAGTACAAACTCGGCGAATTCGTCATTCATACACCGTACTACATCAACTTTGCCTCAACTCAGCCACGAATTCGCTACGGCTCGATCAGCATCGTGCGTGAAGAACTGGAGCGCGGAACGTTGCTGGGCGCTTCATTCGTGGTCACACACCTTGGCTCAACGAAAGACGCTGGCCCGAAAGTCGGTTTTCATAAAACCTGGCGGTCGATTCAGCGCATTCTCGACGGGTACAAAGGCACAACCGGATTGCTGCTGGAAATCTCGGCTGGCGCCGGCGACTTGGTGGGCGGAAGTTTTGAGCAGCTCCATGATCTTATCAAGAACGCGGAAGGCAACGTGAAGTTCAAGAATATGGTGAATGTGTGCATTGACACCTGCCACGCTTTTGCCGCGGGCTACGACCTGCGAACCAAAGCCGATGTTGGGGCAATGGTGAAGAAGTTCGATGCGATCGTGGGTTTGAAGCGGTTGCAACTCCTGCACGGCAACGACTCAAAAGCCGACCTTGGCGAACACAAAGATCGGCATGAGCACATTGGTATGGGCAAGATCGGTTTGGAAGGGTTTCGGGCGATTGTTAACCATCCGAAGCTCAAACACTTGAGCCTGATGATTGAAACACCGTGGGACGGAAAGTATGCGGATGACATCAAGACGTTGAAGAAGTTGAGAAAAGGGTGAGGTATGGGATACGGGACATGGGATGTGGGGAAACGACATGAAGTATAAAGTTACCAAGTACGCGCAGTCGTGTTTCTTGATTGAGAAAGACGGACACGCTTTGGCTCTTGATATTGGTAGCTACGCCGTAGAGAACAATGGCATGACAGTAGATCGTTGGCCCAAGCTCGATGGGATATTGATAACACACAAACACTTCGACCACGCTCATAAACCCACACTCAAAGCGCTAACCGAGCAACAAAATTACTCGCTCGTAACTAATTCGTCATTTGCTCAGGAGCTAAAATCTTATGGCGTAGCGGCTCAGGTTCTTTCGCCGGGCGAGGAACGATCGCTCGGTGCTTTCTCGATACGCGGTGTGGCTCAGCACCACGGCGATTTACCACCCGATTGGCAGCCAGGGCCTGAATGTCTTGGTTTCGTGGTGGATGGAATCTTCTATACGCCCGGTGATTCTCTGCCATTGCCGAGCATGCCGAAGGCCGAAGTGTTGTTTGTGCCAGTTATCGGTCCGCAGATGTCGTTTGAGACTGCGCGGCAGATGATTGAAATTGTAAAACCGAAACTGGCCATTCCAATGCACTACGCGAACACCAAAAAGTACCCTATTTCCATGGACGAAATACGAGCTTTCCGCGTACCCGGCGTTGAGGTTTTGGTGCTGGATGATGGCGCGTCCCTCACATGGCCACGGTAAAACGTGGTGTGTGATAGAATCCTAGTATGGAACCCCTTGACCCTTCCCACGAGCTGCCTCCTGGGCATGAACAGCTCGACCTTCCCCCGCCGTACCATCGAGCCGGATGGAGCTGGTTACTGGCGCTGGTCGTCAGCACCGTCGCGACCTTTGCACTGACCATCGTCCTGGTGGCATTGAACATGAACCCTGGGTTCATCCTGGTGTCAGTCCCTTTGGTTTTTGTCTTCACCCTGTTCCTCGTTCACGCCGCTGTGGATCGGGCGAGGTAAACATTAAAAAAACCAGCTTCCGTAAGGGAAACTGGCGCGTTCAGGCACACGGAGTGACTTTCCATGATGCTGGTTTAGGAGCAGGACTGCTGACTAGCAGCCGGGACGTAGTCCGGCAGCAGCGCGGCTTTGGTATACTCGATCGCCTGATCGAGGTCTTCCAGCACCAGCGAGGCACAGTCAAGGATCATGGAGTAACGATGGACATTCTCCGGCTCCATGACCACTACGATGTATTTGTGGAGTTCGCGAGCGACACCTATCTCCATGCAAGTGCCGATCGAGACCCGGGATGCGCCGAGGAAGTTGCAGAACAGGGCATCATGGCGCCGGACGTCCCAGAAATCGCGGCGAGTGAACGCCTGCGGGTCACGCAGCGGGTGTTGCTGATGGTCTGGATGAATACTCCCATCGTCCTGAATGAAGTGCTGGAATCCACGCAGCGGGCTGAAGACCTCGACTGGCTGGAAGCGTTCAGCCGCATGGAGCCGCCACGCCAGCATTTCTTCCTTCGTGGCTCCGAGAATCGGTCCGGCCAGATACACACTTGGCATCGTCCCTCCTGACGGTGACCTCCGGTTGTTGAACTGGGCGCATCTAACGAACGGAACAATCATGCCATCATAGCAATGTGGCTTGGGGATGTCAATTTAGTCATAAATTGGCGCTGGGTCCGTGTCCGAGGTTGCGGATGGAGCATGGTCGTGACGAAACAAAAAACCAGCTCCCGCTAGGGAACTGGCGAATTTCGCGTTGGTGCGTTTACTCCGTGTTGTTACTTGATGAGGAGCACCGAGACCGCGGCGAAGCCCATGCCAGGAACTGCCGCGTGCCCGGCATCCCGCCGCCCAACCCCCATTTGATGAACGAGGCGAACACCGGTAGGAGGATGACGATGGTCGTCACCGCCATGAGCGAACCGCCGCTGTGATAGGCGCTGAAGAAGCAGTAGTCCGCGAAGAACAGGAGCACGCCGCAGAGCGCGATAATCCACCACAGGTGCGGTGCTGGCATGGTCAGGTGCAGCCCGAGCGGCTGGCGGAAGATGACCGCGGTGATGATCATCGTTCCCGTGCCGATGTAGAAGAAGACCAGGAAGGTGATCGGCGAGAGGTGCGTAAGCTTCCGCTCGATGATGACGTTCTGGACGGCATACAGGAACATCGCTGCCACGGCGTACAGCGAGGATTTCATGGTCGCCCCCCCTCTGCTTTAGTCAGTGATAGTGAATTTTCAAAGAGCCCATGAAGATATCATGGGGCGTAGAAAACGTCAAGTCGATAAAACCTTTATGGGCGAGGCGGGAATCGAACCCACATGTCCTTTCGGACACGACATTTTAAGTGTCGCGCGTATACCAGTTCCGCCACTCGCCCTTGTACTTTCCGCGGTTCAATCCTCGGTGCGTCGGTTGTAAACTATGGCAGTTTGGGCAAAGAATGCGAAGGTTTTCAATTCTGTTATCAGAGCTGTCACCATTGATGTGATCGAGCTCAAGGGGAATCCTACCATCCAATGAACGTTCTGACCAGCCGCATCGCTCACAATGTGGCTCTTTGAGTTTGGCTGCGAACAATCGTTTTTTTAGCTTGAAGCTTTGGTAGGAACTTCCCGATATAAGAATTTCCTTGAGCGTCGTTCTCGGCACACCAATACCGTGTAACCCACGACTCCACCCACGACCCTTGAAATGCTTCGTCGAGATTTGATAGAGCTTGAAGTACTTTGTGACTTGGGCGTAATTTCCTCCGGCCGGCCTAAGCGATAGTTTTTTCAGGACCTGCCTTATGCTTCTTGAATTCTCAACTGCCCTTAGAAGATCTTGTTTAGTCCATCCCTTTCGCCGCATGGTTTCATAATATCTTTATTAAAACGTAAATCAAGGTATAGTTTTATGCGTATACCTTTTTTACAACGCAGTCAACCACACACTCGACTATTGTTATACTATAACAGAAAACTACGATTATGTCAATTATTGGTGGACCCTAGGGGATTCGAACCCCTCACCTCTTCCATGCCATGGAAGCGCTCTACCAAATGAGCTAAGGGCCCGTGGTGGTCTATTGTTAAAATAGTTCGGACGATTTTCGCCGCCTGCGGCGGCGAGGAAAAGCCCCCGCAAAGCGCGGCTCCGCCGCGCCGATGAAATTTCAAGTTTTTCTTTGGCGGCAAATTCTTTATGAAATTTTCTTTAAAAGAAATGGTGATAACAAAGGTTTCAATTTCAACTTTTGCTTGCGTGTTAAATACTTAAATCCTTTAGGGTCATGACTAGTTTAGCACCCTGAAAGTGCTAATCTAGCCAATAATGACAAGGAAAAATCGATACGTTGTCCGAGCACACATTTCTGAACGTC
>SBBC01000044.1 GCA_005239865.1 Candidatus Microgenomatus auricola
AATATCACGAGTTAGCAGATCAATATATTCTGTGGCACGTTTAATGTCAAACTTTCCACTTTCAACCTTCTCGAGGCATCCGATTAACTCATTTTGGTAGTGGTACCTGAGGCCTTGCAAAAAGTTAGTTATATCAGCCTCAATCATAACATTCCAAAAAACCATTTTGTAATTCTCTCCGTTCGGCGAAAAAAATCGAGCTAGAAAGATGCGTGGACTAATTAAGTTGTCCGTTTCACGAATATCTCCTAAAATTTGTTCTACTACTCTTCTAAATGTCTTCACTTTTAAATCATGGAGCAAAGCGTTTAAGGAGCTCAGCGCTCGCGTCAACCGGAGAGCCTCCTTGTGACATAGAAATAAATCTTGAGAGAGAAGCTTAACTGGAATATCTAAATCTTCTCGGATTCTTTCTAAAAAAATATTTGAATTTCTTTGTTTAAAGAATTGTCTTATACCAAACCAATAACTCGATAAGATTGTGATCACTGCAATCATCAAACCCCAAAATCCCGCCTGTTCTATAAGACGCAATAGTGTATCCTGAAATTTTATTGCGATATCCATTATCATTACTGTTAACAAACGCCCCCATTTCTGGGGGCGCAGTTAGTTACTTATCCTTCTTCACTTCTTCGTACTTCGCATCCACGGGTTCATCCTTGTCCTTGCCTTGTCCTGAGCTCTGCGAAGGACCCCCTTGTTCTTTCGAACCTGCTTTTTGGCCCTCATACATCGCACTGCCAATCTTCTGCATGGCGTCAGACAATTCGCGTGTGGCTTTTTCAATGGCCGCCTTGTCCTGACTGTCCTTAGCCAGCTTTTTCAAATCATTGGCCTTTGATTCGACGTCAGCGCGAACGTCGGGCTTAACCTTGTCTCCCGCGTCCTTGAGCGCTTTCTCGGCAGTGTAAGCCATGGTTTCAGCCATGTTCTTCGCGTCAATCAGTTCCTTCTTTTTGGCGTCTTCAGCTGCATGCACAGCCGCATCCTTGCGCAACTTCTCAACTTCTTCTTTTGACAGTCCGGTTGAGCCACGGATGGTGATTGATTGCTCTTTGCTCGTGGCTTTATCAACGGCTTTAACGTTCAAGATGCCGTTCGCGTCAATGTCGAACGTCACTTCGATTTGCGGCACGCCGCGCGGAGCTGGCGGAATGCCGGACAGAATAAACCGGCCTAAGCTCTTGTTATCAGCGGCCAGTGGCCGTTCACCTTGCAGCACGTGAATTTCCACTGATGTTTGATTATCAGCGGCAGTGGAAAAGACTTGCGACTTTGACGTTGGAATTGTCGTATTGCGTTCGATCAATGGCGTGGCCACGCTCCCAAGCGTTTCCAAGCCGAGTGTCAAGGGCGTAACGTCCAAAAGCAAGACGTCCTTGACCTCGCCTTGCAGCACGCCAGCCTGAACTGCGGCGCCGACAGCCACGACTTCGTCCGGATTGACGCCTAAATGCGGCTCTTTGCCGAAGAATTCCTTAACGGTTTTTTGCACTAATGGCATGCGCGTCTGGCCGCCAACGAGGATGACCTCGTTAATCTGGTTCGGCTTCAGTCCAGCGTCATCGAGCGCTTTCTTCATGGGCTCGAGCGTCTGTTCCACCAAGTCGCCAACCAGATTTTCCAGTTCAGCGCGCGTGAACTTCTTGACGAAGTGCAGCGGGCCGGCTGGACCTTGTGTAATGAACGGCAGGTTGATTTCGGTTTCCATTGAGGTTGACAGCTCGTGCTTGGCTTTTTCCGCAGCTTCTTTCAGGCGCTGCAAAGCCATCTGGTCCTTTGACAGGTCAATGCCTTCCTGCTTTTTGAACTCGTCAATCAGCCAGTGAATTATCTTTTGATCAAAGTCGTCGCCGCCTAAGTGCGTATCGCCGTTTGTTGATTTCACTTCCACGGTGTCGCTGGACACCTCGAGAATGGAAATGTCATACGTTCCACCGCCCAGGTCATAGACTGCGATCTTCTCGTCCTTCTTCTTGTTAAAGCCGTAGGCCAAGGCCGCGGCTGTCGGCTCGTTGATGATGCGCTTGACGTCAAAACCGGCGATTCTTCCTGCGTCTTTGGTCGCCTGCCGCTGGCTGTCGTCAAAGTAGGCCGGCACAGTAATGACTGCTTCAGTGATTTTCTCGCCCAGCTTGGCTTCGGCGTCGGCCTTGAGCTTTGCCAACACCATGGCCGAGATTTCCTGCGGCGTATAGTCATGGCCGCCCATCTCCACCTTGACGCCTTCGCCAGCGTGCTTAATTTTGAACGGCAGGACTTTCACGTCGCGCTGGACTTCGGCGTCGTCCCAGCGCCGGCCGATCAAGCGCTTGATCGAGTAGAGAGTGTTGGTCGGATTGACCACGGCTTGCCGCTTCGCAACCTGGCCGACGTGCCGTTCTTTGTTTTTCGTAACTGCCACCACCGACGGTGTTGTTCGGGCTCCCTCTGCATTCTCTAGAATCTTCGGCTCGCCGCCTTCAATAATCGCCATGGCCGAATTGGTTGTGCCTAAATCAATGCCGAGAATTTTTGCCATACCTAATTTCCTTTCGTTGGCGTGGTTGACGACGAGGAAACAATGTTGCCGTCATCTTCCAACATTTGATGCAATTGAATTACGTCGTCTTGCGTGATGCTCTCGATGGACTCAAATTTCGCAACTTCCTCGCTCGTTAAATCCGTCAGCAAACCGATCGCCTGCAAACCGAATTGGTTGATGCTCATGAGCGAGAGAACGGCCGAGCCGCACTGCGAACACTGAATGTACGTCAGGATGTTGTGATCGCGTTCGCCGATCACGCGGTACTTCTGCAAGTCGTACATCGTATTGCAGATCGGACAGCGCCCGTTGAGGCGCATATTCGGTTGGCTCGGATCTAATGGGAACATTGGCGCTGAACTCATTACGCGTTCTGGTCGAGCACTCGGGAACGAGCTTGACCGTCCTGGCGTGGCTTAGTCCTCGATGGTTTTGACTTTGATCGCGCGCGGCTTCGCCTCGTCGGACTTCGGCACAGTGATCTTCAGGATGCCGTTCTTGAAAGACGCCTCGGCCTTCGATCCCTCGACCGACTTCGGGAGCGCGACCGCCCGATAGAACGAACCGTGGCGGATTTCTTTGCGGTAATAATGCTTATCTTTGTCGTCGACCTCGGTCTTCGACTGTGTGGTGCCGGAGATCTTCAGGACGTTGTCCTCGATCTCAATCTCGACCTGCTTGGGGTCGATGCCAGCCAGCGGCGTCTCGACGATGACGCTATCCTTGTCTTCGTAGACATCGACTGCCGGGGTGAAATTCATGAGATCAAACCCGGCGAAGACATCATCGAAGTCCGGCAGAATTGAGCGATATGGCACTAACGGCATAATGCCTCCTTGCTTATTCCTTAATTCTAAAATTCTAACTTCATAATTCAATTTTGTCCTCCTCACTCCGCCACTCGCACCTGGGCCGGCGCAATCACCTTGTCACCGACCATAAATCCGGTTTTCACTTCCTCGAGAATCGTGCCCGGCGCCACCCCCAGACGTTTCTCTTTGGCCACGGCGTGATGCTGGTTCGGGTCGAACGGTACGCCGAGGGTTTTGATCTCAACGATCTCAAGGTCTCGGAAGAACCGCTGGAACTGTTGGCGAATGTGTCTAACCCCTTTCACCCAATCTCGATCTTGCTCCGACGGAGGAATATGTCGGAGTGCGCGCTTCAGGTTATCGTAGATTGGCAGGAGCTCAAGCACGAGGGCAGCGTGAGCGAACTTGATCACCTCGTCCTTTTCCCTTTCGGACTGCTTCTTGAGATTGAGATAGTCGGCCTTGGCCCGCTGCCAGCCAGCCAAGTACTCCGAGGCCTGTTGCTGCAGTCGCTGGATCTCGGTTGGCGGCTCTTTGGTCGTGGCCGCGGGCGACAAATCCTGACTCATGCCTGGGCTAAGAGGTTACGGGTGAAACGAACGAGCGAAACGTGGTTATCGTAGTCCTGCCGGAGCGGCCCCAGCACGCCGAGGACGCTCGGCTGCCTCGAGACCGACGCCAGCACCAGCCCGCAGGCCGCGCTGAACGGATTGTCGTCGCCGATCAGAACGGTGACGTCACCCTCCAGACGAGACAGGATTTTCGGCATCACGTCATCCAGGTGGTCAACCACCTGGGAAATGTTACGGACCAAATCGATTTCTTCAAACTCCGGTTGGCCGAAGAGTTTGGAAATACCGGTGTAATAGGTATCGCGGCTCGTAAAGGCCACGAATACGGCCGTCTCGGTGAAATCAGCCAGGGATTGCGCTACGTGTTTCAGGAGTTCGTACCGGGAATAGCGGTAGGCGCGGACGATTTTTTTGAGTTCGCCCTGCTCGTGCTTGCTGATGTCGCGGTCTTGCAGAACGTAATCGAGGTAGTAGCGCCAACCCTTGGCGGTTGGGATCCGGCCAGCCGACGTGTGCGGCTGGAACAGATACCCCTGTTCCTCCAACTCGAGCATTTCGTTCCGAACCGTCGCCGGCGACAGGTCGAGTTTCGAACGCTCGGCTACCAAGAGCGATCCGACCGGTTCGGCATCTCGAACATAGGTCCGGATGATATCCGTCAAAATGCGGCTTTTTCGCTCATTCAACATACCCTTGTCCCGATTAGCACTCTCATACCTCGAGTGCTAATTTCAGTATAAACTCATCAAAAATGGCTGTCAACCCCGTTAGAGAGACGCATGAAATTTCTGGAGACTTCGACTTAACGTGGAACTAATTACTAAAGGGCTCTCTAACGGGGTCAACCCGTTAAGAGTCGCGTGAGGAATCTCTACATGTCGACTGACCCTCTCACGTCACTGCCTTGGAAAAATAAAAACCAGCGCCTTTTCGGCCGCTGGTTGATGAACGGAACGTGGTTACGAAGTCGATGGCAGTCCGGTTCCCCCACTGACGTTTGCTCCACCGTTCGCGACGTAGTCGAAGATCACGTCGAAGGCGGTATGGAACGGGTTACCGTACTGCCAGTCGACGTAGCGGACGATCTGTTCGGTCGCAGGCACGAAGTACAATTCGCGGAACAGCTCGGTCCGCACGACCCGACCTTCGGTGAGCACGCGCTCGAGAATGATGATCTTGGCACGGTTATTAAGGTGCCAGAAGGGGTTGCCATCGACTGGCGCGGTCGCGAACTCCGTCGCTTGACGGCAACGATACTCGGCCACCTTGGCTTCGAACTGCGGACGCCGGTGCTGGGACTGGACTCCTTCCGGAAAAACGATGATGGACGGATGGTCCATGGCTTCGCTCCTTTGTCGAATGTACGGTACGGACGGTACGGGTTGAGTGCTGGTGTCAGCCAACGACTATAACGCATCCCTAAAGTACCTGTCAAGGGTGATGGGCAAGGCACTACAACGCTCTGCTTCAACCACGCAACTAGACGCCGTCGGCTTTGGTTTTTTTCTTGCGTCTCCGCTGGCCGTGGAGTTCTTGGTCGATCTTGAGGAGCGTCGAATCAACCTGTGGCAGGGAAATCTTGCCCTTATGCACCCGCTCGCGGAGGGCCTCGAGATCGGCATCGGCCTGGAGTTCCCGGCGACGCAAGGCATTGGCGCTGGAGGCAAGGAAAAACAAGGCGGCTATGACCAGCGAGGTGAGCATGACGACTGCGAAACCCGCCGCCGGCAAAATTGCCACGGTCGCGATGATTCGGCCGTTGATGACTACCTGGTGTCCGGACACGGTCAAAACGCTGAAATCGCTCGGAACGCTCTGCTCGCCGTTCGGACCGAGGGCGACGGCCGTCACCCGGTAGCTGCCCGGCCGGAACAGGCGGTCGGTGGTCAACGCCCAAGGGGCGCGCGTTCCGGTGACGGTTTCTTCGCTCACCACCCCGGCAATCACCCGGCCAATCTCCTCGTCGCTGACGTAAACGACAACGGTGTCGCCGATATTGGCCGTGCCTTTCACCACCAACGAATCGAGCAACAGCAGCGGACTCGAGACGAAGGTGATGACCGGCGCCGGATATCCTTCCATCTCGAATTCGAGCGACGCCTCGGCCGCATTTCCGGCGCGATCGTAAGCGGTAATCTTGACGCGATGCTTACCCGCGGACGTGACCGGAATGGTGGCCGGACTGCGGACGTCTACGTCCTCCCCGTCATCAACGCTCATGGCGTACCGCCTGACGCCGCTGACCGCATCGGCCGCTTCAAACTTGACCTCCGGACTCGGATCGCTCACCCCGCGATCGCGCACCAGTTCGAGCGTGAATGGCTGCGGCGGGGTGGCATCGTACTGCAACCGGAAGTGGACGATGCTGCTCGCCCCGGTCGAGTACTGCGCCCGGAGGTGAAAGTACCATACTCCTTCGGAGGGCAGTGGCAACTCGACGCTCCGCTTGTTCGTCACCAGCACGGTCCCTGGCTCCGATGTCGGACTGTCGGTCAAGGCGTAGTTGACGCCTCTCATCCCAGCTGGTTGCGTCCACGACAAGGCCGCGCTATCAGCCGTGTACCAGTTATCCTCGTCCGGGTGGGTAGTTGAACTGACGGCCGGCGCCGGATATGGAGAGGCCGGTGCGGGTTTGGCTGGCGCCGCTTTTTTGCCAATCGTAAAGGTGGCGCTGCCCTGACTCGTCAAGACATTCGTCCCAAAACCATCATTCGCTAAGACCTTGCTACCGGAGAGTTTGACCGTGGCCGTGCCTTCTGCTTTCGCCAGGAATGTCATGGTCAAGATCGTTCCGGATGAGCCGGTGAATCCCGGGTTTGGGAGTCCGCCCGAAAAGGTAATTTTGCTGCCGGAGGCGTTCGGCTCAACCGCCCAGAACTTGAAAATCGAGCCGGACTTGCTCAAGCCGGAAAATTGCAAGGTGTCAGTCGAAAAAGCGACGGTCGCTTCCGCCGCGTTGATCGCCACGCCCGCCGAGTTCACCTTGACCGCCACGGTGATGGTCTGTCCGACCGAGAACGAACCGCTGTTCGGACTTAAGGACAAGGTCGCAGCTTCGGCATTCTCCGGGGCTAAGACCAGGCCGACGACCGCGCCTGCCAGCGTCCAGAGCGCCGTTTTGAAGCCCAACCTCATACGCGCGGCATGGTCACAGGCGGTGGCGGCGGTGAACGTAATTCGTCGTGGAAGAACCGTTCAGCTTCATGCAACTCGTGCAGTTCCCGTTCCAGTGAGGCCGCTTTCTTGCGAGCGTCACGCTCCAGGGCGACAAGGTCACGCTGGAAGGTCGATCGAATTCGCACCCGGCGTAAAATGAACACTACCACACTCATGAGGGTCAGGGCGCTCAACACAATTAGGGCCGTGTTGGCGACAGCCGGATTTTTCAGAAATGGTACTCTGGCATAAAAAGGGACTCCCCCAGCCACGACATTCAGTCCGGCCGTTCCTTCGGTGCTGTTACCAGCCCGGTCGAGCGCGCGGACAATGAATTCATACTCGCCTTCGCTCAATTTTGGAGTGATGTACGGACTCGACACCTCAACGAACAAGGTATTGCCCTGCGCCGTACCCTTCTTCGTCACCTGCTTCACCTCATAGTGATCGATGCCAGACGCGGCGTCGGTCGTGATGAACCGAAGCGTACCGGTTTCTTCGATGGTCAAGATGCTCTTATCGAGCTTCGGTTCGAAGGCCGCCGGCGGGGTGACGTCAATGTGGACTGGGTATGAGGTCGTCCCGCCCCATGATTCAGTCAGGGCGCGGACGTGGAAGTACCAAATACCGTCGCTGGTGGCGTCGACGCTGACGGCGGTCTTATCCGTGTCAATCGTGGTATCCGGCGTGCCTTTGGCGGTCTGGTCGAAAGTGTAGCTGTAACCCTTGGCTCCGGTAATCGGTTCCCACCCGAATTGAATCAGGGAGTTGTTGTACCACTGATTCTGATCGCCGTGGGTCGGGCTGTTCACGAGCGGGCCTTCTGGCGGCGGTAAGTCAAAAACGTACTCCGCCACCCCGGTTGAGGTCAGGATATTAGTCCCCTCCCCGTCATTGCGCAGGACCTTCGAAGTCGGGGCGTACTTGATGGTCGCTTTGCCAGCCGATTTCACACGGAAGGTGACCGTGCTGATGACGCCGGAACTCGTCTTGACCCCAGGATTCGGAATCCCACCCTGGAACGAGAGCGTTCCGTCGGTATTGGAAAAAGTCGGCGCGGTCACCCAAACGGTAATAAACGAGGTCGAAGCAGCCGGATTGACAATCTGGAGCTTGTCCGCTGGAAACAGAATATCGGCGCTGATCGCGTTGACCGCCTCGCCGCCGGTATCGAGGATGAACGACACGTCAACCAGCGCGCCGACTTGATACACGCCGCCGGTCGGCGAAATTTTCAAACTCGCGCCAGCGGCGTGAGCCACCGGTGAAAAGCCGATGACCAACCACCACGCTAACGCCGAAATCAGCACCACGAGCGGCCGTGTTCGAGAAGTCCGGAGTGAAAATATTCGGCAGTCCATAGAGGTTCACGACTATTCTACACCCTTTTCCGGAGAAGGAAGAATGCCACGATGGCTGCTACCAGCACCGGTACCAGCCAGACCAACCATAGCCATCCGCCGGGCGAGGCCGCTTGGGCCTGGTCAAAAACCCACTCACCAGTCGTGGTGTTTCCGGCTTGATCCTTAACTGTGATCGTCAGTTTCTGGCCGCGCCATTCCGGTCGCAAGGTCAAAGGACTCAAGACCTCTCCCTGATCCGTTCCGTTGACAGCGAGCGTTGAACGCGCCACTCCGGAAACGGCGTCGACTGCCTGCCAGGTCAACAACACAATTCCGGACATCGGACGAGCCTCGGCCAACTCCAACGGTTGAGGCGGTGTTCCATCAATCAGGAATCGGCGCTGCACCACATTCGACCAGGCCAAGGCGTTGCTGACCTTGGCTTTGATCGTGAAGTAGTACACGCCGTCTCGGAGGTCCGCGTACCGGACCTTGCCAACGATCGTCTCCGGAACATCATCCGGGACTGCCTGACTATCCTGGCTAAATACATAACTATACAAACCCCCGGGTACGATATCCCAGGCCACCTCAACCGCGTGCGTCTTCGACCACTGCTCCGCCGTCGGGTGGGTCGAGGACCGCAAGACAATCACTTCCACCAACGGATCGAAAATGTGGAGAGAAAATTCTTTGCCCCCGAGCGCCACCGCGGTTCCCTCTCCATCGTTCAGGTGCATGCGCGAATCTTGAGTGCTGACGCTGACTGCACCGCTTCGAAGCGTGGCGAAATACACTGTCGCCACCGAACCGTCAACCGCCACCAAGCCATTCGGCCGACCGCCGATGAGTGTGACCTCACCGCTCTCGTTATCCCAGCGCGGCTCCTCGGGCCAGAGTGTGAACGCCGACTGTTCTCGCGCCACCTTTTCGACTCGCAGCGCCTTGGAATCAAATTGCAGGTGAATCTCCGCAGCATTGATTTCCTGTCCGGCGCTGTCCAGCAACACCTCAACCGCGACCGTCTCACCCGTCCGAAGAATGCCAACCGGTCCGATCAGGTGCAGCAAGGGTGTAGCCGCCCATACCGCTGGGCCGCCGAGCCCACCGATGACTATGACTGCAACCAAGATTGATAATCGCTTGGTCATGTGCCGTCCCATTGGAAGAGCATGATACTGAAATCAATCAGGTTAACCGTGCCGTCGCCATTGATGTCGGCGCGGGGATTGGCCGGATTCTTTTGCTTCCAGTAGAACAGGAGAATGCTGAAATCGATAAGATTAACCTTTCCGTCGGTATTGATGTCAGCCGGTTTCTTTCCGTCCGCTGGATCAAGGGCATCCACGACGAAACTGACAGCCGAACTAAAGGACGAGACCACATTCTCTTTGGTCACCGCCCGGGCCTTGGCCGTATGGGTACCGACGCCGAGATCCCGGGTCGCCAGAAGTTTCTTCCACTTGCCCGAGGCATCGGCTTCGATGGTGAAGGTTTTCGTGGTGGTTGAGCTGACGGTCATCGTGACCTTGCTCTGCGGCGCAGTCGCCCCGAAGACATTCACGTTCTCACCGAGTTTGACCGCGGGTTTATCAACCTCGATTGAGGGTCCGAGGAACACGCCGGACACAATAGTAGTGGTACCCGATTTCAAATCGAGCGCAAAGGTTAAGGGTGCTAAGCTGTCGCCGGCCGCGTCAAGCGCGGCAATCTCGTATGTCACTTTGCCAGTCGGTTGGTCGGAGAGTGTCAGGTCGAAGCCGGCTTGCGCGTCCGCAGTCAAGGTCGTGAGGAGTTCACCTGCACGCTTGACCGTGACTTTGGCGCTCGGTGATGCGATGCCGATGAATTGAACGATGGGATTGGCCGCGACCGGTTCCGGAGTTTGTACTACACTTGCAGAAATCGAAACGTCGCCGGCCCATACGACCAATCTGGAAAACGAAAGCAGCGCGATGAACATCACGCCGGTGAGGACCGTGGTTGAGGCGATGCCCCCGCGCCGCATAGCGGGAGATTACTTGGTCAGCTTGTCTTCACCCGGTGGGCGGCGTCCCGTTCGCTCCTCGGCACGTCGGATGATCAGGCGATTGTACGCTTTGATTCCCTTCATCAGCAGCAAAACGACGACCACGAGCACAACCAGCACGATGGTCAACAGCAGCCACGGGAAGACTGCAAAGGACGAGGTGGCGGTCAGTGTTCTTCCGTTCTGCCCATAGGTCACGACTGCTTCCGCGGTATATGTCCCGAGGGCGAAGTTCCGCCATTCTTCCCGCAGTTCCGCGAACACGCCGTTACCGCTTTGCGGCTCGGTTCGCTGCCAGGTCAGATCAAAACGGCGGACGCTGCCGGGTAAGACGGCGCCCTCCTTCGGGTTAATGGGTAGGGTGGCCGAGACTCCCCCGAACATGTTGCGAATCGTGACGAAGCCGTTCGGTCGGAAGTGAACGTTGCCAGTGTTCTCGATGCGAAGACCGAGGTCCACCGGCAGGTGGCTTCTTTTCTGGCCACCTACAACGGCCAGTTCAGCGATCTGCGCGGATTCTCGGATGTTCCCTTCGACGCTGACGATGATCAAGGCGCCGAGCTTCGACTGTACGCCCACTTGTCCGGCGTCGGTCTCCGGCGCCCCTGTTCCGAAAAACAGGCCAGCGTAGTGCCCGCCCGGCTCGGCATTGGCCGGAACGGTAATGGTGAATGGCACGAAGGTGGACTCGTCCGGTTGGAGCGTGAGATTGGCTTTGTCCGGCTTGATCCACGATGCTAAGTCAGACGTCTGTACATCAAAGAGAAAATCCGGCTGACCGGTCTCGCCCTGGGCCTTGAAATTGGCGGTCGAGGTAAAAAGGGTAACGGCCGCCGACTGATCGTTGATCACCCGAATGTTCAAGGACTTGGTCTCGCCGGGCTTGGCCGTCACCTCAAATGTCGGTGGCGAGATGGTCAAGGCCCCGACCGACTGCGCGACCAGTAATCCACATGCTCCAACCACTAACCCCAGCAATATTCGCCTTCCCATGTTCATGCCTGAATCCCCTCGCGCCTTAGGTCGTGGTTAAAACACCGCCGTGGCTATGTAGGTGATAGTGGTTGAGTAGCTGCCAGCTTCGGTGACGTTGGCGATGTTCGCCAGGTAACTGACGCTGATCGTCTCGGTGGCAGTGGCGATTGTTTCCGAGACCAGCGTGGTGGTCGTGCCAGCCACGAAATTCCAGGAGCTGTTCGCTCCCCGGGCGTACCCGGAGGCGATGGTAGCATTGCCATCGGTGCTCGCGCTGATGGCGAACTGCTCGGAGCCGGGCGTGCCATCGCTGTCACTCGTAATCGAAGCCACGCCAATGGTGTTCGAGCCGCTGGTCATAGTAGCGCCGTTATACGTAATGGCGTAGCCGCTCTGCGCATTGGTAGCCACCGTCAAGACATTGGCCGCAGTCGGCGTTGATCCGGCTGAAGCATTGCCGCCGGTGGCGTCGGCCGTGGCCCATCGGCCGGTTGATGTCGACAAGGTACCGAATCCGATCGCATTATCGTCAACCGTGAACGTCAGGGTTGGGTCGACTGTCGCGGTCACTGCCACTTGCTCGTCAGCGATAACCCGCACCGTTAAGGTACCCGAGTCACCGAAAGCACCGCCGATGGTTACCGTGTACGCGCCAGCCGCGGGGTTGGTAATTTGCGTTGAGCCCGCGGCTTGATTGGTGGCGTTTGAACCAATTTCGATTTGGACGCAACGGCTGGCCGCAATTTCACCGGAAGCCGCATCGGTCGGCGCGGTCAGGGTAATGACCTGGCCAGCCTGAGCCGCTCCCCACGTGCCGGCCGCCGCCGCCGCCGCTAATGTTTTATCGGTCCATGGGCCATTGCAACCGCTATCGTTATCCACGGCCAGGTCGACGTTGGCGACGGCGAAGGTACCCATAGTGAAGGTTTGGAAAGTCAGGGTGATCGTGTCGGTCGAAGCGTCAACGCCAGTGGGGGTGACGAATTCAACCGTGTGGTTGGCGAGCGTGCTAGCTTTCAATCGCGAGAGGGTGTCCCGCAAGCTAGTCACCGCGGCGGCCTGCGCCATTGACGTCGGATAGCTCAACAGAAGTAACGAAAAAAGCGCGGCCACAGCCATCGACAAACGCATCCGCCGACGAACGGTGGACACACTGACGGTTTTTCTTCGGTTTTGCATAAATTGCCTCTTTAACGACAATGATTTTGTTTTACTTCCTAGTTAGAGTATACCACGGAACGAACACTCCGTCAATAGCCCAGCCAGGGAATTCAACTAGTACGTGGCCGTCATAACGTAGGTAATCGTCGTTGAGTAAGTGCCAGCTTCGGTGATGTTCGCGATGTTCGCCAGGTAACTCAAGCTAATGGTTTCAGTCGCCGTGGCCACTGATTCGGAGACCAGGGTCGTGGTGGTGCTCGGCACGAAGTTCCATACACTCGGATCGCCACGAAGGTATCCGCTGGTGATCGAGGCGTTTCCACTCGTGCTGGCACTTAGCGCAAACTGCTCACCGCCTGGCGTACCGTCGTCGTCAGCCGGGGAGATGGTGGCTGCGGAAATGGTATTTGAACCGCTGGTGAGTGTGGCGCCGTTGTAGGTCACGACGTAGCCGCTGGTGCCGCTGGTAGCGACACTTAGGGTATGAGCCGCGGTTGGAAGGCCAGCGCCGTTATCGGCGTTTTGACCGAGTTCGTCTCCGGTGGCCCAGCGACCAGTCGAGACTGACAAGCTGCCAAACCCAATCGCATTATCCGAGACCGAGAACGAAATTGTGTGGATGGTCCAACACGAGTTGTTGCCCGCATCAAAGTTCGTGCCGTCAGAAGCGTCAATTGAGCCACCGCTTGAACCGCAAGCGCTTGAATCCTTGACCTCGGTGTTCGAGACGGCCCGGCTGCCAGCGCCGGCATTGAAGTTAAACTGCGTACCGCCGGTTGAGCTGCGGAGCTTGACGCGGCTAGACGTGGCTTGCCCGTTTAAATTGATCGCCGTAAAGGCGTAGGTTGAACCGGCGTTGAATCGAAGCTTCACGTTGGCCGTGGCTGCCGTAAACGTCCCAGCCGTGTCCGCAGCCGCAGCGAAGATGACCGACGGCGAGCTGTCCGGATCGCTACCTGAACTGTTGGTGACGGTCAAGTTATAGAAATCGTTTGAGGTGCTGGTCATCGTGCCAGAGAGTGTTTGCTGTGATGAACCGGCCAAGGTCACCGTTCCCAAGTTATCAGAAAACGTCCCGTTGTTCGTGTAGTTACCATTGACGTTGAATGCTCCAGTGGCGCTGGCGGAAAAGGTGGTATTCGCCCCAATCGTCAGGGTACTGCTGACCGTGATGGTCGGATCGCTGGCATCGGCATCAACCGTGATGGTGCCGGTGTTGGCACGATTCGTCGTCAGCGTCGAAGAAAAGACGAAAGTTCCGGTCGGGAACGTGATCGTCCGACTCGGACTGCCAGCGGCATTCGTGTACAGTTCAACTGCTCCGCCGTACGTTCTGGCATCAAGCGTGGTCGAAGCGATGTTAGCGTTGCTGGCATCAAAACGGACGCCGGAAGACAGTGTACTTCCGCCGACTGCACCTGGTCCTGGCGACGTATCGGTTATCACCAATGTCCCGCTGCCGGAAATTGTACCGTTGAGCGTCAGTGTCCCGCCGGTATGGGTCAAGGACCGGCTGACGTTCAGCGACAACGTATCCCCTGTTTCCACGAGCAAGGTGCCGGAGACGGTCAGATCGGACGTTTGCAGCGTAATCGTTCCGGCTGACGAAGGATCAATGGTGAGATTATTCAACGTATTGCCGCCACCGGTCAGCGTATTCGATGTACCGGTCATGGTCATCGTCGACGTCCCAGCCGTAATCGTCCCGCCAGCCATGCTGAAATTAGCTGCCACGGTGTGCGTTGCATTCGCCAACGTGATTGAGCCGGACAAGGTTAGATTTTGGAGGGTCTGACTAGCGCTAGTCAGTGTCTTAGTGGTGCCGTTCATCACCAGCGTGTTGCCGCTGGCGGCGGTGTAGGTGCCGTTGGTGAAATTGACATCTCCGCTGACTGTCCAGGTGCCTGTACCCGACGTCACCGTCACCGTTCCAGTACTGTTCTTGGTGTAGGTCAGGTTTCCGGTCAGGTTGACGGTCGGGTTGTTCGTGGCGCCAGCTAAGGTGATACTACCGCCGCTGTTGGAAATGACGGTCAGACTGCTCTGAAGAGTCTGCGTCGTGGTCGCGCCCATGGTAACGACCCGAGCAGTTGAGGCATGGCCGTTGTAAGCCTCAACCGCGCCGCCGTAGGTCCGGGCCGGCATAGTGACGTCACCGTTGGTACTGTCGAAGCGCACGACGGACGACAACGTGCCGTCAGTGTCGAGGTTGGAGTTCTGAACGGTCAGCGTACCTGAACCGGAAATCGTATCAGTCCCGCTGGCCACGAACGTGACCGTTCCGGCGGTACCAGACGTGGCCGTCCGACCCGAGGCAATCGATAACGTATCGTTATTCCCGTCGGCAGCGCCGCCGATCGTCAGCGTGCCGGAAACGGTGATGTCCGTACCTGTCGCGGTGACGGTATTCCCATTGCCATCAATGGTCAGGTTCTTGACGGTGTTGCCGCCGCCGCCGAGGTTAGCCGTGCCGTCCATCTTCAGCGTCTCGGCGCTGGCTGTCCACGTGCCGTCAGCCAAGTTAACCTCACCGCTGACGGTCCAGGTCTTAGCCACGTCTGGCGCAGTCACGATTTCTGTACCTGATCCCCCGCCGGTGAAGTCGAACTTGCCGGTGATGGTGACGGTCGGGTCCCAGGTTGCGCCTTGCAGCGTCAAATTCTGCGTGTTCGCCGCGTTCATTGTCAGATCAGATGAGAACGTCAGTGTTTGCGACCCAGCCGTGCCAGCGGTAATCGTCCGGGCAGCGGCCGAGGAGTTATTGTACAGTTCAACCGCTCCGCCATACGTCCGGGCGCTTAACGTTTGGTTATTGTTGGTAGCGTCCATTCGCAAGAGCGATGACATCGTCCCGGTAGTCGGGAACGCCGTTGTTGATTGATAGACATAGGTTCCAGCACCAGAAATTGTACCGCTCAACGTCAACGTCGAACCGCTGTGCAGCAAGAATGCGCTGCTGGCAATCGACAGCGTATCACCGCTCGCCACGTTCACAGTACCAGCGGCGGTCAGGTCGGTGGCCACGCCGCTGTCAGCCAAGGTCACGGTACCGGCTGCTTGCGGATCAATCGTCAGGTTGTTCAAGGTCTGGCCAGCACCGGTCAGTGTTTTTCCAGCGCCAGACATCACCACGGTCGAGGTGCCTTGGGTGATCGTCCCTCCAGCCATGCTGAAGTTGCCGGCAACAGTGTGAGTGGCATTGGCTAAAGTGATGGTGCCAGACAAGGTCAGGTTGTAGAGGGTGTTGCCAGCCGAGGTCAGGGTCTTGGTGGTACCGTTCATCACCAAGGTGCTGGTGGTATTGACGACGTAGCCAACGCGGAGGATGGGTGTATTCGAAGTGGCGGTATCGGAATTCAACAGCCCAAGCACGCTGCCTTCCGTCGGGGCATTGATGCCAATCGACAGACGCGCGGTAGAACCGGTCTTCCGGGAGTCGATGTCGGAGACTGCGGTCGCTCCGAGGTCGATGATCTTCGTTCCGGTCGATCCCAACACATTGCTACTGCTCAAGTACTCCGAGCCGCCGATTTTTGAGTAGGTACCAGTGCTGATCGTGCAGTTTTCCGCCTGCAAGTCGTCGGCCGATGATCGGCCGAAGTTGACATTTGAGCCAACGATGGCCGTGCTGACGTACGGATTAAGCTGTGCTTGAAGAATTGTGGCTGAGTCGTTGATACCAGTCGGGTTGTATTCAATGCCGATACGGTAATCATCGTGGATTTCTATGCCGTCAACATCGCAAAAAAGACCATTCGTATTCGCCCCGAAAGTATTGGTGGTCGTACCGGTACAGGAGTAGGTATCAGTTTGAACGCAAGGACCAAAGGATAACGAACGGTTGTATCGGGCGGAATCGTCCCAGATCGGACTCAGGTTTGCGATTTGCGGCCCGAAAATACCATCGGTAAAATTCACGTCGCCGGACACGGTCCAGGTGCCGTCGCCAGCGGCCAACACCTCGGTGCCATTACCCGTACCGGTGAAGTCCAAGTTGCCGGTAATGTTTACCGTCGGGTTATAGGTTCCGCCCTCAACGAAAACATCACCGTTGTTGTCAGCGCGCGGGTTGAAGGCGCCGGAGAAGGTCAACGTTTGTGAGGCACCACTGCCGAGCGTCAGCGTGCGGTTGGTGGTGGAATTGTTGTAGGCCTCGACCAAACCACCATAGGTCCGCGTGCCGCCCAATGTCTGATCGTTGTTCGTGCTATCCATCCGCAGAATCGAAGAAATCGTGCCGCCAGTGGGAAAAGTCGTGGCCGATTGGTACGTATATGTTCCGGCCCCGGAGATCGTGCCGTTTAGCGTCAGGGTGGCGCCGGAATGGGTAAAGGTTACGCCAGTCGCGATGCTCATGGTCGCATTAGTATCGACCGTCACAGTGCCCGAGGCAGACTGGTTGGCTGCCACATCATATGTCTCGGCACTGCTGGGCCCGAGGTTGAGTGAGCTGTAACTCAAGGCGTTGACCGTGATGTTTCCTGCCGAGTTGGTGGCCGTGTATTTAATGGTTGACGTGCCAATCGTCAAGGTGCCGGTCACGGTCAGGACCGTGGCTGTGGCGCCGGCATTCGCCAAGGTCAGGGTGTAGCCGCTCGCGGCCAGATCAAGCGTGTCGCCAGTCGCGATGGTGGCGGTGTCGACCGTCATTGAAGATGCCAGGGTAACCTTGTCATTGGCGCCGACCCCGCTGGTTTTGTTAAACGTCACCGCCCCGATATTTTGCGGGGTGGCAGTATTGTCAGTATATGTTTTGGCGGTCGTGCCATCAAAGGTCCACGTTCCAGTGCCCTTGGTCACAAACGCCGACGAACCGATGGTGACTCCCCCGGCCGTGTTGATGTTGCCGTTGTTAGTCAGCACTAAATCGCCGTTGGTGATCGTCAAATCTCCGTCCACATCAAGCGCGCCGGTGATGGTCACATTATCAGTTGAGCCGTCGGCACCAGTGTTATTGAGGGTCAAGGCGTTGTAGGCCTGGCCGTTGGTGGTCACGGCTTGCGCGGCCGTACCGTTGAGCGTAACCGTGCTGGTATTGGCTGTAAATGTACCGCTGTTGACCCAGTCGCCGGCCACGTTGATGGCGTTGCTGTCGGCGGTCCACGTTCCGACCAACTCAACGCTCTGGGTAGTCACGTCTGCGCCTCCGCCGGAAGCTGGCCGGAACGTGTTGCCAGTCACCACGTACAGTTCCTCATCCGTATACGAACCGACCGAATCAACCGTCAGATCGTCGCCGGCGCTTACATCGAAGAAAATGTCCTCGTCGCCGGACACGGAATTATCGTATTGCGACAAACTGGTATTCGTCAGGGTTTGATTATCAGCCGAGCCGATAGTCAGGTGACGTTGAAACAGGACTAGGCCGCTGATGTTGCCAGCTCCGTCGTAGACGCCGACACCGACCGCTTCATTGTTGTCAGCGTTGGCATCAATGAAAACAGTAATCACATCGTTGGCCGTTGGCGTGTTGACCTCGGTAATCAACCAGGCTCCGTCGACCGTCGCGTCCGCCCGCGTTTGGAGCGTGCCGTTAACGGCCACCCGAATGGCGTTCGAGGTATCATTCGTACAATCAGTAGTCTGGTCGAACTGGTCACAAGAGCCGGCAATGCTGATGGTCGGCTGGGTATACTCAACCACCAGCCACATTGCCGTGACGCCGAAGTTATTGGTACTGCCGTCAACCCCGAGGCGGACACCGATTTGCGCAGCATCAAGGTCAGTGTTGGTCCAGGCGGTGGTCAGGTGCGGGCGGGTGTAGGCCGTCAGCATGTAGTTCCGAGGCGCAGTTTCGTTGTTGGTGAAGTAGGTCGAAAGCGTCGTATCATCAACGTAGTAGCTCTCGATCGGCAAGGCGCTGGCGGCATCCTTGAGGCGAAGCTTGACGGCCGAGAGGGTGGCCTCCGAATTGTTGAAGCGGATGCCGACCTGGGTCAGGCTGATGGTGGCGGTGGAGGGGATACCAGCTGTGGCCGTGCTGTCGAGGTTGTACTCCTCAATCTGGTTTTGGGTGGAGCTGCCGACGACGTCGGTTGCGTCATTCGGCGTGACCTCATCAACGCAGGTGTAGTCGGTGGTGGTACAGCCAGCGACGTTCACCGCCCAGGCGTTTGTATCGCCGTTCGCATTCGGTCGCAGGTGGACGATCTGGCCAGCTCCGGGGTAGCCGTTTTGGACTGTGCCGGCGTTTTGGTTAATGGCCACGTCATCAAAAAAGACGTCGGCCGTGGCGTTGGTCGTAATAATCCCCAACTGGAGCGTCATGATCCCATTCGCCCAGTTGATTGTGGTTGAGGAGGAGAAAGAGGTGCCGTCGAGCACTCCCGCGACTGTTGTATCACCGGTAGCGGCTGTGCCGAAGTCAACCCGCATTTCCACCCGGTACCACACTCCGGTCGTGACCTCGGCTGAATCAGAGCCTATTTGCACGCTGTCCTCTTCGTTCCACAGCTCCAGCGTGTTGTTGACGTTGTCGTACCGGATGCTGGCTTGGTCCGTCGCGCCTGAATCGCGAATGGACATCAGCAGGGTATTGGCATTCGGCAGGGTGGTGAAGCGGATGTACGATCTAAAATATGTATCCGTGGCGTCATCGGCTGACCGGAAATTGTAACTCATGCCCTGCGTCGAGGCCGAGGGATTGGCCCGCAAAGAGGCGGCCCCGGAGCGAACCGTAGTGGTGCTGATGGTTGGCGTGTTGACGTTGGCGGTGTACTCGAGGTCAGCCGTTGTTGACTGGAGTTCAAAGCCGCTTGAATAGAGCCGTCCACCGCTGGCCGGGACGTACTCGACTTCAACCCAGACCGTGCTGATGCTGACCACTGGGCTGCAGTCAGTGGTGTCAATCCGCACTTGCGCGCCGTCAAGGTCCGTCGGGGTCCAAGGATCAGTATCGGTCCCTGGTTTATCGTAAGAAACCATACCTTGGGAAACATTGCCTGAAAGGGGGTTAGATGTAGTCGGATTTCGCGGCACCGTATCATCAATGGTGAAGTACGTCGCATCCGTCGTGCTCACCACTCGCGTGGCGGTATCGAAGGTGGTGCCGTCGCCAAGCACCACGCCATAATTAGCACCGAGCGTGCCAGCCACACTAAAACGAGCAAAGGCGACTGCCAACTTGACGGTGTCGTTGACGGCCAGGCCGTTAGCGGTCGCGTCGGTCAGGGTATAGTCTTCGGTTTGGCTGGCCGAGCAAGTAATGACATCAGTAGCGTCATTCGGGGTTACCTCGTCGACGTTCAGATAGTCATTGGTCCAGGCAGTATTCGTCCCGTTCCCATTCGGCCGGAGGTAAATAATTTTTCCGTCACCGGGATAACCCTCGCCAGCCGCCGAGAGGGTCGAAGCGGCATTAATTGCCACATCGTCAATGAACATATTGGCCGTGGCGTTGGTGGTGATGATCCCGCCTTGAATGGTCATGACGCCGTTGTCCCAGTTGACGGTGGTGGAGGTGGCAAACTCGGTCCCGTCCAATCGGGCCGTGACAATGGTGTTGCCCGAACCGGCGGTGCCGAAATCCACCCGCATCTCTAGCCGATACCACGTTCCGGTGGTGACCGCGGCCGAATCAGAACCGATTTGCGCGCTGTCCTCTTCGTTCCAGAGCTCCAGCGTGTTGTTGACGTTGTCGTACCGGATACTGGCTTGGTTGGTCGGGGTAGAATCGCGGATGGCCATGATCAAGGTGTTGGCGTCTGGCACGGTCGTGAATCGAACGTACTCCCGAAAATAGTAGCCGGCGGCGTTGTTGGCTGATGAAAAATTGTAGCTGATACCGGCGGTGGTGGCCGAAACGTTCGCTTGGACCGCGTAGGTGCCGGAGCGAACGGTGGTGGTTTGAATGACCGGCGAACCGACGTTGGCGGTGTACTCGACATCGGCGGTAGTCGTGTTATTTTCAAAACCAGTCATCCACAGGCGTTGGTGAGCGCCTGAACCTGCTTCGTCTGAAGCGAGCTGCCACTGCCGTGGTTCGATGAAGTCATTGCCGCTTAAAGTGTTGGAGAAGATGCGTAGTGGGCCGAGGTGAAACAGGGCTGGCGAAACATCAGGGGCGTCGAACGTGTAACTCAAGAAATAGGTCTGATCTTTCTTCCAATCGACGGCCCACTCGATAAACTTTTTTTCTCGTTCGTCGGTCGACGGTACTAACCGCGCATCGCCGATTTGACTGATGTCGAAATCACTCGGCACTTCTTCGCGGACTAGTCCGGAATAATCCTGCGTTGGGGTAATCGCCAACCGGACTGGGTATTCGGCTAGCGGGTAGATGCGCGTGGGGAAGTCGTAGCGGTCCACGTCAAAGGAGATACTCGGATCAACTTGGAAAGTATCTTCGTACCCTCGTACACCAGCGTGCGTTTTAGCTTCCAGTCGTAGATGATACAGGCCTTCCTGCTGCGCCTTGAATTTGACGAAGTAGTCTGGCAAATTAGTCACCCCTTTGTCTACGCAGACGCCGCTCCGCTCAACCGTCCCGGCCGCCGTTGAAAACCTTTTCTTCCTACCCTTTGGTTCGGTCACCGTCAGTTCCAGGCCAGCGTCGCAAATGGTCCGGCCTTCATCGTCAAGCACAGCCATACCGACTACCTGTTCATTGCCCGGCCGGGCCACGGCGTGGGTAACGTTCAGGGCGACGACACCCCACAGAAACTCCTTTTCAATCGCCGCCTGTCCACCTTCAGAGTTTGTCATGGCCACCCGCACGCGGTACTTGCCGGCGCGCAAACCTCCGGGATTGATGTTCAGCTGCGTATTGACCGAGGCGCCGTCACGTATTTCGTGAGTGCTGAACGTCGGTTGGCGGCGCTGACCCTGGTTGTCGATCAGCTCAACCTGCTCAAGCTTCCACTCGACCGGCCGTTTCTTGAAGAAAAGAAATTGCGAAACGTGCGTTTTCGGGACGGTCACCAGCGGGTGCTCGGCTGACTTGTATGCTTCTTTCGAGAAGGCCACCAATTCATCAAGCGCTTTTCTGGTTTTTGTCTCATCCGGTTGTTTCTGAACAGCTTTTGCCGACGGTTGCGGCGCTATCGTACCACTGACCCGAACTGCCAGAACGTCAACCCAGGCACGGACGTCCTCGGTTGGTTCGAACTCGGACGTCAAACGAAGTTGAAGTCTTGAGAAGGACGACGGCTCAACATTCTGGAGTGGCAGCTTGACGGTACCGACCGTTGTTTCGGCAACCGAGAATATTTTGAGGATGGTCCAGGTTTTTTCATCTGTGCTACTCCGAAGCGTCAGGGTCGAAGTTGAATTAGGTACGGCCGGAATAAACAGCGAGATCTCTGCAGTTGCACTGTCGGTATTCGGTAGAAACCCCGGAAGTAACTTTTGGTATCCA
>SBBC01000004.1 GCA_005239865.1 Candidatus Microgenomatus auricola
TGAATAACTTTTTTGCTCACCTAAATTGCTCGTTCACTTACGCGGTTAAAAATTATACCGCGACGCTCACTCGCAACTTCGGCTAGCCCGAAACGTTGTGTGAAATGACGCTTGTTTCCTGTTCACTTAGTTGACGCCATGTTGGAAGTCAATATAGGATAGTCCCATCGCAACGGGAGGGTTTCCGCACCTTTACAGTCGCCCACTGACACGCTGTTTCCGAAGTCAACCGAAAGTGAGGAATCCAATGGAGGCGCTTGATAACCACCGGACGTTTGTCGCGGTGAACGAGCCATTGAACCCGCCCGTCGGCCTTAGCCTCTACGGTTTCGACTCCGGCAACGGGCACAGCCACCCATGGGAGATCTGCCGTGTAGCTGATTTCCCTGCAACGCTGGCTGATCCAGTGCAGGCTCTGTCTCTGTCGATGCGTCAGCGTGATCCCGCCTGGGTACCGCACCTAGTTGAGCGCGAGGTCTTTTGCCTGAAAGAGCGAATGACACGTCGGAGCTCACACGGCCGATGGTTCTACTACGCGGCGTGTCTGAATACCAAGAATCAAGCTCACTGGTCGCCGAAACAGATTGTTCGGTACCTTCGAACGTCTGGCCTTGGTCCGGCTAAACCCGGGGAACTCATTCCCGCAACCCCCACCGAGATGAGCCTGTTGTGTGGGGAATGGCTGCCAGATGATGGAACGGCGTACAGTTTACTCCTCCCGCTCGTAGCGATCGGCGGCCGGCCATACCTGGTCAAGGAAGGACAGGCGCAAAGTAGGACTGCCTGGCTCGAGCTCACTCGGCCTGAAGGAACGTCACCACCGACGTTGCTACGTGTCGGAACAGACCACTGCCCGTCCTTCTGCCACGTTCTCGTTCGCAGCCGTCGGTACCTGTAAGCTCCTCCCGAAAGTGAGGTGGGTAACTAACCGAATTGCTCTTGGACAGGGAACGAGATCCATCAAAACCGGGACTCTCCGGCGTAATGAATCTCGTCTCCCTGTTCGTCTTACATAAACAAGCGTCACTTCACACAACAGCGCGTATACGCCAAATGGGTTCGGCGTATGACGCGCAAACGTTAGCTGAAATTCCCCTTTTATTTTTCCGGGCTATCGCCCGGTGCGTACAAAAAACTTTTTCAAATTTCTTTCTTAATAACAGCATTTCTCGTCGCGGCATTTGGTCTTGACAAAACTAAATAAATACCTTATACTGCCACGTTTGACGTTCTTTGATATCCGCGGCAGCAATCAGCGTATTAAGTATTAAGCCGTGCCTTGATTGTTGCCGCGGAAACTCCGTGGTAGCTTCCTCTCGCTTGCAAAGGTACTCCATGCCTACGCAAGCCTCGGTGCCCCATGCGGGCAGAAAGGAGCCACATCATGGAGCTCAAGTTCAGCGCGAGCATCCGCGCAGCTATCTTCTTCCTTGAGAATATCCGTCGCGGAGAGATCTACACCTGGGTCGAGGGTTGGGACCGTGATCCTAAACACTCCGATCCAGTAGTCAAGAAACTGGAAAGTTTCGCGTGGGGCACGGTGACTGGCTTTTTCTTCGACCGGATCAAAGCCTCGCCGATCAGACGGACACAGCGGGTGGAATTCACCCAGGAAGAACACGGGCATTGGAAGCTCGCAAGATCCGTGCATTTCTACCTTGGTAGTCAGCTCCGCGCTACCGTCGAACTGATCGGAACAGTATTCGATGGTCCGAATCCCGAGACTAACTTGGGAAATGCCTCGTCTTGGGAAGTCTCCAAGGTGAGTTACATCGGACCGAGTGGGAACTGGCTCATGTTCACCAAAGATGTCCTTGTTCGAGGATGACCTTTAGCCCTTCCGCCTGCAGGCAAAAGCAGGCAACCCCAGTACGAAAGTGCTGGGGTGTTTCACATATGCCTAAGAGAAATTTGAAAAGTTTTTTGTACGCGTCCCGCTGCGGTGGGAAAAAATAAATGGGGAACATCAGCTAACAGCGCGTATCTGGCTCCGGCTCCCCTAAACGGTGAGCCTTCGTAGTTATTTGCTGGCTGTGCCGCTTCGCGGTAGTATACAGCCAGCAAACAACAGATACGCGCGGACGTTGTACGAAATTGTTTTCCCATTTCCTCACTCAAAACTTAGGATATAAAAATCACCATTAGATGGCAAAAAAGCATTTGCCTGCCCGCATTTGACACTTTGTTAGTGCAAACACGGGCAGGCTTTCAACGCAGTGGGTCACTCTTCGTAGAAGATCGTGAGTTGGGTCCCACCGATGATCTTGTCGAGAACTGCTGCGATGCATGAAGACTGCATGGCAAAGATGATCTTCACGGTGGGACGAGTACTCAGCCAGTCGTTGACCCGCTTTTCGAGGAATTCCTCGAGAGAGTCCGTTTCCTGAGCTGATTCTTGCACGCCAACTCCAAAGATTTTGACTTTCATGCGCCACCTCCGTCCGAAGGAACAGTTCGCGCTTCACTTGAGGCGCGGTTCAATAAGACATATTGTAATAGCATAGGCAGGCAAACCTGTCAACGCAGCGACGGGATCGATAAGTCACTAGAAATGGAAAACAACATCGTACAACAGCGCGTAGAGGAGGTCTTTAGTTTCAGTAACATCTCTGATAATATACATATACTAGAAGGTGTGTTTGAACCTATCGACTTAAAACAAATCGGCTGTCCGCCCCGTGGTGAGCGAGTGTACCACAGTGCGGTCAGCCGACTTCCTCTACGCGCAAACGTTATCAGCAATAGCGATGGCTTATATCCAGCCCCCGAAGGCAGTGCTTTACGATAACTTAATAAATGTCTAAAATTTTATGATAACTATGAAGCTAAAAATTTTAGGTTCTGGTGCATGGGAAGGAATTCCAGTTCCATTCTGTAAATGTAAAATTTGCGAATCTGCAAAGAAACCAAAATCAAAAAATAATAGAACAAGACCGCAAATTTTAGTTGAAACAGAAAAAGGGCAATTTTTGATAGAAATAAGTCCAGACATACGCATTCAATCCACAAAATTTAATTTGCCGAATATTAATTATTTCCTAATAAGCCACTGGCACTTTGATCATATGTATGGCTTATTAGAACTTCATGCGTGGGCAGAATTTGTTTTAGGAAAAAAACCAAAATTATTTTGCTCTCAAAAAACAAAAGAATGGCTTGACCAGGGTTTTGCTCACATTCCAAAAGAAGTTATTGTTGTCAAGCCGTTTGAAAAATTTGATTTATTTGGCATTAATGTTACACCTATCCCTCTTTACCATATGAAAGGGCGAGATAATGATCTAAAAGAAAATGAATTGAACAATGCTTTTGGTTTTCTTTTGGAGAAAAATGGTAAAAAAGCAGTTTATCTCGCCGATTATTACAAATTGCCAAATAAATCTTTAGAACTTGTCAAAGATTCTGATATTGTTATCGCTGATGGAACCTATCTTTTTGAAGAAATGTTTCCAAATAAACCAGAGCAAAATGATTTAAAATCCGACCCCGACCATTTGCATGGAAAACAAATTCTTGATTTTGTTAGTGGATTGAATGCTAAAAAGGTGATTTTTCATAGCATCTCTCATTTGACAGAAAAATCGCATGAAGAATTACAAAAATTGCTTCCTAGAAATATGTTTATTTCTTATGATGGAATGGAATTGGAACTATAAACGCACTGCCTTCCCCCACCCTTAAAATTTGTGCCATCGCTACTTGCTCCTTTCAGTCGCACCACGCCCTTCGGGCTCTCGCTTACGCTCGGGACTGATGACAGCGCTTATCTGGAATTTTCCTGCGAAAAATTCCCAAATTCTCTAACGAGAACTTCAGATAAGCGCAAATGTTGTACGAAATTCTGATGTCTATTATTGAATGTCGCGCGCTCACTGCAATTAGTAAATACTTCTGCAATAAGCATGAAACTCTATAAAGAGATCCTAAGAAAATCTAAACCAGTCGATAAGAAATTCGCAAAGCTATCCAACCATGACTTAGATTCTGTCGGAGTTCTTTTTAATGTACCGAGATTTCATCCCCGCGCAAGAGAAATTTCAATGTATGTCTTTTCTCCTCTATCCCTTGAAAAACTTTTAGACGCTCACATATACAAAGCCACAAGAAATCACAAATTCATTCTTGACCGTTCTGTCAGCAAAGAGCCATTTGTGAGAAAGTTCCTTTCAAAGAATAAGATCAAGCCGCTTATCCTTCCCCCGATAGAAAATAAAATCAAAACGAAGCCGTTTCTTGATAGACTTATCAAGAAAAACTTTTCAAAATCTCACGATCTTACACTTGTTACTATTGGCGGTAGCTTATTGCTCAATGTAGGAGCTTATATAGCAGAACGCCTTTTCAGCTAACCTAATACTCTTTCCAACAACGGTCCTCGCTATGGCAGACAGCGCTGGCGGCAAAGTACGAGTTAATTTCATTACGAAAAATCGTGCCTATAAGCATTTCTACAAATCCTTCTACGAGCCCAACGCAATGTTTCTTGATAAGCGCTTTCTTTCTTCACTACCTAAGAAACAAATCAGTATTGGTTTTTCTGAAATCATTAAACATAGTCTATTTCAGAGTCCCAAACTATATAACTTTCTTTTGCAGAATGGTCGAAGAATGTTTTTTGACAAAACATGCTTTTAAAAGCAATTCTGTGGACTGCAAGCCTCAAGAAAATCTGCATCGACATTGATGTTGAAGAAAATGAAAACGGCTCACATAGAATCTTACGAGGTGGGCACGATTTTTCTGACAGGATAGAGGAAGATTTAAGACTCAATATTCCTCATGGGATAGCCGTAGCGATGGGAATAATCCGCCAACTTGAGGCTGAAAAAGAGCACGATCTTTTAGGTAAAGCAAAGAGGTTGTTTAGCATGCTGGATATTCCAATTACCATGGAGTCATATAAAAAATGGAAGTGAGCGCGCGACTGTTTTTTTTGAGACATCAGAACCTCGTACAACAGCGCGTATGCGGCTACGGCTTGCTCCGTTCCTCCGCAAGCCTGCGCCTAAGGTGCCGATGTCACTTTTTTCGTTAATATGGTATAGTACAAATATCAACTTATGCCATATTAAGCAACATGACCTATCTCAGCAAAACCATTGCCGCCCGTCTAAAGACCAAAAAGGATCAGCTCGACAAGCTCCGCCCTTTGCCGTCGGCAGCAGTCAAAAAGCTGCAGGAGCGATTCCGGCTGGAAATGACGTACAATTCCAACGCCATTGAAGGGAATAGCCTGACACTGAAGGAAACGTTTCTGGTGATCAACGAGGGCATCACAGTCAAGGGCAAGCCGCTCAAGGATCATCTCGAAGCCAAAGATCACTATGCGGCGCTTGAATACCTGTATGACCTGGTTGAAAAGGACAGGCGGCACACTATCTCGGAACGCTTGATTCGTTCGCTGCATCAGCTGATCGTCCAGGAAACCGAGAGGGAACAGGCCGGGAAATATCGAACCGCGAACGTATACATTGCCGGGGCGAAACATACTCCGCCCGATGCTTTTGAAGTTCCGAGAATGATAAACGAGGCAATTTACTGGCTGAGCAGAAATAAAAAAATGGACATTGTTGAGTTATCGGCGATGTTTCACCATAAACTTGTATATATCCATCCGTTTTTTGACGGCAATGGCCGGACAGCGCGATTGGCAATGAACCTGATACTCATGCGCAACGGATACCCGCTGTCCATCATCCTGAAGCAGGACCGAAAGAAATACTACAATGTTCTCGCGAAAGCTGACGCCGGTCAATACGCACCGCTGGTGAATTTTATCGCTCAATCTGTTGAACGATCTTTTGACGTGTATCTGAAAACGCTCGCGCCGCACAAAGTGAAAGAGAGGCCCTTCACGCTCTCCCAACTTGCTAAAGGAACGCCATACTCAGCAAAATACCTTAATCTCTTGGCTCGGCAGGGCAAACTTGAAGCCCACAAAGAAGGACGAAACTGGCTAAGTTCACGAGAGGCGCTGAGACGGTATTTGGAGAACCGAGAGCGAAAAAAGTAGCTTCGGCACCTTCGCCTACGCGCGAACGTTGTATGAAATAATAATCCATTCTTTTCCCGACCTCGTTTCTCTGCATCGGGATTAGAAATCGGGTAATTTTTCTTTGACTTATTTAGAGGATTCGGAAAGAGGTATTGACGTCATCCACCAAACTGCTAGGGTGCTTCTGTCGCTCGACCACCATGTCTTGTCCCAATCACGGGGTCGGACGATCATTCCATAGTCTCACTGTACTCGTTCCATCCAATCCCACACAGAGGCTCCACCATGACGGAAGACGACCCGCTTCGCGAATTGGAAGAGATTCTACAGTCACCCAACCGACACGATGCGATCAAGCGGATACTCAAGTCAGAAGCGAGAGGTCCGGTGAGCTTCGAGCGCGCACTACCCTTCTTGTCGAACTCGCAGATCGTGGATATGCTGGAAGCAATCTTCGAGTACGGGCTGGAAGAGAACGAACCTGCTGACCGTGACTGGGCTATTCGCAGGGCAACAGAACTTGGCCTCACCACGCTCGCGCAGAGGTTTCGTGATTCGCTACCGAAGTAGCACCCGCACCTTAGCGACCATCGTGGTCGTAAGCCCCGCAAGGACATCTGTACCTTCCGGGGTTTTTCATTTGATCGCCAGTGTCTATTATTGTTAACAAAGAAAAATTACCCTGATTTCAAAAGCTCTCTCCTTTGGTCGGAGAAAAGAATGGATTATTAAATCATATAACAGCGCGTAGAGGAGGTCTTTAGTTTTTTCGGTAATATTTCTGGTAAAATCAATACACTAGAAGCTCTATTTAAGCCTCTCGGCTTAGTACAAATCGGCTGCCAGCCCGATGGTAGGCAATTGTACCATAGTGCGGCCAGCCGACTTCATCTACGCGCAAACGTTGTATGAAATTGTTTTCCCATTTCTTCTTCCTAATAAATACTTGGGATAAATAAAAAACACCATTCTGGGTGAAAAGTGTTTGCCCGCCCGTGCTGCACCGACTCTTGGTCAGTGGGCACGGGCGGGTTGTAGCACCACCTGGTTAGACCCTCGGGGTGTAGACAACCACCCGAACGATGAGTTCATCAGGAGGTCTGCCAGCACGGTTGAGCACCGCCGAGTAGACTGTGTCGGTCACGCTGTGGATGGTCACGTCACCGAGCTGTTCGACCTGCTCGTCGAGTCTCTTCATCGAACGGTCTACTCCTTCGACAACTCCCACCACGAAGCTCTTAACTTTCATGCTCCACCCCCAAAGTGCGGTTTCACACCTCAAAGAGGCGCGGTCTAAAAAGACAAGGAAAGATAGCACGGGCGGACAAACTTGTCAAGGATATAACGCAAAAATGCATCAGCGCACAACACGGCGTATACGCCCCTCCACGTTGTTCCGCAGCGCATACGCCGAAACGTTAGGTGACACATTCCTTTTCTTTTTCCGGGCTGTCCCGCCTACGCTGAAGCTACGTCAGGATAAACTCCGGGTTTAACCGCCGCCCGACCTGTCCCGAGCCGCGTCGAGGGAGAAATCCGTTCGAATTTCGCGATATTTCCCGCACCAATCTGTAAATCGGCGGCGCTCCGCCAGCCTGTTTTTTGCAAAGGACGCTTGTTGTCGGAATGCCCTAACCGCCGTACAATGACATATTGCCGCATGAGCCTATGTCCCGAGGCCACCGCCAAACCGAACTCCACGAACGCCGCGTCCGAGCGAGTAAACTTGCCTTGCTCCGAAAACGGTATGCCACAGCCACCTCGCAAACTGACCGCGAGGCTGTCTTCGAGAAGGTCCGATTGATCGCGCCGTGGCTGTCGCTCGACGAGTTCCTGTTGAAGAAAAAACGCGAGACGAAAACGCCATGACCCTCGCCTTCCTCGGCGACGTCATGCTTGGTCGGCTGGTAAACGATTTTCTCAAGCACGCGCCGCCCGAGTACCCATGGGGTAATACGTTGAGGATTCTGGGGCAGGCAGACGCACGAATATGTAACCTGGAATGCGTCATCTCTGACCGCGGTGAACCGTGGAGCGTCGAACACAAAGCCTTCCATTTCCGATCAGACGCGAAGAACGTCGCCGTTCTAAAGGCGGCCAAGATTGACGCAGTCACGCTGGCCAACAACCACACCCTCGATTTCGGGCCGAAAGCACTCACGGACACGTTAGATAATCTCGATCAGGCCGGGATTAAACGCGCCGGCGCCGGCCGTCACGCGGCTGAAGCTCGGCAACCGGCGCGCTTCACGGTCACGGGCATGAACATTGCCCTGTTTGCCGCGACTGACAATGAACCGGCTTGGGAAGCGACTGATGCGCCCGGCACGCAGTATCTTCCAATCTCCATCGACGACCGGCGCGGCCGGCGGCTGTTCGAGCGCGTGACCAGCGCTAAACAGGCGGGTGATTTGGTCATTGCTTCACTCCACTGGGGACCGAACTGGGGCGATGATCCCCTGCCGGAGCACGTGGCGTTCGGCCGCTCGCTCGTCGAAGCCGGTGCCGATATCGTCGTCGGCCACTCGCCGCACATAGTCCGCGGCGTCGAGCTCTACCGAAAAAAGCCGATCCTCTATTCTACCGGCGATTTCATTGATGATTACGCGGTCGATGAAATACAACGCAACGACGAATCGTTTATTTTTATGGTTGACATTGAACACGGCCGGCTGCTGCGCCTGCGCCTCTACCCGACCATCATCGCCGATTTCCAGGCCCGACAGGCTCCGCCAGCGCGCACCTCAACCATGATCAAAATGATGCAGCAGCGGTGCGCGGCCTTCGATACCGTGACCGCGTGGCGACCGCGTCAGGGCTACCTGGAAATCATCCCGGAGGACGAATAGCATGCACTCGCACCATATCGCCGACCACACCGCCGACATCCGACTCGACGTCAGAGCTGATTCGCTCCTTGAGTTATTCACCGGCGCGATTCAGGGCCTGGCTGAAATCCTGAAACCGGGCTTCTGTCGTGCCGACACGGCCGTCACCAAACGTCAACAGCTTAAGGTTACGTCGCTCGACGTCACGACCCTGCTGATCGACGTGCTCTCCGAAGTCCTGACTCGCTCCTACCTCGACCGTACCGTCTTCTGCGGAACGTCATGGACGCGGCTGACGGAAACTCAAGCTGAACTGACGATCCTCGGCGCACCCACCGATGGCTTCCAGCGCGACGTCAAGGCGGTCACCTATCATGAAGCTGATGTCCGCGAAATTGCGCCTGGCCAGTGGCAAACGACCATCGTCTTCGATATTTAGGCACCACGATGCTCACCAAGCAGCAGTTGAAAAAAATTAGTGACTGGCTGTGGGAAGCGCCGACCACCCTCCGCGCCGGCATGCGCGTGCCCGCCCGCGTCTACGCCACCAGCGCCATGCTCGACGAGGTGCTGCGTGACCGCTCGGTCGAACAGATACTCAACGTCGCCACCTTGCCAGGTATCGTCGCGGCGGCCCTGGTCATGCCTGACGTCCACGAGGGCTACGGCTTTCCAATTGGCGGGGTGGCGGCCTTCGACCGCGAGCCGGGCATTATCTCGCCGGGCGGCATTGGCTACGACATCAACTGCGGCGTCCGCTTGCTTCGGTCCGAGCTACTTGAAGCCGACCTGACTGACCGGGCGCAGTCGCTGGCCCAAGCCCTGTTCCGAAACGTTCCGTCTGGCGTTGGTCGCAGCGGTCACCTTCGGCTGACTGATCGCGAGCTCGATGCCGTGCTGCGCAAAGGCGTGGCCTGGATGCTTGCGCAGGGACACGGCCAGCCTGAAGACGCAAACTACATTGAATCATCTGGCCGGCTGCCGCAGGCTGATCCAACTGCGGTTTCGGCGACGGCCAAACGCCGCGGACGCGACCAGCTCGGCACCATGGGCGCGGGCAACCACTTCGTCGAGGTCGACGTGGTCGATGAGATTTTTCACGCCCCGGCGGCTACGGCCTTCGGCTTGCGACCAGGACAACTCGTGGTCCTGATCCACTGCGGCTCGCGCGGTCTCGGCCACCAGGTTGCGACTGACTACATCCGAACCATGCTCAAGGTCGCTCCGCAGTACGGCATCAAGCTCCTGGACCGCGAGCTGGCTTGCGCGCCGTTTGCTTCGCTAGAGGGACAGCAGTACTTCGGGGCGATGGCCGCTGCTGCCAACTTTGCCTGGGCTAACCGCCAGCTCATCACCGATGAAACCCGCCGCGCCTGGCAAGCGGTGTTCGGTCCATCAGCCAACCTGTCGATTGTCTACGACGTGGCGCACAACATTGCCAAGCTCGAAACCTACGACGTTGACGGACAGCTGCGCGAGCTCCTCGTTCACCGCAAAGGCGCGACCCGGGCCTTCCCGGCCGGCCATCCCGAGGTACCCGCGGTCTACCGCCCGATCGGACAACCAGTCCTCATCCCCGGCAGCATGGGCACCGCCTCGTACGTCCTGGTCGGCACGTCGCAGGCCATGACCGAATCGTTCGGTTCCAGCTGCCATGGCGCCGGCCGGCGGATGTCGCGCAGCCAAGCCAAACGTGAAGTCCAGCCGAACAAGCTGCTGGCAACGCTGAAAATCCAGGGCATTACTGTGGCGGCTGGTTCAAAAGCCGGCCTGGCTGAAGAGGCGCCGCAGGCCTACAAGGACGTCCACGACGTCGTCGAGGTGGTGCAGCGAGCCGGCCTAGCTCACAAAGTCGCGCGGCTCCGGCCGGTGGTGGTGGTCAAGGGCTGACAGGCTTTTGCAAAGTTTAATGACTTTAATAGCAAATTAAAACCCTCCACGTCCGTGTGGAGGGTAAGGGAAACAACGTCTACTTTGGCCATCCCCTAGCGTGGCGTGGGTGGTGGTGTGGGAGGCGGCGGCGGTCCTGGTTTTGGCCATGGACGTCCTGGCGGTCCACCAGGCATGAGATTTTCCTCCTTTCTCTGTCAACGAACCGTATTGTTTTCTATGCAATAGCCATCCCTGGCCGATCAAACCAGCGCCTCGTCCTAGGTTCTGTCCACCGTGACCGTTGCGCCCTCAGGCAGCACTGTCACAGTGTTGTGCCCACTGCCGTGGTACCTAGTGATCACCGTCTTCCCATCAACGATCTCTACCTTGCGATCGTCGTATTCCCACTTCTCGGATTCTCCATTTAGCTTTGTGACAGTGAGGGAGAACCTTCCCTGCGCTACAACCTCTCTCGCCATGACTCTGCCCTCCTTTCCATCCTTCCATTCCGCGGCAAACAGCTGCACTACTCGGCCTGTCGTCACCTTGGTGTTCACAAAGTACTCGGTGGACTATCATCACCCGATGATCTCTGAGACCCTTTCTTCTACTTCTCAGCTCCTCCTTTCTTTGTCCTGTCAACGAACGATATTGCTTTTCTATCAAAGCCCTCCCTGGGCATTTGTGCTATGCTCCTGGATTAACAGAAACGCGACAAAAACCTCAAGACATGTCGTATACCCCCACCCCCCAGGCCGAAGTCCTTGACCGACGCCCAACGCCGGAACTGGAGGATGCGCTCGCGGAAACTGCCGAGCGCTTGTTTGTTTATGGACAACTCATGAACATGAATCTCCCGCCATTGCTCCGAATTGGACCAAAAACCATGGCCGCAATCCAACAGCTGCTCCGGACGCCAACCAAATGGTTCAGTCGGACGGATAAAGTTCACTACCTGCTGGAAAGTCGGACGCTCCGGCCGTACCGGCACTTCTGGGGCCTGCTCGCCAACGTCTTCCCCGGCCCACGGGCAGGCGTGGTGTCCGATCTATTGATTCAAGCGCAGCCAAAACTCCGCGCCATTTTCTTCATGACCCTGGCTCGTCAACCGCAACATCGCAGCCGGCTCGCGGCGTACTTCGATCGCTACATGACCAGTGCCTGGCGCGATCCAACCGTCACGCTGCTCCTCGGCAGCATTAAATCAGACCATGACGGTTCGTCGTCATTGGCTGAAGGCTTGAGCGCAGCGGCAGACGTCCTGGCTGTCGAAGGGATTAGCGACCTCCGCGTTGAATCCACAGTACCCAGCGAACAAGTCGTTTCTTCTTTTTTCCGCGGCTACAACAAATTCCGGGCCGCAGCCCAATGGGATAGCGCAGTCACCACTCGTCGCTTGGTCACCGCCAAGCCGGAAGGCGAAAATACGTCTGATGCCAGCCGTTACTTCGCTTCCCGCGCCCTGCTCCGCGCCAGCCACCTAGTCAATCAACCGGTGTGGTCGGCGCAATGGGTACAACAACTCGCCCAGCGAGCCGAAGATCCGCAACGCGGTGCGAAATTCGCCGCCTACGCCGCGCTCTACTACCGAAATCTCTTACGCCCTGAAGCGGCCGTGAATATTCTTGCGCCGTACCTGATCGATGAGGCCTGGGACGAATCAGCCGTCAACCATTTTCTCAACGAGACCGTGACGAATACCGGCGAGGCCTGGTACAACGGCAATGCCTACCGCCGCGCTTCAAACCTTATCCGTCTGATTGTCTATCTCCGCGCCCACCCTCGACCAGCAGTAATGCAAGCCATGCCGACTGCTTGGCTACGACTGCGTAACATCGTCCGCTCGTTCTGGCGGCAAGAGTCTCTCCAACCGCCAGCCGAGCGGGTCAAGTCACTGCCGCTCGGGTATCTCGTTCTGTCCTGGGTCGGACGACTGGAACGTTACCTTCAAACCGCGGCCTGGTGATTACTCACCGCCGGTAGGTTTTCGGCTCGCTGAAGCCTATCGGATCGCCGCACGTCCCGCTTTGCTTTTCTGTTTTCTGGGTTTTCGCGTCAACCAATTGAATCTGTAGTCCCAGGTTCCACCGCGTTGCTAGGCAATCGCCGCAAACCACCGTACAATGTCAACGTCCACCCTAAATACCGCAACCCCTAACTCCCCTACCTAAAACCTAATGCCTAAAACCTGTCCTCATGTTCCTGACCACCCATGCCGCCGCCGGCATTGCCATCAGTCACTACGTCCACGACCCGCTCGCGGTTTTCAGCTTATCGTTCGCCTCGCACTTCGTCCTTGACTTCATCCCGCACGGCGACGAAACGCTCTACCACGATCACGAGTGGAGGGTTCAAAAGCAATATCGACGAGTCGCGCTCATCAATGCCGCTGACCTCGGCGCACTGGTCGGGCTGACGATGTGGGCAGCCACGCGAAGCCAGGCGGTGAACGGCAACCTCCTGACTATCGGCATCCTGGGCGCGATCCTGCCGGACTTCTTGAGCTACTTCTTCCCCATCATTCACCAGCGCTTTCGCTGGCTGTGGCTCGTCCGCTGGCTTTATGCCGCCACCAAACCGACCGGCATCCGTTACCTGGTGCGAGTCCAAAACTGGATCCACAACCTACTCCATCACGAGATCATCCGTCGGGACGTTCCGTTCATGGTCGGATTGACCGTTCAGGCGACGCTGATTGTCGCCCTCTTGAAGCTCGCGATCTGACGCCATGTATTCTCCGCTCCATGCTGTGACCGGCTTTCTCATCGCCCGCGCGGTCCCCCACCCTCTACTCATGGTCATTGCCGGCATCGCCAGTCACTATGCCCTCGACGCGGTTCCGCACGGCGACATGCGCATGCCGCCGGGGTGGTCAACCGGAAAACGCTTTGCCCTGATCGTCGGACTCGATCTGTCAATTGCCGCGATCGCCATAACGATGCTGCTTTCCGCCGCCACTCCGGCCTGGCGCCTCCAGCTCGTCGGCGGAAGCGTCAGCGGCCTGCTGCCGGACGTCCTGTGGGGAATCCGGCGCCTCTTCAACCATCTCAACTGGCAGATTCCGATCGTCAGTCGGCTGCTTGATCAACACCAGCGCTGGCACGATTTCATGCACGTTAAAACGCCACACGACGCTCCCTATCGCCTTGGTCTCGTTCTCCAGATTGCGCTGCTGACCGCGATCCTGCTCCTCGCGTACGCTGGGACCGCTCTGTCTACTTAGCCGCTGTCGTTCCCCAATTCCAAGGCGGCCGCGTTCCAGCTGAAGGTGGTCGGGCGGATATTTCCCGGAATGTCGGCCAAGGTCAGGGTCAGCCGGTTCGATGCGGCGGCGCCCTCAACCTTCCGCAACCACAACAGGCCGATGAGCTTCTTCGGCGCGCTTAAGTCCTGGAGCGATTCCCAGCGGACCACCGAGAACGCGCTGCCGACATCGTCGCTGACGGCGACGTGTTTGGATACGGCGAAATCCGATGGCAGCGATTCGTGGCTTTCGAGCTCGATCAAGATCGGCAAGGTCGACGGGTCGTCTTCAGTTTCGAGTGTTTTCAGGGTTTGCGCCTGGACGAACGACCGTTCACCGTAGTCTGAAAGCGCGGTGCGAAGTTGCGGAAAATAATAGACCGCCGTCACCGCGGTATTGCCAGCGGCGCCGTCCGCCCGCCAGCCAAGTTCGTAGAGTTGCTCAAAGACGTCGCGCGCAGGACTCGACGAACGCAGGCCGCTCCCAGTCGGTACTACCGAACCGCCCTCTGAACTTCCGAGGTTGAACAACCAGGCGACGATCGCCGCCGCGGCGATGGCTGAAGCTGACGCGTACAAACCAATTCGAAACGGCGACGGGCGCGGCTGGGAACGCGGCATGCTTTTGGTCCGGGTCAGCGCGCGCTCGTCAGCGTCACCTCGGTACTCATCCAGGTCGGGAAAAGCGTCTTTGGTTTCTCGCAGGCCGGCCGGACCTGCCGGCACTGCACAATTGCGGTCTGGTCGGCCGACGCCGCGATTGCCCGGACGCGAAGACCGCCTAATCCGGCGCCGATGAGCGCCAGGAAGCCAACCAGCGCAAAGACGACGAACATCCGTCGAGAAGGCGGCCGCTGTTCGCCCAGCAAGTGCTCGATCCGACGATCGGTCGCGCCAAAGTATGCCACCCCGACTGGCACCCTCCTCGTCGCGATGCGGGACGATGGTAAGAGTCGCAGCAGCGCCCGGCTCAAATGCTGGACGCTACCGAGCCGTTCGATCGCTGCTTCGTCGGCTGCCAGTTCAAGGCCTGCCCGGAACTCCTCGTGCATCCGCTGAAGCCCGGGAAGAAAGCGAATAAACCACATCACCGCGTCGCTGACAAACATCCGCAGCGGATCACGTCGTTCCAGGTGAATACGTTCATGCGCCAGCACCGCCCGCAGTTCTTCGTCAGTCAAAACATCAACCGCCCGGCTGGAAACGTACAGCCGCGGTCGGAACAGTCCGGCGCAGAACACGTCGGCTGGTCGTCCGCTGATTTCCATGACCCGTCCGCTGAGCTCAAGTTCGCTCGCTGCCGCCCGGAGTTTTCCCGACGGTGCGCGAGCCGAAAATGACAAGCTAAAGGTTCGCGTCTTCAACCACAGTGCCAGCGCCCGCCAGAGAACGCTCAGCAAGAGACAGCCGCTCAACGCGAACAGCACCAGCCCGAGCGTCATGCTCGTCGCGCTGAAGGCGGCGGCTGATCCGCACCCGCAAGCTGCGGCCAGATCCGTCCCGAACGCGCGCGCGGTCTCGCGCACGACCGGCCACGCCTGCACCAAAGTCACGAGCACCGCCAACAGCAGCATCGCACCCGTTCCCGCGATCAGGAGGAATGAGCGGCCCGCGAAATTTTGATGCGAGGCGGTCATGACCTAAGACGCATCCCGGATCTTCCGCCGGAGGGCAGCCACCTTCTGCGGGTCAACGTCGTCGAGGACGTCAATGAATCGGGCGATCGCCGCGTCACCAAAGTATTTCACCACCCGTTCGATGATTTGACGGGAGCTCCGATCGAGAAATTCGTCCCGCGATTTCGTCGGTATATACCGATACGACTGACCGGCCGGTTTCCGCCGGAGGAGAGACTTTTCGACTAGACGGTTCATCACGGTCATGACCGTCGTATAGGCGGGACGACGCGCCGGTTTTAGCGCTTCGACCACGTCCCGAACGGTCGCATCCTGCCGCGTCCAGACGACCTCCATAATCGCCCGTTCGAGTTCACCGAGAAGGGAAAAACGCTGCTCAAACATAGGTCAAAACCTCTACTACAAGTGTAGCAGCCCTTCTGCCGGAGTCAATCCCGTTAGAGCGCGGTCTAGGTTTGAGTAAAATCATGGAGTTCTTATTCAATGGCTATGACAACGGATGCTCTAACGGAATCAATCCTGCCTACCTTCCCTTGACCGACCAGCCTCTACCGCGAAGCCGGGAGGTAGTCGAGGACTAGGTTGTCATAATCACAATCGTCAACCCGTATATCAACAGCAAACTATAGAGGATCATCGGCCGGTGCTGGATGCGGAATTTCACCAGCACGTTGATCGCCAGCGCTACAAGCAGCAGGAACCAGAAGGTGATGAAGAAATGCCGCGAGAACAACAGCAGCTTTGGCACGAAACCGGCGAAGCCGACGGCTGACGGTGTCGCCACCTCAACGTCGAGGAAGGACAAAGAGGCCAGCGGGACGATTGACACGTTTCCGACTGCATCCTTGAGCTCGACCTCCAGGCTGTTTGCCTCTTCTCCGCGTAGGGGCGTGAGTTCGGCAAAAAACTGTCCGCTCGTGGTCACCAGCGATTGGCTCTGGCTCCCGAGCTTGACGCGAGCTTCGGCCACGTCGTCACCTTGCAACCTTCCGAAAACGGAGTAGGCGCGGGGCGTGACGAATGACGGCAAAATGACGGTCGAGGCCAGCGACGCGGACGGCGGCTGCGTATCGATCGTGATCGCCAGCGGATCGCTGGGATCGCTCGAACCGTTTGCATCGACCGCCACCGCCGTTAAATTATGTGGTCCGTCAGGCAAGTCGGTCGCGGGTTGAAATCGAAAGTACCCCTGGCTGTCGCTGACGGTTTCTCCGAACGGTTTCCCGTCATGAGACAGCCAGATTTTCTTATCCGCTTGGGCCTCGCCACCAATCCAAGGACGCGCGGTCGCCAGCACCTCCAGCTCTTGGGGGCTGGTGAGCTTCGGCTTCAATGGTGGCGGCTCATTCGTCTCGCCGAGCACTGGTGACGGCGGGAGCGCCGGGGCTTGGGTCTGGACCGCCACGGTTGAGGGTTGCGTTGGGGTCGCTGGTTTGGTCGGTGTCACTTTGGCGACCGCTTTTGGCTTCTGCTTCATGAGCGCCGGCGCGCCGAAAAACTGAACGACGACCGTCGACGACAGTCCGTCAATTTTGCCCGAGGCCACGGCCACGCCGATGTCGACATATTTCTGATTGAGGAGATTTTTACGGTGTCCGGGACTGGCCAGCCACGCCTCGGTCACATCCTCGGCGGTCACAAAATCCATCGCCAGGTTCTCGCCTGCTGACGTATAGACGTACCCAGCCTTCTTAAACCAATACCACGGCGTCACGTTGGCCGGACTGACGTGCGCAAAGTATCCTTTGGTCAGCATGTCCTGCGCTTTGAGCTGCGCTGCGTTGGCCAGCTTCGAGTTTTGCTTCAGGAGCTTGAGGTTGCGGTCCTGCCGCGCCGCGTTGGTCAATTGGATGATATTCGTCGGCGTCAGGTTGGCCGTCGCCGAGGGACCGGGGTAAACAATCAAAAACCCGCTGACCACCACCTTCAGCAGGATGATGACAACGGCGTAAGCGGTCAGCGCCCGGTGACGCAGCGCGTGCGGCCGGTGGTCATTGCCTTCATGCGGCACGAAAGCATTGTGAAGATGGTGCTTCACAACGTGGGCGTGCCGCTTTAGATGGTGTTTAAGGCGATGGATCATGTTCTGATATCCAGCGTATCACAAAACAAAACAGTCTAGCATGATAGGCGAAAAAAGTCAAGGTTTACTGATGCCAGAGAAACGACCCACCGATTCAAAAGCAGAACAGCGGGTCGTTAGACTCGAAGGACGGTTACCAAGAACCGTCCTCGAGCGCAGACAGAGGCGTTTCCCCTTGCCGCGCTAACCGCCGTTCTGAAGTCCACGTAAATTCCCTGACGCCCTCGGGCCCGTCCGTGACGATCGTCACCCGCTGCCCGTTAAAGGGCGCTGGATACGCAGCCACGATTTTCCGCTGGGTAAATGTCTGGTTATCGGCCGCGTTGTAGATCGTCACCAGCGGACGAGACTCCGGGGATAGAGCCAGCAGATGCTGGAGTTTCCGGCCGAGCGCTTCTCTCGTGAATCGCCGCATGGGACACCTCTGCGTTTAGCTGAAACGAGCGTCCCCACTCGGCGGTGCACGCTTGGAGATTCTTTGGCTCGGAGAGGTATTGTAGAAACGGTTCAGATCCGCGTCAACCCCGTTAGAAGGACTGCGAGTAAACCTCTCAAGAGTGGTTCAAACGCTTTGCTTTTTCGAAGGACCTTCTAACGGGGTCAATTCTACCGCTCCACAACCGAAGTGGTGTATACTAGTAAGGTTGGGGTCAACGCAGCGAAGTTTCGCTCGGGCGTGCCTCTGCGCATCTCCCTGCCGTCCTCACTCCATCACCCGTGGTCAACTTACATCTTCAATCTTGCATCTCCCCATCATTCTCCCCCTCATTCTAACTCCTAACTTCCACTCCAATGAAACATACCCTTCCTCCACTCCCCTACGCCTACAACGCGCTCGAGCCACACATCGATAGCCGGACTATGGAAATCCACCACACCAAGCACCACCAGACATACGTTGACAAGCTCAACGCGGCGCTCGACAGGCACCCGGAACTGGCCGAGCGTCCGCTTGACGATCTGATGAAAAACCTGGCGACGTTGAGTATTCCGGCGGCCGACAAAAAAGCCATCCGCAACCACGGCGGCGGGCATCTCAACCACTCGCTCTTCTGGACGATCATGGGTCCGCGGAAAGAAATCGACCAGGCGCTCGTGACTGACATCGAAAAGTCGTTCGGTTCGATCTCCGAATTCAAGCGGCAGTTCACCGACAAGGCCGCGGCCCACTTCGGCAGCGGCTGGGCCTGGCTGGTGCGGGACGAGAAGGGCAAGTTCAAGCTCTACTCACTTCCCAATCAGGATTCACCTGTACTCAAAAGCCACGCTCCCGTCATCGGCCTCGACGTCTGGGAGCACGCCTACTATCTCAAATACCAAAACCGGCGCCCGGAGTACATCGAGGCCTGGTGGCATGCACTGAAGCTGCTGCCGTAACTATTCTCTCGTCAGAACGGGCGCAAACTCAAGTGCCGGTACTGGAATCGTATGCCGATCCGCCACCTTTGAGGCGGCGAAGGAGTCGGGTTTGATTTTCGCGTTATAGCCGTAACCCACGATCATCCCGACGATTTCGTGGATCATCTCACGGGTCGGACCTTCCTCACCGACATCCACGTGGATCTCGAGGTTCGATTTCACCAGCGTCTGCATCGCCGTCACCCGCTCCAGCCGCTGGGCCATGCTGATCGAGGCCAGTGCTTCGGCGTACATCCGGTCGCGGAGCGTCCGGAGACCGCGCCGGACTCGCCGTTGCCAAAAGTAAATTCCGCCGTTGCCGACGCGGTGCAGCACGATCGCGGTCACGAGATAGCTGCCGTTGCCGTTGCTCGGCAGCGAGTCGCTGCCAACGATCAAGCGGTAGTCGCAATCGCGCGCGGCGCTGATGAATTGCTGGATTTTCTTGATAACGGCGGACTCGGAGAGTTCTCCGAAGGTTGGGCTGTGAAAGGAATCGGTCGTCACGAACGTTCACGTCCGTTTACCAACTTGCCTACGAACCGAACCAGCTCGTGCATTCTGGCAAGTCGTTCTAGAACCGTCACTCAAGCCAGGGTTCTAAGCTCCTCCGAAAACAGCATACCTCATCGACTAAAAAATGACAAGCGCCAGCACGAAGAGCATGCTGCGCCGGTCGGCCGCTCCTATCCCACCGGCGTGGGACCGCTGGGTTTGGGATAGACCGTTTTCAGAATGCGCAGATAACTGAAGAGGGCGAAGCCGGTAATGATGACGCCGAAGAGGTCAAACGTCACGATCGAGCCGATAAACCCGATCCACATCAGGATCCTGACCCAGCGCGCGAGTCGCACCATTCCCCAGATGTAGAGGATTTGCAAAAGCACGATCAGGATGAAAACGCTGACCGTGAAGTTGACCGCCGCCTCGGCCCCCTCCGGAACCCCGTTTTTCTGAAAGTACCTAATGACGCTGTAGATTCCGTAGATCGTGTTGAGGATCGTCACGACAAGGATGATGTACCATAGGGTACGAGCGGTCGAATCTTGATTGAGCAATTGCCGACGTTCTGGGTATGCCATGGGCGTGTGGATAAATGGTCTAGTCGTACTTCATGGTAGCACGAAACCGTCGCCGCTACCTACCGATAGCGGTCGCGCCCCCTAACCAAAATTTATTTCACCAGTTTGGTAAACGCAACCACGCGATGGCTGTAGTTTCGGACCGAGCGGTCGAAACTCCCGGTGCAGGTATAGAGATTGAGGTTGAACCCCCGGCTCTTGCCGACCACCCGCTGAAGTGGCAATTCTCCGTTGACGTAAGTACCAACCCCGGTCACGCGGAACCTCGACACCCGCCCGAAGTCATTTTTGACCTCGACCGTGTCGCCGCGACGAAGGCGATGGAGGTTACGGAACACCGCTGGCCCCTCGTATGAATCAACGTGCCCGCCGATGACGGCGTTCCCGCGTTCTCCGGGAGCGATGCCGTGGCGGTACCAGCCGACGTGCTGCCGGTTTTTCGGCGCCTCGAGTTGGCCCTGACGGTCAATGCTGGTTTTCTCGACCTTTGCCTTGATGCCGAGCCGCGGAACGCGCAGCTCAACCGGCGCGCCGTACGGTAACGGTTTCCGACTCGTTTTGGTGCTGACGGCGAGGACAGAAAAGGGGGTCAGCAGCAGTCCACCTAGAACCGCGGCAATGATACTTCGTTGAAAAATCATAGACAGCGAAAAATAACCGAACACAATAGCAAAACACGATGCTCGTGTCAAGGGCAGACGATCAGGAAATTACGATTTCGCCGCCAGCGCGGCCTGCAGCGTTTCCAATCCGAGATAGGCGCATTTCTCGCGCGCCGGAGCGACTTTGACGCCCAAGAGTTTATCGATGTCGTTCGTTCCCAACTTTTTCACGGTAACGAGTGACTTTCCCAGTACGGCGTCGGTCAACAGCGACGATGACGCAACTGTGATCGCACACCCGCGTCCGGAAAACGCCACATCCGTCACCTTTCCCTTCTCAACTTTCAACTGCATCGTCACCTCGTCACCGCACAGCGTGTTTTCCAAATGCGCCTCGTACGTCGGCTTTTTGAGTGTGCCAAAATGACGAGGGTTCCGATGGTGATCTAAAATTACTTCTTTGTAGAGATCGTCAGTCATAGTCTTGCCTAAATTGTTGTACCGAGACACGCCCTGTACCCGACCCCGCACCGGAATCGTAAGACGACTGGTGCGCGGGGGGTGGTACAGGGTTGTGATGATCAAGGATAGTCTCGCGATAGAGTTCGTCTTTCATGCACACCTGCCTTTCCCGGCTCCCCTCCTCAAGTGAGGAGGGGTGGCGCGGCGCGCCGGGGTGGTAAAATCAAA